>JAJPJH010000009.1 GCA_021324335.1 Gammaproteobacteria bacterium
AAAAGGTGAGACGCTGATTGAATGGATGATCACGGTCGCCATTAGTTTATTAATTATCAGTTCATTGGTTGAAATCTATCTTGCTAGCCAGCGCGGTTATCATGTGCAAGATGCCCTGAACCATTTACAGGATAACGCTAAAACAGCGAGTGATTTTCTAAAAGCTGATATTCAACATGCTGGTTATATTGGCTGTCCACTTTTAACAAATGATTTTCCCATTGCTACTTATTCTAATGAGTATTCGATTACACCTCAGAATAAATTAATTGGAACAGATACACAGTTAACAGTTAGGCGTCTGACTTTTCCAAATGTGGTTTTAAAAAATATGCAAGATGCTTCAACGTTATATGTAAGTAAAGAAGTGACCCTCCATGCAGGTGATATTTTAATGATTTCGGATTGCTATCACGCAGAAATTTTTCAAGCGCAAACGGTTTCCTCTTCGCAATCTTCACAAAAAATCATTACTACCACGCCTTTACAAAATAAATATGAGCTCTATGCTGAAGTGGGGGAATTTACTATAAATACTTATTACATCGATAAAAGTGATCATCATGAGAAAGATGGATCACCTATTTATTCTTTATTTGTAAAAACAATTGATGGTAAGACAGAGCTGGTTGCTGGCATTCATCATATGCAATTAGCTTATTCCCTTTATCAAGAAGGAAAATTAATTGATGTACCAGCAAACAAAGTCACGGATTGGTCTAGCATAGTAGGAGTCGCAATTGATCTAGATCTTCATTCCTCTCAAATTAATAAAACTTGGCATGTATATGTTGCAATTTAGGGTATCAAAGGGATTTTCTTTATTGGTAGTTCTCATTTTTCTGCAAATTTTTGCAATAATGAGTTTATATGGTCTTACGACCGTAGGAATCATCATTAAAATGAATCAAGATAATTGGCAACGGGATATCACTATTAGCCAGGCAAGAAATATTCTCTTTAGTTTAACTGCTGTCGATGACTTAAATTGTACTATTCCTATCACCTCCCCCTCCATCTTATCTAAACAACCGCTTAGCTGGTGGCAGCAAACAGCTTGTGGTGGTAATTCTGCAGGAAATCAGTATTATTATGTGGTTGAAGCATTAGGAAGAAATGCTTGTAGTGCTGTTAACGACGATGAACATCTATACCTTGCTGATTATTATCGTGTGACAGTATTATTTTCATCTATACGTTTGCAAGGCACTTATGTAAAAGCAAGCAATGAGATACCCTCATGTCATACGTTACATTATGCGATAACAGGTTATCAAATGTGGCGGGAAATTTAACCCAAAGGAACGAAATATGGATAATTTAAAAAATAAAGTGATTTTTATTACTGGCGCTAGTCGCGGCATTGGTAGGGAGATTGCATTACGATGTGCTCGTGACGGTGCGAATATCGTCGTAGCGGCGAAAACAAAAGAGCCGCATCCTAACTTGGAAGGTACTATTTATACAGTAGCTGAAGAAATTGAGCAGGTAGGAGGGAAAGCGTTACCCTTAGTCGTAGATGTGCGCGATGAAAATAATGTGGCAGAAGCGATTGCTAAGACGGTGGATACCTTTGGTGGGATAGATATGTTAGTGAATAATGCAAGCGCTATTAATCTTGCTTCTACTGAAGATATGCCGATGAAACGATTTGACTTGATTTTTTCTGTCAATGTCCGTGCTACTTTTATGTGTTCGAAATTATGTATTCCGTATCTTAAAAAATCAAAAAATCCCCATATATTAAATTTGTCGCCCCCTTTAAGCATGAAGCCAAAATGGTTTAAGCAGCATGTTGCCTATACAATGTCTAAATACGGGATGAGTATGTGCACGTTAGGGATGGCTGAGGAATTTAAGTCAGCCGGAATTGCGGTAAATTCATTATGGCCAAAAACTTTAATTGCAACAGCAGCCATTGCTGTGAATTTCCCAAAAGAATTATATCAAGCCAGCCGGAAGCCAGCTATTATGGCTGATGCGGCCTATATTATTTTGACCAGTGATAGCCGCAAAGTGACAGGAAATTTCTTTGTGGATGAAAATTTGCTGAGGGAGCATGGGATAGCGAATTTTGAACACTATGCAATGCAGCCTGCTGTTCCCGTTTATCCTGATATTTTTGTAGATGAATAAAAGATGAATAGTTAAATTCGAGGTTTATTGGTGGAGGTTTCCTCGGTATCGAGTATGCGAGAAGCCTCTTCCGATTTAGCATTATCACCTGGGGTGGCAGTTTTTTCTTGCTGAGCTGTTTGCTCTACCGTAGGTGGAGTTAATGGTTTGACGTCTACTCCTGAGGTTTTAGCAAAAAAGTTAAACATGGAGCTGGTCGAACCCGGTGCATTTTTGGCTTCTTTTGCGAATCTTTCCCGAAGGCTTTTAATGGCTTCTGTTTCTTGTGCTTCCCGTGATTGGCGTAATACTTCTTTAATGACCATATCCAGTTTACCTCTTACGGTTTGAGTCATGTGCCAACCTTGTTGTTCTTCTTTAAACTTCTCATCAAAATCAGCCACATGTTTTTTTAAGTCTTCATGACTCTTAATCACAATAGGTTCTTCTGATCCTTTTAATCTTAAATAAAGGGAATGGCCCGGATTTTTTGAAATAATTTCCAAGGCAAGTTTTATGGGAGGAGGCAGCTCTCGACGTAAGGGATGTTTAGAAATGATTTGACCTTTTTGGAGAGGGTTGTCGCTTGCCTTTACTTCTTGCATTAATTGGTCAAATGTTTCTTTATTCTCTATTTTTAATGTTTCAATTTGATCATTATTTTTAAATAAAAGTGATGGCGGATCTCTGCTAAAAATATAAGAGTTATTGTATTTTTCTTTCTCTAATTCATTGGCATTTAAAGTTGACCATACATAAATATCACGTTCTTTTACATCTTGTAATTCATACTTATATAAATGTAATGCTTCGATAGTTTTTTCTTTAATACTAGCTTCTATTTTTGGCCATTCATCTGTATAAAAAGCACTAATTTCTACTACATGTTTTAAAACATGCAAATCAACTGCTTTACCTACAGCTGTTTTAGCGATCTCTCGTGACATCCGCATCCAAAATTGTTTTAATGGAGCAGTTTGGTCAATAGAGAAGGTAGTTCCCCAGGATAAACCATCAAATAAGTAACCTGCTAAAGAACTTTCTAAGGTGATTTTTTTCGTTTCTTTGGAAAGTAATTCAGCATAACGTTGATTAAGCTTGGACCATAATGCAACGCCACCTTCCAATACATGTAAATTTTTATCTTTAGTAAAAGCATCAATTTTGACAAGCTGATCGACGACGTCATTATAACTTTTATCATATTGCTTCTTAATTTCTGGGTCTTCACCATTTGTTGCATAAAGTAGTTTTAGATCTGTTGTAAATCGATCAATAGCAGGAAATAGATTATTAGAGAATGTTTCTAATTCTATCAATTGCTTATTTTTAATAAAGAGATTAGATTCGATTGCATTGAATTCATCTTGTAATTTTTTGAATTGTTCTTCGTTTCCTGTGGATGCTTTTTTAAGAAGATCGTCTTTTTTTGATAATAAATCTGCTAATTCTTTTTCGAGGGGAATATCAGCTTTATTTGCTGTGGTAGGGTTAAAGGTGGTATCTAATTTTTTTAAGCGTCCAAATAATTTCCCCACCAATTGCAATGTTTCGAGTCGCTTGGTATGAATAATTGAATTTAACCTTCGTTTGAGCTCGTTTTTATCTTTTTCTATATTGAGCTCATTAAACCCACCCCAGTTGTGTGGCATGTTAAGAACTCTGCTTATACTTATTTTAAGTATAGATGCAAGTCTGAAAAATGCTGGAAAGTGAACTTATAACGCTATGAGAGTTAATTAAGCTATTGTATAAATAAAGGTTTTATTTTTATGATTAACACGCGTAATTAGAGTAATTCTTTCCACTCCAACAAAGCTGGGAAGTAGAGTCCCATTCGAATGGGACGATTATCCATTAATTGCATTGCCTGATAATATTGCTGCATTTTTTCTCGATATTTTTCTTCTGATAAAAAAGTGGTGGTTTTATAATCGATAATCCAACGAATACCGTTGTCAACAAACGTTCTATCGATAATAAGATTTTCAACTTTACCTTCAATGATGGCAGAGATAGCAAACTCATTCTTAGCTTCTGCATGTGGAGATAAAATCCACTGGCCACGGGCATCAAGTAACACTTTATCTATCATTGTTTTGACGGTGATAGTTAAATCATCTAATTGATGCGGCAGTATACCTACTTGTCGTAATTGCTGATAGATATAGTGTAATTGTGGATCGTTAACGGAATTTTTCCACCATTCTATCCCGAAATTAGCAATTTGTTGAAAGATTCGATGCATGACGGTACCCACTAAGCGAGGGGTGGCATCTGTTAATTGAAAACCATTTTGATTGGCGTGGAAGGCGAAATTGATTTTTTGTTTATCTTGAAAAGAATTGATCCATGAAGATTTAAGACGAAATAAATAACGAGAAGTAGAGGTATTACTCATATCAATATTATCCGCGAAAGCCGGTACGGAAAGAATTTCATTTTTTTGTTTTTCTAATAAAGGCCAAAGTTTCTCCAAAAAACTTCCTGTTTCTACTCTTATCTCACCATTTTCTTTTTGGGATGCATCGAAAAATAAATATAAACGCTTCTTAGCACGTGTCGTTGCTACATAAAATAAACGGTCAGTTTCGTAATTCGATTTGGTTCGTTGTTGGCGATAAATATATTCATACGTTGCATCAATTTCATCGCCGGTAGCATGAATCGGGGCTAACAATAAAGCAATTTTATCCTCAGCCAGTGGTTGTTCTGTCCACAATAAAAGAGACTTATCATCATTCGGGATCTTTCGCTCCAAATGCGGCAATATCACTGTATCAAATTCCAAACCTTTAGCGGTATGAATCGTCATAATTTGCAATGTCGTTTCATCTTGTTGGGCAGAGGCATATAATTGTTCGATTTTCTCTTTTAATTTATCTAAATCAATAATTGGGTAATGCTGACTAAATTCTTCTAATAATTCGAAATAAGCTTTTGTATCTTCGATCTCATGATAATGCTGCAGACAAGCAGGGCCACCTAATAGTAACCAGGTATTTTCAATCCAAGACCGTAAATCATCACGCTCCCGCTCAGCGATTTTTTTTTTCAAAATAGGAAGAATCCTATTAACTCGCTGTTGCCCATCCTTGCTCAGTTGCAAACGCACGTCTTCGCGATTTAATTGTTCCCATATCGTAACATGGGGTTCTCCTGCTAGAACCAATAAATCACCTAATGTTAATCCGCACCAAGGAGCTCGTAAAAACGCTAGCCATGCTATACGGTCGGCAGGATGTAATAAGGCGCAGGTAAGGGATAGGAGATCTTGGATGCTTTGACGAGAAGCAAGCTGATCAATATCAACTGCACGATAAGGAACCTTAGCTTTTTTAAGAGCGGGAATAATGGCTTCCAAATAAGCACGTGATCGCACGAGAATAGCAATTTTTTCATCGGGATATTGTTTTTTGATTTCTTGAATAAGCGTAACAATATGATTTGCTTGAGCTTCAGCGCCTTCATCATCAAACCCTTGTATGTGAATAGTTGAATGGGCTTCTATTTCATTTAGGGTTTGATTAGCAACACTTGGGCTATACATTATTGCGCCAGTGGTAATATCATTACTCATCGGAAAAATTTGTTGAAAATGGGTATTATTCCATTCGACAATTTTTGCGCTTGAACGAAAGTTAACAGCTAAGGTTAAAGGTTTTAATCGAATATGACCAATGCCACTCTTACACATGCGAATAAACAATCCTACTTCTGCTTCCCGAAAACGGTAAATGGATTGCATAGGATCACCCACAACAAACAATGTTCGCCCATCATTTGTTTCCCATCCCATGGTAAGTTTTTCGATTAATTGATACTGTGTAAAAGAAGTATCCTGAAATTCATCTACTAAAATATGTTTAATTTGATAATCTAAGGCCAAGGCAAGATCAGTAGGATGGTCATCATTGCCAAGCGCTAATAAAGCAGCTTGTGAATTTTCGATAAAATCGATTTGACCGTGCTGTTGAAAAATAAGACGTAATTGGGCGGCGACGACTTTTAAGACGGTTAATAAAGATTTTAATATTTGCCACTGTTCATCTTGGTAATGGGGATTGGGAAGAAAAAATAATTCTATCAAAGCTAATCTTAGCTCTTCATACTTGGATAGAACAGTAACTAATTTGATGAAACGTTGTTGATAATTTTCATGTAACGATTTTTCTTGGGGATTTTTCATGTGGCTGATAGAAGGGAAGCCGATTGTTTTATCGACACGTTTGCGCCAAGAAAAAGGTTTTTTTGTTAAAAGTAATTTGGCTAGGCCTAGCCATGCAGGGGCGTCATCTGGTTGAGTACCGGGTAAATGATTCAAATTACGACAAGCTAGGATTTCCGAAACCGTATTACTAAGTACTAACTGATCGGCTGCATAACGTGCAATAGCCATTAATTCTGAAACATATTCTTTAGGGAATTTTTCATAGACAATCTTTAATTTTGACGATATGACAGAAGCTAAGTGCCCTTCAAGCTGTTTTTTGATGTCATTATCATCTGTATTCAATTGAATATAAGCTAACCATTGATCTCTCTTCGCCAGTAAGGTCACCAACAAATCATGTAATTTATTTAAGTCATTATCAAGATGCAGTAATAATTGAGCGATTGCTGGTGACCAAGCAAGATTTTCTTCCACATGTATTAGAACTTCTTGCACTGCTTCACGATACAGAAAAATAGGATGATCAGAAATATCTGGTTGTGAACCAAAATGCGATAACATGGGTAATTGTTTGGTTAAGAAGGCGCATAAGGAATCAATGGTTTGAATACGTAACTGATTAGGATTATTGATTAAATGCCAACGAAATTGCTTATCTCGCTGTAAAACTTGCGTAGCTAATTTCCAAGTTTGCCTGGCATGGGCAGACTCAGGTTCCGCTTCACTTTCTGCTTGCTTTAATGCTTTAAGAATGCGGGACCGCATTTCATTGGCTGCTTTTTTTGTAAAAGTAATTGCTAAAATTTCTTCCGGTGCTTTGACATGATTTAATAAAGTTAAGAAGCGTTGAATTAATAATTCAGTTTTTCCCGAACCGGCGGGTGCTTGGACAATAAAGGATTGGCTAGGATCTAACGCTAGCTGACGATGGATTTTATCTTGTTCAATTAAGTGATGGGTGGTATTCATGCAAGGATACTTCTTCATTAATCCGACAAAATGGTTTCAAGGCACACCAAAGACATGTTTGGTTTTTATCTTTAGGATCCACTTTAGCGATCCCCTGGCAAAAATCATCACTTAACTGCGTCAAAGTAGTATGCCATTGTGTGAGTTGTTCCTCCCATGAGGATAAAGCTGCTTTTTTGACCTCTGCAATGGATTTAATACCTTTAATGTCTAAGTCATATCGGCTTACACCCTTAAACACGTGTTCACCAGGTGTAATTTGAGCGAACGTAAGGCCAATGGTATTGTCAGGGTCTAATAATGAATAAAGTGGTAATTGCGGTTCTTCTGGGCGCGGGCTAAACCAGCTATTAATTTCATTATTTTTGCCGGTTTTATAATCGATAATCAATTTTTTTCCATCTGATAATTCATCGATACGATCAATACGAATAGAGAGTGTTAATTGATTAAGGGTAATCTGAGCTGCTTTTTCATTGGTAAGAACCTTAAACGGTGTGCGGTCTTTTTCAATCTTTAACCACTCTTTTATTAATTTGCGTACTCGTTTTTTCTCAAGTCCCATATAGTGTTTATAAGTGTGATGAGAATTTGGAAATGAGCTGAATGCTTCTTCTATACTATTGCTAATCAATTCATTTAATGCCGTTTTTTCCAGATTATTTAAAGTAGTATGATCTTTAAGCTGATTCCATACTATTTCCAGGGTTTTATGAATAATGGTGCCACGATCTTTGTTACGTAAGCCGGGAGAAGGTTTTTCTAATGCTTGTGCATGTAAGCGCCATTCAGAAAATGCTTTAAAAGGACATAGTGCTTGCTGCTTAATCACACTAATACCTCCCCGAACGGGTTCAGTGGTGAGCTGAGCGGGTGCAGCTTCATCGATGATAGTTTCTATTTCTTTTGTTAAGTAAATGTATTCGCTTGTTGATTGATAAGGGAGTAAATGTAAATCTTCATGATAGATAACGGTAAGATCACGCAGGAGGGAACTTGTTTGCAATTCTAATTCATCATTTTTTTCCGCATGGCTGAAAATACCACGTTTAGCACTTTGTTTAAATTGTTGAGTGAGTCGTTGACAAAACATTAATTCACGCTCAGCAGTAGCATGCGGCATGTTAAGTTCACGTTGTAATGATTTTGGAATAAATGGATTAGGTTTAGGCTGCGGCGGCCAAGAAACGTCATCCATACCTGCTACCCATAAATAATCAAAGGGTAGGGAGGCAGCTTCTAAGATTCCTAATACTTGTACAGGTGCATCGGGAGTTTTCGGTTGAAAAATCGTTTTGCTAATTAGTTTGTGTAACGCCTGTAAAGCGTGTTGAAATGAGGTAGGTTGAGTAATTTGGTCTAACAAAGAAAATTCAGCGAGAAGAGCAAGCCAATTTTCCACCACTTGATATTCTTCGCTACTTAAACTTCTTTCACCAGGCCAACCTAGCACAGATAATAATTGATTAAATAAAAGAGCCCAGTCGTAATAAGTTACTATTTTTTCTTGTTCTTCCAGGGTGGTAAAAAATCGTTGTATTCGCTTCGCTAAGCGTGGGCAGTAATTTTCTAGTGATAATTCTTGCAAATTAATTTGATTAATATTTTTTTGCCGTAAAACACTATCAAAATAAGCTCGTTTGGTTCGCTCAGTTTCTGCCTCGCCAAGGAAAGGAGAAGCTAAAAGATAACTGAAAAAATCAAGTGGAATATATTTTTTATGGAGCGACAAGAGCTGTAACGCTGTATTAATGATAGGGTAGTTTGATAAACTTTTACCTGCTGAAATATTAAATAAGGTTGGATCCTCAAATATTTCAGAAAAAATCTGTTTTATACGATCGCGTTTTTTGTCTAACGTTGGAATAACGCAAGCAATTGTTGCCGTATTATTGTGTGTTAAAGTGGTTTTTGCCCAACGTGCAATAGTCAATATTTCTTCTTCTTGATCTCTTAAGCTAATGCGCTCGACATGGTTATCATGCTGATAATATAAAGATTGTATTTCATCTATATGGCTACCTAAGGATTGGCAACAAGATAATAATTGTTTTAGTTGCGGAGAAATTTCAGTAAAACCGATGAGTATAATATGCTGTGGGGGGATAATTTCTTTTGATTTCATTTTACTAATAATGAAATCAGGCAATGTTGCTGCATCAATCCAATGCTGATCATGGCATAGCTGTTGAAACTCCGTCGCCCATCGTTGAAAAATAGCATAATCGTCAGCGCTATTAAAAATAGGATGGTGTATATCCACTTGCCATTGCTTTAACAGGGACCATGCGGTTCTTACAGTATTAGCTGTTTCTGAGACATGTAAGAGAAAATGACTTTCTTTGGCGTTAGAGACAATCTTTTCCCATATAAACCCATCTTGAGCACTGTTTAAAAGCAAAGGTGAGGCAGTAAAATGCTGGCTGGTATAATCACTAAAAAGCCGCTCTATCCAACTTGTAATAGGTAAAATATCAGGCATTTGCCAATAACGATGTTGTAAAGCCAGTTGATATTGCTGATAACGTTTATGAAGTGTCGCAGAAAGTCGGCGATTAGGAGTTAATAAAACGGTATTAGCCACATCAATATGCTGAAAAATGTCCATTTTACACTGCACTTATCCTGTTGGTGTTGCTAATTGGGGTGTGATATTCGACCGTTGCTGTCGTGTGACAAGAAGTAACGCAAATAAAATCAAACCTACAGCGAGCCTGGTCCATTCGTTTAAGTGTTCACTAAAAATAATGTGGCCCCAGAAAATACCTGTTAAGACGACAATACTATCTACCAGACTATAATAAACTGGCCCAGCAATTTTGATTAATTGGAAAACTAAAAGATAACCGATACTCGATAAAAGGATTTCTAACACAACTACACCTTCTGGCATGTTCAGAGGGAAATGGAATGGATAAAAATTTCCTGTCGAAAAAACCAGCGGACTTAATAATATACTCGATGCGATTAACATACCGGCCGTCAGTGAAAAAACATCACTCTCTGTTGGGCGATAGCGGGCCATATAAATGGAACAAACGGCAAATGAGATGGGGGTAATAAGTGTTGATAAGACCCAGGGGATCATATCATGTGAAGGCAAACTAAATTTAGGTAAAACGAGGAACATGAGCCCGCAAAACGCTAATCCAACCCCGGCCATACGTTGCCAATTAAATGATTCGAGGCCGGTTAGGAGTGCTAGAGGATAGGCAATCACAGGGACCGTATTAACAACCATAGCGAGGATGCTGGCGGGTAAGTGAGGGGCAGCGAAGTACATAGAAGTATTAGGGATAACGATGCCTGTTAAGCCGCAAATAAAGTAATAGCGTAAATGCGAAGTTGTTAATTTTATGGATTTAATTTGTGTACAAGAAATTAAGCTTATCACCATAGCGGGCCCTAAGGATTGCCAAAAACTATACCCTAAGGGAGGGACTCCATGTGTCATGGCAAATCGGGCGATAGAATAACCGGTGCCCCAGATGAAGCCTAAGAAGATGAGTAATAGAAGGCTAGCAAGGGTTTTTGATTGTTGTAAAATTAGCATATAAATGATTTTATTAATAAAAACTTATACATTTTAGCATAAATTAGGCTAAAATCCACCTTCCTGAACATAAACTGGGGAAGGTGGCTATGCCAAAACAAGAAAAAAACGAACAACGAAAAGAAATTAATAAGGAAGCGGCGAAGAGGTACCGTCAAAAAAAGAAAATATTGTGGATGACACTCGAAAATAATATAGATCAACTAGTAGAAGAAGTAGATAAATTACGAAAAAAAGTCGATGAATTAAAGCAGGAAATTAAAATAGAGCAAAGGGATAACTTTATATTGAAGCAAGATAAAAAGTGTAATGAGTATAATGAAGCAGTTAAAACTTGGCATTGGTTTTGGAATGTAATTAAAGATGATGAAACCAGTCAACCTGATTCCAACAACTTATCTCTTAATCCGTAATTAAACATTGGAATAACTTCTCAACCAAAATAATTCGATTTTTCGGTTCGTGGTTGTCCAAGGAAAAGCGTAGTCGACTCGGGCCGTCTAAACGAAATTGTTTTGGTTGAGTTTGAATTAGTTTGATGATAGTTTCTGGTTTGATATTGGGTTTTTCTGTAAACTCAAATTTACCACCTTTTTCATTGGCTTCGATTTTAATAATCCCCAATTGATCAGCCTTAAGTTTTAACTCACTTATTGCAAACAAATTTTTTAATGCATCCGGCAACAAACCAAAGCGATCTATCATTTCCACCTGAATCTCATCCAGAGCTGCTTGGTTTTTTGCATTCGCAATACGTTTATAAAATTGCAAACGAAGTTGTACATCGTTTAGATAGGTTTCTGGTATCAATGCAGTGATATGTAAATCAATCTCGGAACGCCGATGTAGCATGGAAGTTTCAAAATCTGGTTCTTTTCCTTCTTTTAATGCCTCCACTGCGCGTGATAATAAATCCATGTACAGGGTAAAACCAATTTCATGCATATTACCACTTTGCTCTTCACCTAATAATTCGCCTGCACCGCGGATTTCTAAATCATGCGTCGCTAAGGTAAATCCGATGCCAAGTTCACCGAGTGAAGCGATAGCATCCAAGCGTTTTGTAGCATCATCCGTGACACGATTTTTCGGCGGGATAAGTAAATATGCATAAGCTTGATGATGTGAACGTCCTACACGTCCGCGTAATTGATGAAGTTGGGCTAAACCAAATTTATCCGCGCGATTAATGATAATCGTATTAGCAGTGGGAATATCAATACCACTTTCAATAATCGTAGAGCAAACTAGCACATTATAGCGGCGATGATAAAAATCTGACATCACCCGTTCTAATTCTCTTTCGTGCATTTGTCCATGTGCCACAATAGGCCGTGCTTCATGAATTAAATTAGAAATTTCTTCCGCTTTTTTGTTAATGGTACTGATATCATTATGTAAGAAATAAACCTGCCCACCGCGCATAATTTCACGTTGAATCGCTTCTTGGATAATGCTGTCTTGGTATTCATGCACAAAGGTTTTGACTGAAAGACGTCGTGCAGGGGGCGTAGCTATAATAGAAAGATCGCGAATACCAGCTAGCGACATGTTGAGTGTGCGTGGAATAGGGGTGGCTGTTAAAGTTAAGATATCGACCGTGGAGCGTAATGCTTTTAATCGTTCTTTTTGTTTTACGCCAAAACGGTGTTCTTCATCAATAATAATTAAGCCAAGAGATTTAAATTGGATATCTTCTTGTAATAATTTATGGGTACCAATGACAATATCCACTTTCCCTTCTGTCATTCGTTGCAATACGCTTTTTTGTTCTTTGCCAGTTCGAAATCGCGATAACATTTCGATTTGAATTGGCCAATCAGCAAAGCGATCTTGGAAATTTTGAAAATGTTGTTGCGCGAGTAAAGTCGTAGGAACGAGCATAGCAACTTGTTTATTATTTTGAATGGCAAGAAAAGCAGCTCGCATGGCAACTTCAGTTTTACCGAAACCGACATCGCCACAAATAACACGGTCCATCGGCTTATCGGATGTCATATCGGCAAATACTTGATTAATCGCTTGCAGTTGATCGGGTGTTTCTTCAAAAGGAAACGCACTGGCAAAGGCCTCATATTGTTCCAGTGGTAGGTTGTAGCGATGCCCTGGTCGTGATGCCCGTTTTGCATAAAGATCTAACAGCTCAGCCGCAACATCTCGCGCTTTTTCAGCTGCTTTACGTTTTGCACGTTGCCACTGTTCAGTACCTAATTTATTAATAGGCGTATGTTCAGGATCAGTGCCCGTATAACGAGAGATTAAATGTAACGAAGCAACAGGAACATATAACTTGTCGCCACCTTGATACTCTAAGCATAAAAATTCAGTGATCTGGTCGCCGACTTTTAATGTCTGTAATCCCCGGTAACGTCCCACGCCATGATCAATATGCACGACAGGATCATTGAGTTGCAGCTCGGTCAAATCTCGAATGATGGCATCTGGATCTTGTACAGGTTTCTTGCGCAAACGGCGTTGCATCACACGTTTGCCATATAATTGAGTTTCTGTCAGGAAGGTTAATGGAGGATCGACTAGCGTAAATCCTTCTTCTATGGGTGCAACAACAATGCCACGCAAGACATTGCTAGTTAAAAATTCTTGCCAGGAATGAAAATATTTCGGAGAAAGCGAAATGCTTTGAAATAGTTGTAAAAGTACTTCCCGGCGCCCCATGGTTTCTGCACAAAAGAGTATACGGCCAGAATAACTATTTAAAAACTGCTGGAGCGAAGCAAGTGGTTGGGTTGCTTTGTGATTAATTTCTAGTGCAGGAGCAGGGGCAGTCGCAAATTGTTGACTATGCTGAGTATCTTGAGAACAAATATTCACTCGAGAATAAGATTTTAGTGCGGAATTAAATGCCTGCGGCGGAATGAAAATTTGGGTAGGCGTCAGCAGAGGTCGTGAGGTATCAAATTTCCCTTGCTCATAACGCATGGTCACTTCTTGCCAGAATTCATTTACCTTTGCGTCTATATCGCCAATCGTGATGACGTGGGTTCTTTTAGGAAGATAATCAAAAAGCGTCACCGTTTTTTCAAAAAATAAAGGTAAATAATATTCGATCCCAGGGGAACTGAGGCCATCGCTGATATCTTGATAAATAGGACATTTAAGCGGATTACCATTGAATTGACTACGCCAAGCTTGACGAAAATACTCAATGGCTTTGTCAGTCAAAGGAAATTCTTTCGCAGGCAATAAGCGAATCTGAGGAATTTTTTCAGTAGACCGCTGCGTATCGGGTAAAAATAGTCGAATGGAATCGACTTCCTCATCTAATAAATCAATTCGGAAGGGTGTCTTGCTCCCCATAGGGAATAGGTCAATGATAGATCCACGTATCGCAAACTCGCCATGTTCTCGTACTTGACTGACATGGTGATAGCCAGCATGGGTTAGGCGCGTCCTTAAGAGGTCGAGATTTAATTTATCACCTACTTTGAGTAAAAAACTGTGCCCCTCTATATAATCGTTAGGTGGCAGCCTATGGAGCAGGGTAGAAATAGTCGTGAGGATAGCTCCCTTCGTAAGCATAGGAATACGGTGCAGTACAGCTAAGCGTTCTGAGATGATATCGTGATGGGGAGAAAAATGGTCGTAGGGTAAGGTTTCCCAATCGGGGAAGTATAAAAAACCATCGCTTTGGCCGCTGAAAAAATGTAATTCTTCAATAAGATGAGAGATAAATAAGCTATCTGGCGCAATAATTAGCAACGGTTGCTGGCTTTGTTTAATTGCGCAAGAAAGTGCCAAACCAATGCTTGAACCATGAAGGTGGCTCCAGGTGATGCGTTCACCCGGGGTGTTGGGTAATGAGGGATGAAAAATAGTTGTATTAGACATGGCTTTCAAGTTGAATTGAAAATTGGAAGTCTATATAAATATTTTATACTATAGAAGTCAATCACTAAGGACTTAAATCATGCGTGGTTTTTATTTTTTACTTTCAGTTGTTTTATTCTCGACTCCCGCTTGGGCTGATATTAACCTTGAACCGCTTTTAAATCGTGTCACCCTGCAATTGCATGCTGAAGAATGGGTGACCACGAAAACGGCTCTCGTCAGCGTGGGTGTGAATGCAGCTGTTTCCGACCAGGGGATAGAAAAGCTGCAAAGTGGTGTGTTACAGCAGCTCAAGCAACTGTCTACACAAGGTGATTGGCATATTGTAAGTTTTGACCGCCAGTTAGATAAATCTGGTTTGGAGACCGTCCAGATTACTGCTCAAGCTCGCTTACAGCAGACTGAATTGGCAGGCTTGCGTACGAAAGCGAAGGCGATGAGTAAACCGGGGGAAACGTTTACTATTGATAATGTGCAGTTTATTCCTAGCGAAGATGAACTTCGTCAAGCTAATAATGAGTTGAGAAATTTGATTTATCAGCAGGCGAAAGCAGAGATGGATACATTAAATAAATTATATCCCGATCAAAAATATTACCTCCATCAAATTGATTTTGCTTTCCCACCTGCACCCGGCCCATTAGTGATGGCTAAGATGGCGCCTGCTGCAGCGCCTTTATCCGTGGGGAATAAGCAAGAATTGCAAGCGACTGTTGTCTTGGCTGCTGCTCCTGATTTTCTGACTCAGAAAGTAACGATGGCGCATTAATTTATGAAAAATGCGCTGTCGTGGTTTTACATGATGCTTGCTATTGTGATGGAAGTAGCAGGCACCACAGCCATGAAATTCTCTGAAGGGTTCACTCAATTAAAGCCTTCTCTCCTAATTTTTATTTTCTATGCCTTCTCCTTTACTTTTTTAACGCTTTCATTGAAATATTTAGAAATAGGTTTTGCTTATGCTATTTGGTCGGGTTTAGGCATCTTTCTTATTTTTTGTATCGGTGTTGGTTTTTTTCATGAGCCTATTACTATGCTGAAAACATTATCCTTGATTTGTATCATCGTGGGTGTAGTAGGGTTAAAGCAATCATGAATCTCATTGAATTAGAAAGCTGGGTATTACTGATTATCGCTATCATCTTTGGGGTATTGGGAACAGTTGCAATGAAGCTGTCATATGGGTTACAGAAATTAAGGCCGTCGCTTTATATGGCCTTGTTTTATGCAATATCATTTATTGCCTTAACCTTTGCAATGGACCATATTCACTTAAGCGTTGTCTATGCGATGTGGTCTGGCATTGGAACGGTATTAGTGGCGGCGATTGGCATCATTTATTTTCACGAATCACTTTCCCTGCGAAAAATTATCTATTTAACATTGGTTGTGATAGGCATCATAGGAATTCATTTCAGTGACAGCATTACTTAAATTTCGACCCCCTGTGATCGGACATCGGGGCGCCAGTGCGTATGCCCCCGAAAATACCATGGCTTCTTTTACAAAAGCAGCGCAATTAGGGGTGAAGTGGATTGAATTTGATGTCATGTTGTCCTCCGATGATGAACCTATTATTTTTCACGATGAATTATTAGATCGCACAACGAATGGCTGTCATGAAGTTGATCGATTTTGCAGTGCTTATCTGAGAACATTGGATGCTGGTGCTTGGTTTGATGCACGCTTTTCAGGTGAACGCATTCCTTCCTTGCAGCAAGTATTAGAATTTATTGATAATACGCGTTTATCCGTGAATATTGAGTTAAAACCTTTACCAGGCCAAGAAAGAAAATTAGCGCTTCGGATATTAAAAGAAATGAAATCGTATCTTGTACAAGCTAAAACCACCATCTTATTTTCAAGTTTTTCTGTCGAAGCCCTACAGACATTGCGTGAACATGCTCCTGATTGTCTAATGGGTTTATTGCTGCATGAATGGGAACCTGATTGGCAAGCATTAAGTATTTCTCTGCAATGTGTTTCTGTCCATGTCAATCATGAAATTATGACGCGGGAAGCAGCGCACAAAATAAAAGCGCTGCAGAAAGCACTGTTATGCTACACTGTCAACCAGCCTTTGCGTGCGCTAGAGCTTTATTCTTGGGGTGTGGATGCAGTGTTTAGTGATGCTCCTGATAAAATTATGCGGGTGTTATGATATTATTTTGTCGTATATGAGTATCAGTATTCTCTAAAAATTGTATCTTTTCATTCGCAGCCTCGCAAATTTTAATACATTTTTTATAATGATCGGTTGTATATCGAAATAATTTGCTTTTATATGAAGGTTCTTCTTTATCGGCTTCTCTTGAGAGTCTTTCAACTTCTTGCAAACGTTCGATTAAATCTTTTTGGCCATCATTGATGGCTTCCCATTGTTTTTTAACATGCGTAGGGACAAGAACACCATTAATCTCAGCACCGCCTATACCAAAATACGTTGTTACATGAAATGGTGTTTTTACTATTAATTCTTTAATTTCTTCAAGCGCCTTTTTTGAAATATTTAGCGCTTCGCTTTCGATGATTTCTTTTATCATTAGATAAAATTTACTTTTATCTTTCTCTAGCAACTCAGGAAATATCTCAGCTATGAATTTTTTATTTTGATTAAGGGTAGCTTCAATAATAAATTCTTTGTCAATATAAGTGCTAAGAAAAATAAATCGTTCTTCGGGAGCAATAAAAATAATTAATGATGACAATTTAATGGTGGAAGTGTGAAGCATATTAAGTAAGCTGGTTTTGTTGATCACACGTTTAATATAAGCAAATCGTTCTTTTATTTTTAATGTCTGTAAGAGACTAATAAATCGTGCAATGGTATTTACCCCGGGCGGCAGAGTTTCACCAAATAAGGCAATAAGAAAGTGTGATCTATTATTCTCTGGTAGAATATGTTTAAACAACCATTCTACATCAAGGGAGGATTTTACAAATGAGGTTAAATTTATCTGTTTCATAATATATAAAACAAAATCAACATTCTCACGTTCTTTCTGGAGCTCTTTTAAGATATGCTCATAAATAATTTGACGTTGTTTTTCCATTTTTTTCAATATAACAGGAATGGTCAGCGAATTATTTTCTATTTCATTTACTAACTCATCTATATTATTTTTAAGGTACTCTTCTATAACGGGAATTTCTAATAGTAATTTAATGCTTTTATATTGAAAGACTGAATTAACTTGGTTTGCCTTAAGAAGCTTTTTCCGATTATCATCCGAAAATTTTTTCTCAATCAATCGTCGATTTAAGTCGTTAAAATAAATTCCTGCACCATAAATCAACTTCTCAGTTTTTTCATCGCCCATCGTTGTACGTAAAATATTGCCGCCTCGAGCTAATTGTTTAGCAAATTCTTCTAATAAGGCATAGCTAACGTCGTCTTTGCTAATATTTTCATCAAAGTGCAAATTACCATATTCTCTTATGGTGCCTGTGAGATGCCTTATTATTTCAGCTTCATTCACTTGCTCAGATTTTACCTTCACGATAGCTAAGGTAATACTTTCAGGTTGAATGGTGTTTGATGCTTTAATGAGACGATATCCGGGATGGTTGATGATGCTGCCATCAATCATAATGTTGTCAGATAAATTCTTAATAGTGGGCCTATTTTCTAGGAGGGAGGTGGAAATTCTGCCAGTGCTCATAAATCATCCTTATTTTTTTAGATTCATGCAGAAAAGTCATCATAGCATGATGATATATCTTTACAGCAGTCTTGGTATAATGGATGTAACAAATAGAATAGGAAACTGAAACATGAATTGGGTTGATTATCTTTTATTGGCCGTTTTCTTTTTATCCACATTAGCAGGTTTTGGTCGTGGTTTTGCGAAAGAAATGATTTCGCTTATAACCTTAGCAGCTGCTTTTTTTGTCGCTTCCCTGTTCTCCAGTTCGTTAGCAGCCATGTTTACCAGTTCACCTGCTGTGCAAAATACGGTGAATGAAGTGACGACGAATGCCGCTGCTTCTCAAACAGTTTCCTATGCAGCCTTGGGGATTAGTTTCATTATTTTATTTGTTGGGACGATGGTTGTGGGTTCTTTGGTGGGTTATTTCCTCAATATGGCTTTTCAAACTGGCGTATTAGGGATGGGGAACCGCCTATTAGGCGCGATCTTTGGTCTAGTGCGTGGTTTTCTAATCAACCTGGTGGTGATTTTCATTATGCAATTGACCCCTTTGGCGGATCAACCTTGGTGGCAGCAATCGCAACTGGTACCTGCTTTTCAACCCGCTGTTCAATGGTTGGATAGCTTTGTCGCGCCTAGCTTGGCTCATCTGAAAGACGAAATTGGCCAGCAATTGCAAGGAGCGCAGTCACAAATGATAAATACTTACCAGGGATTTTCAAAATAAAATAGTTTCAAAGTAATGCCCGAGAATAAATGACACTAAAGAGCTGAGTACTTATTTGGCAAATTTATCCATTAATTCATTCACCGGCATGGCTTCTAAAGCATGCTGATCATGAAAGAGGGCAACTATTTCCTGGACTTTATCTTTGGGGTAATGCATTGCCATATTTTCTTCAAATTTTTTATATAACAGCGGGATGCCTTCATCTCGGCGGCGGCGATGACCAATAGGATACTCCACCGTCACTTTTTCAGTTTTGCTACCATCTTTAAAATAAATTTGGATCGCGTTCGCAATAGAACGTTTGTCAGGGTCTAAATAATCTTTAGAAAATTGCGTATCTTCTTGAACAATCATTTTTTCACGTAATTGGTCAATACGCGGGTCTTTAGCGAAAGCATCTTCGTAATGATCTGCTGTAAGATCACCTTGGAGTAAGGCAACAGCTACCATGTACTGTATACAGTGATCACGATCGGCAGGGTTATATAATGGACCTGATTTACTGATAATTCTCACCGCTGATTCTTGAGTCGTGATTTCAATTCTTTCAATTGCATCAAGTTTATCTTTAATTTTAGGATGTAATTGAATGGCGCATTCTACCGCTGTTTGGGCGTGAAATTCGGCAGGGAAGGAGACTTTGAATAAAACATTTTCCATAACGTAAGCATCAAACGGTCTAGCTAAGCGCAATGATTGGCCGCGTAAAATAGTATCATTAAATCCCCATTTTTTGACGGAAAGAGCACTCGGATAACCCATTTCACCTTGTAAGGTTAACCATGCCAATCTCACTGCTCGACTAGTGGCATCACCTGCTGCCCACGATTTGCGGGGGCCAGCATTGGGTGCATGCCGATATGTACGGAGGCAGGCACCGTCTATCCATGCTTGCGATAATGCATCGACAATTTGCTGCCATGAACCGCCTAATAGATGGGTGGCGACAGCGGTAGAGGCTATTTTTACTAAAATAACATGATCATAGCCAAGACGATTAAAGCTATTCTCTAACGCTAACACCCCTTGAATTTCATGCGCTTTAATCATGGCAGTAAGAATATCTTTTATTTTGAGTGGTTCTTTTCCTTCATCGATTTGCTTACGGCTCATGTAATCAGCAGTCGCGAGAATGGCTCCTAGATTATCGGAAGGATGGCCCCATTCAGCAGCTAGCCATGTATCATTGAAATCTAACCAGCGTACTAATGCACCGATATTAAAGGCAGCAAGGATAGGATCCAAAATAAAACTTGTACCTGGAATGCGTGCACCAGTAGGGACAAAGGTACCGGGAATAATAGGCCCTAATAATTTTGTGCACGCAGGGTATTGCAAAGCCAAAATAGCACAACCTAACGCATCCATTAAACAGTGACTTGCTGTGGTATAGGCTAGTTCACTCGAAATCGATTTATTAGCAACATAATCAGCAATACAAACCAATTCAGCATCCGGAGCAGGGCGGATATTTTCATCGACGGTATTGTGTGTTGACATTATTTTTATCCTCTCTCTTGTATAGGTGTAAATGGACGTGGCGCAGGTCCAATATAAATAGCTTCAGGACGAATAAGACGATTATTAGCGCGCTGTTCAAAAATATGCGCACTCCAACCACTTAATCTCGACATCACAAAAATCGGTGTGAATAAAGCAGTGGGGATACCACAAAAATGATAAGCCGTCGCGCTATAAAAATCTAAATTGGGAAATAATTTCTTTTCCTCCCACATCACTTTTTCAATCGCTTCTGAGACAGCAAAAAGATAGCCATCACGTGCGTTCATGGATAATTTCTTTGACCATTCTTTAATAATATCGGAACGGGGATCCGATTTTTTATAAACGCGATGACCAAATCCCATAATTTTTACTTTTTTCGCTAACATCTCTCGAACACCTTGTTCCGCTTGTTCAGGTGTTTTAAATTGCGTGATCAGATGCATCGCTTCTTCATTGGCCCCGCCATGCAACGGGCCACGTAAAGCGCCAATGGCGGAAACAATGGCGGAGTAGAAATCAGAACCTGTCGAAGCAGTCACACGGGCTGCAAAAGTAGAGGCATTGAATTCATGTTCAGCGTAAAGAATGAGCGAGACATCAACGCAACGTCGGATTTCTTCATCCGATTTTTTACCCTGTAATAGTTGGAGAAAATAACCAGCTGTTGTCTGTTCTTCAATCGTCCATGCTTCAATGCGAACATTATTGCGATGGAATTGGTACCAATAAAGCAGCATCGTTGGCACGCAAGCAATTAATCGATCAGCAATATGATGATCGGTATATTGTAATGATTCTGATTCCAGGGTTCCTAACATGGAGACGCTAGTCCGTAATACTTCCATGGGATGAGCGGAGCCCGGGATATTTTCTAATAATAATTTTATTTCATTTGGTAGTCGGCGTAATTTAATTAATTTATCTCGATATGCTTGTAATTCTTGTGCGGTGGGTAATTTGCCATAAATAAGTAAATAAGCGACTTCTTCGAAAGTGGAATATTTCGCTAGATCATGAATATCATAACCACGATATGTTAAGCCTACCCCTTCTTTACCGACGGTAGAGATAGCTGTTTCGCCTACATTAACACCTTCAAGTCCGCGGGATGTGACTGTCATTTTTCTTTTCCTTGTGCGAAAAGTTCATCTAATTTCTGTTCAAACTGGTGGTAATTTAATACATCGTATAATTGTTCACGTGTTTGCATCTCAGATAGCAGGGATTGCTGTGTGCCTTGTGTACGAAGGGTATTATACACTTTCAATGCAGCAGCACTCATGGCGCGAAAAGCGCTTAGAGGATAGAGAATAAGTTGGACACCAGCTTGTTGTAATTGATCGCGTGTAAACATCGGGGTGACACCGAATTCAGTGATATTGGCTAATACGGGTACGTTGCAAGCATGCGTGACTGTACAGTATTGCGATAAATCCGTTGCGCCTTCGAAAAATATCATGTCAGCACCGGCTTCGATATAACGATGAATACGTTCGATGGTTTTGTCTAAACCTTCAATAGCTAAGGCATCTGTTCGTGCCATGAGGACAAAATTGTCATCATATTTAGCATCAACGGCAGATTTAATACGGTCACACATTTCATTAATATCAACTAATTCTTTTTTAGGACGATGACCGCAGCGCTTTGCTTGTACTTGATCTTCAATATGAGCTCCTGCTGCTCCTGCTTTGATCATGGTTTTGATGGTGCGATTAATATTAAATACGGAACCCCAACCCGTATCAATATCAACGAGGAGGGGAAGGTCGCATACATCGGTGATGCGAAACACATCTTCGGCGACATTGCATAAGTTAGTGATACCTAAATCAGGCAGTCCGTAAGAAGCAGCAGCTACACCGCCGCCTGAAAGATAAATCGCACGGAAGCCTGCGCGTTTAGCAAGCAACGCGGCATAAGCATTAATCGTGCCTACAATTTGCAGGGGATTTTCTTCAGAAAGTGCTTGCCATAACCCAGGACGTTTCATTTACTACTCCGTTAGCATAAACACTGACATCAAAAGGGGATAACACTGAATGATTCTCACTCCCCGGGACGGGCTCGAACCGCCGACCCAGTGGTTAACAGCCACTTGCTCTACCGACTGAGCTACCGGGGAATGTAGCAATTAAGTGACGAGAATACTAATCTTGGTTTAGTTAATCGTCAATAGAATTTTTTGTTATTTTTTAACTGCCTAATTTTGCTACTACCTTATGTATCCTTTCGGCCGCATCAACCAACTTTTCCATGGCAGTGGTATAGCAAATCCGAATATGATTTGGCATACCAAATGCTGATCCCGCGATAACGGCGATTTCTGCTTCATTTAAGAGGTATTCTGCAAACTCGACATCGTTTGTAATCCCTTTATCCGGTCTAAGTAAGCCTTCAATCGACGGGAAAGTGTAAAAAGTGCCATCGGATGGGAGGCATTTAATGCCTGGAATTTTTTGTAATTCACCAACGATAAAGTCATGGCGCTCTTTATAAGCTTTCGTCATCTCAGCCACACACGCTTGCTCCCCCTCTAGGGCGCCTAATGCGGCATATTGTGAAATACTGCAAGGACTAGAGGTATTCTGTGATTGCGCCTTTTTCATCGCTCCAATTATTTTGGCGGGTCCTGCCGTATAACCAATGCGCCAGCCTGTCATTGCATAGGTTTTGGACACACTGTTGACGACTAAGGTGCGGTCATACAATTCAGGGCAGGCATTCACAATATTAGTAAAAGGCCTATGGTTCCATAAATGATGTTCATAGATATCATCTGTTGCAATCCAAATAGCCGGATGACGCAGGAGCACTTCACCTAATGCTTTTAGTTCATTTTCTGTATAAGCCATTCCAGAGGGATTGCTAGGACTATTAAAAATAACCAGACGCGTTTTATTCGTGATTGCTGCTTCAAGCTGTGCGGGCGTGATTTTAAAATGCTGATCTATCCCAGCGGTAACGAACACGGGGATACCATCTGCTAGCATGACCATATCGGGATAAGAAACCCAATAAGGTGCAGGGATAATAACTTCGTCACCAGGATTTAATAAGGCAGAAAAGAGGTTATAAAGGCTATGTTTTGCCCCACAGGAGATTAAAATTTGATTTAGTTCATATTTTAAGCGATTTTCTCGTATATATTTATTAATCACAGCTTGCTTTAGGCTTTTCATACCATCAACAGCTGTATATTTCGTATGACCATCATGAACTGCTTTGATAGCAAACTCTTTGATAGGCGCGGGCGTATCAAAATCTGGTTCGCCTATGCTTAAGTTGATGATTTTCTTACCTGCTGCCTGTAATTCTTCCGCACGGGCAGCGGTTGCAATGGTCGGAGAAGGTTTAATACGTTCGACCCGATCCGCTAATAACCGGGTGTTGGGAGTGGATAAACTTTTAGTAATAGCCATGTTATGATCTCATTTTTGTCAGTCTCGGATTATAATTAAATGCCCCCAGCGTTTGAAGTACATGCAGCGTTCAGTCCTGCCGGCGATCAACCTACCGCCATTAAGCAATTAGTTGAAGGCATCCAGCAAGGTCTAGCCCAACAAATTTTATTAGGCGTTACCGGCTCAGGAAAAACCTTTACGATGGCCAACGTGATTGCAGCCGTTCAACGTCCCACCATTATATTGGCACCTAATAAAACATTGGCAGCGCAATTATATGGGGAGATGAAAGAATTTTTTCCTCATAACGCTGTGGAGTATTTTGTCTCTTATTACGATTACTATCAACCAGAAGCTTACGTTCCCTCCTCTGATACCTATATTGCCAAAGATGCATCCATTAATGAGCATATTGAGCAAATGCGTCTCTCTGCGACCAAAGCTTTGCTGGAACGTCCTGATAGCATCATCGTCGCAACGGTTTCTGCTATTTATGGTTTAGGCGATCCGCGTATGTATCTCAGTATGGTGATGCATCTTGATCGTGGCGATAAGGTGGATCAGCGTTATATTTTGCGGCGGTTAGCCGAATTGCAATACACCAGAAATGATGTAGATTTGCATCGTGCTACTTATCGTGTGCGAGGCGATGTGATTGATGTGTATCCTGCCGAATCAGATAGTGAAGCAGTGCGTATCGAATTATTTGGTGATGAAATCGAAAATTTATCTTATTTCGATCCATTGACAGGCGAAGTACTTCGGCGTGTGCCGCGTCTTACTATTTATCCTAAAACTCATTATGTCACGCAACGGGATACGATTGTTAAAGCGATTGATCAAATTAAGATTGATTTAAGAGCGCGTTTGGAAGAGTTATATAAATTAAATAAATTAGTGGAAGCGCAGCGACTTGAGCAGCGTACGACGTATGATTTAGAGCTCATGAAAGAATTAGGTTATTGTCAGGGGATTGAAAACTATTCACGTTATTTATCAGGCCGTGCACCTGGCGAACCGCCGCCGACTTTATTTGATTATTTGCCTTCAGGGTCGTTACTTATTATTGATGAATCGCACGTGACTGTGCCGCAATTAAATGGCATGTATCGCGGTGACAGATCGCGTAAAGAAACATTAGTAGAATATGGTTTTCGTTTACCTTCCGCTTTAGATAACCGACCTTTACGTTTCGATGAATTTTGCGCACGCGCGCCGCAGCTTATTTATGTATCTGCAACGCCGGGGCAATATGAATTAAACCATGCTAGCGCGATTGCAGAACAAGTAGTGCGGCCAACGGGTTTGCTTGATCCTGAGGTGGAAGTGCGTCCAGCAAAAACCCAAGTGGATGATTTGTTATCTGAGATTACTAAACGCACTCAAGTGGGTGACCGTATTTTAGTAACTACTTTGACAAAACGCTTGGCGGAAGATTTAACGGAGTATTTAGAAGAACATCGTGTACGTGTTCGATATTTGCATTCAGATATTGGAACAGTGGAGCGGGTGGAAATTATTCGTGATCTGCGTTTAGGAACATTCGATGTGTTGGTGGGTATTAATTTGTTGCGAGAAGGATTAGATTTACCAGAGGTGTCACTTGTTGCCATTTTAGATGCAGATAAAGAAGGATTTCTGCGATCAGAAACGTCATTGATTCAAACAATAGGTCGTGTAGCAAGACATTTTAAGGGGAAGGCGATTCTATATGCGGATACTATTACAGGTTCTATGCAACGTGCGATAGAAGAAACCGAACGGCGACGTGCAAAACAACATGCTTATAATCAATTGCATCACATTACGCCACGGAGTGTGAAAAAAGCGGTGCATGATGTGATGGAAGGAGCGTATGCAGATACGAGTGTACGGGGACGATTGTTTCCTAAAGCGAAGGTGGGTGAAAAGGAATATGATTATTCGACGTTATCGCCTGAGGAATTGTCTGCGAAAATTGCTAAGTTGGAAAAGCAGATGTATGAGCATGCGCATAATCTGGAGTTTGAAGAGGCGGCGAGGGTGAGGGATTTGATTCGGCAGATGCAGGAATATCAGTTGGGTAAATGATCATTCCTTATGGTCCTTT
Organism: Gammaproteobacteria bacterium; assembly: GCA_021324335.1. GTDB lineage: Bacteria > Pseudomonadota > Gammaproteobacteria > DSM-16500 > DSM-16500 > Aquicella. The sequence goes on from JAJPJH010000009.1 coordinate 26,040, forward strand.
GGGTCGGGTGGAGGGTGCTGGTATTTTTGACTGTGAAAAGCTGCTTCCAAATTGACCTTGCTTCGAAACAGAAGCTTGACGATTAAAATTGGTATTTTGCGCAAGCATTTTTTCCAGTTGTTCAAATTTTTTCAGAAGCTCGGCATTGATAGCTTTTTGTTCTTCATTTTGCTTTTGTAAAGAATTAATTTGCTCTTGTTGATTTGCATTTTTCTCCTCTAACAAAGCAATTTTTTTATCGAGTTCATCCTTTATTCGCTTAAATGTGGTTTTTGTGATCATTGTTTCGCTGTTAACTAAGTTGGTTTTTTTGTCATCTTGTTCTCTTATCACGGGTGGATTAGCAACAACATTAACATTTGATTGAAAATAGAAATCAACTGGCGTGTATTTTCCGTCATCTGTTTTATAATTTTTTAGATAAGCGTCAATTTCATGCATAAATTTTTCTGTAGAAGAAAATTTTTGCGTAATTTGATTTGTCATTTGCTTAGCAATTTCTTGATAACTTATATCATTAAAGTTAATTTTTCTTTGTCGCATTGCTTCAAACATACGTAGCGTGGCAAATGCAATGAGATGATCTAAAAACTTTTCACGCGAAGCTTGATCTGCAATTTTAATTCGATTTTTTAATTGATCCATATGTTGATAAGTCAATAACCGTGCAATATATTCAGCTAGTTTTTGCGAATCTTTAAAATTTGTTAATTTAGCAAGTGATTCTAAACTTTTGACATAAGATTTATCGTGCGCATGCTGTGCAATTCTTGTTACTATTTCAATTACTTTTGCAATAGGAGGTACAATAGATAAACATGTTTCAAAGGCTCCCACACCAATTACATGTGCACAGTCTATCATGGCAGCCGTTTCCGTAGCCGCCATGGAAGTTGAACCAACTAAAGGAGTAGGCGAAACTTTCGCGTACTTCATGACAGCTTTGGCACCCAAAAAGCAATTTTCTACATAAATAGCCAATTGTTTATAATAATATAAACAATTTTCATTTTGTTTAAACTCTGATTGTGCATTATAACGTTCTTTTTTTTCTTTAAAAGTTTGACGATAGATTGCTTGCTCTTCTTCTAATTTTCTCAAACGCTCTTCTTGATCAGCTAGTGTTAGTTCTTGTGTTGCTTGAGTTTGCTGTTGTTGGTTGAGAAGGTCTTTTAATTTTTGAATTTCTTGTTCTCGATCTTCTATTAATTGCTGAGCAGATTCTAATTCTTGCTCAGTGATCATGAGGGAATTTTCTATTGATGGCTGTAATTTTGGTAGCTCTGGTGTGGCTGGGCTAGATGGATCAACCGTAGTATCGATTTCTTTTTTTATATCTTCTTCGGTATACATTGGTAATAGGGGGAGGGCTGGGTTTACATCTTTTAAAATAGAATTAAATTTTTCAATAGAAACACGTGTGATATACCCTTCTGCTATCAGCCAAGGAATTAACTTAAGATAACTCCCTCTTTCAATCGATAGTGTTATCATGCCCGCATATGCTTGATTTTGGCCAAATAATTGTTTGTACACCTTAGTCCAAGTTTCAGCTTTTTCATGCAATAGCTTATATATCTTTGCTACCATTGCAGGATTACAAAGTAAATCGAGTTGTTTAGGATCAATACGTTTATTTCCTAAAGGTACTTTTCCTAAAAGTACTTTTAATGAATTTTCATCGCCGAGGTAACTCGCTGCTAATAAAGCAAAATAACCATCGACAGTTAAACCCTTACTATGAAGGTACGCTGCTTCATAACCAAAACGAACGTTTAGGGGTTCAAGTCCATTGTCATTAAAACAATGAGGATTATTTTTATCGAAAGATTGAAAATTTTTTATAATATTAAATTTTTGACGCATCCAAGGCCAAAATGGATCCGGTGATGATGTTTCTATATATCCGTTAGGTGAGGATATAAAAATATATCCTTTATGTTTAGGGAGCCAAACGGCACTGTTTGTGGTAGCAAGAAGATTTTGAATTTTAACTAAGTAATCTGGATCTATTTGATTTCCAGTTAAGTCTAATTTAAATAATTTAGACGTGGCTAATTCAGAGATAAGTAATTTAATAGCTCCATTGGTAATAAGGTTATTTGTTAATTTAACATGGGTTAATAAAGGGCATTCTTTTATGAGAGTAATAATAATAGGAACAAATTCATTTGTTATGTTACACCAACTCAAATCTAACTCTTTTAAATTATCAAAATTTAACAATAAGTTAATAACAGGAATATGCTGTTTAGTGGCTTTGCCAGTAAAGATCACCTTCATGGTCTTGGTCTGAAAGCGTTCCATTTCGTTCGCTATGCGACGATATGTCTCATTTGCATTCACGTTGAATTTAAAATGGGCTTCTTGCTCTTCTGTCGTTTGTAGAGATGATTCTGATTCTCTTTCGTCAATTATAAGAGGATGAACTATTGATTGCTTTAATTCTTGTTCACTTGAAGACCTGTTAAGCATAATAATTACCCCATGATGATATTATTATAATGATCAAAAAATGACCTTTTATGTAATAAGTGTACAGTAAATATTTGAAATAAACTAGTTTTTTTTTCTAAGGCAATTATATAAGATAGCAGTCGTTAAATTATACAATACTAAAAATAATGCACAGCAACAAAACAATTGAGGGCAAATATGCAAAGAAATAATGAAGTGGAAGTAATGGGGCAAGTAACTATCGATTTTCTTATAAAGTTAGTTAAAGAAGGAGATGTACAGACGCTAGGAATTAATCTTGATATGCATCGAGCTAAAGATAATTTTAATGAGGTTTGTAAGAAGTTAGCAGAAATTAACACCGCTGGTTCAAATTTTACTGAAGTAAACGATGTTATAGCATCATGGCTTGAAATCCATGAAATTCAAATGGCAGATAAGAGAGAAATAGAAGATCAAACAAAAGCTGTTTTAGATCGAATTCAAAAGGAAGAAATGGAAGCTCAAAGAAGAATTTTTTTAAATAAACAACAAGTAGAAACGTAAACGTTCGGTCAAATACATCTTTTTAAATTGCTGGAGATGTATCAAGCTTTTGCTTTCTAAAGATGAAAAGGAGCAAGCTGATGAACAATAAACCGAATCAAG
>JAJPJH010000088.1 GCA_021324335.1 Gammaproteobacteria bacterium
CTTGATTCGGTTTATTGTTCATCAGCTTGCTCCTTTTCATCTTTAGAAAGCAAAAGCTTGATACATCTCCAGCAATTTAAAAAGATGTATTTGACCGAACGTTTACGGCGTAATGGGTTCTTTAGCTAATAATTCTTCTACTTCAGTTATTATTTTTTGATTTTCAGGCGCATTGATGTCCTTTTCATTTTTAAATTTTCCTAAAAAACACAAAAGCTTTGTTTTGTATAAATCTTCCGGAGAACTTAATAATTCAGCAACTTCGTTATGACCCATCACAATAGCAATGTCACAAGGTGTTAACTCAATCTGGGCTATATCAGGTTTTTTCTTACGCTTGATTAAATCAACCATGCTTTTTTCTTTATGATGTTCTTTAGCGAAACTTAATAGGTTATCAGCTGTAGATTTAAAGGTTAATGTCTTATTTACATCCTGTGTTAATAATAATTTTACTATTTCTAAATTTCCATTTTGAGCTGCGATGAAAAGTGGTGTTGTGCCTTCTTTATCAGGCAAATTAACATTAGCCCCCGCTGTAATAAGCATTTGCACGATATCTTTATGGCCATTATGTGCAGCTACGTAAAGTGGTGTTACGCCTTCTATATTAGGCAAATTAACCTTAGCGCCCGCACCAATGAGTTCTTCCACGATCTTTTTGTGACCATTATGCGCGGCTGCATAAAGAGGCGTCATTCCTTGTTCATTAGGCAAATTGATATCGATAAGTCCTTGTTCAAGAGTAATGTATTTCGATATTTCGCCATTTTCGTTAAGTACATTTAGATTTTTACTTGCATTAATTAATGATTGAAGTGCATTTAAATCACCCCTGTATGCTGCCATCCATAACCAAGAAACATTATAAGAATCAACTTTATTAGTTTTATCTAAGAGATTATCTTCCTGTAAAGATCGTTTTCTTTCATCATCTAACCAAGCCATTAATTCATTTTCACAATCCTTCGTTTTTTGCGGATCATGTGAAACATAACTTTCAATTGAAATGTTCGTTAACTTATCGTCCGAAAACGAAAACTCCCTGGAAAGCGCGCTACTAATTTCTTTTCCAATCCATTTTTTGGTTAAACTATTAGGGTTTTTCATCAGTGTATCTGGATTAATAACAATCCATAAATCAGATTCTGCATCATAACTTATAGTAATAGCATGCACTGGATTAGATAAAACTATAGCAAATGCTTGTTGTAGCGGAGCGATTTTTTTTAAACGATTGCGTAAATTCTCAAAAGAGGTTTCTAACTCCTTTCGTGTTGAGATCTTCGTTAATGGATCGTTCAACAAATGAACGCCCCCCTCCTTTGCTAATTTAATAGATTCAACTAAAGCCGATACAAAAGGAGGCGTTGCATCTTGTGATGTAGGTCTTTTATCAGGTTCGAATAAATGCGAGTCTAGATAGCCATTGTGGTACAGTTTGATGCCATCAAAAAAAGCTAGAATATTTATAAATTCATTATTGGGATCTGTATCGGAACCTCTAAGATCTTCGAGTTCCTGTTTAACGAAGGCATGTCGTTCTTCAATTGTTGTTAATGAATTATTTACCTCACCATTGAGAAAAACGAAATTAAAAACGTCGTTGATTAATCTTATTCGCTGACAAAATTGAGATAATTCACCTGCTAATATTGCTTGTTTAGCCATATGGGCAATACCAAAACACATCCCGTTAGGATCAATCTCATACCCAAGGAATGCCATGGCTTTCAATAACTGATCTTTGCCGTTAAATAATCGTACTGTAGTCATTAAGAGCACCCCGTTATTATTAGCTAGTAATTATTGATTAAATTGTATTGTAAATTGTACTATTTGCATATATTTTACTTGTTATTGGTAAGCTTAAGACTCTTCCGTATTGGATCTGTACAACTTTGATACAATTGGTTCCATTATTACTATCTACAGAATTGGGGGCAAGATCAGTTAAGGAATCAACAAAGTGCTAAAGACAGCAAATAACATTCCAGATGATTTTGCTAGGCAACATACTGGTAACTCTCCAAGAAAAAAGCTTGATGAAAAAATTACATCTTCCAAATACTCTCTGTATTTCAGTGGATGTAACTGACTTTGATACTTTAATTGCTCGTCTCCACCAATAATCGTGAATCTCATTTGCGTAAATTCACGGTAAAAAATAAGTAGCGCCTTTAACTTTATTCCAACGGTAATTAACCATAATGTCCTTAAAATATAGGTATCGAGGGAGGAGAGTTTAACTTGGGTGTGTGGGGTGTGATTAAAGTTAATATTTTTTTAATATTTCATAGCTATAATCCATTAACTCAATTTAGACCCTTAACCTTAACGAGCAAATTATGAGAAATCGAAATATAAATGATAATTCTGTGTTTTCGAAAGGCAGCGATATTAAACATGAGCATAGTGAAAATGCTGTGTGCTTGATGGGTACAGCAAAGATTACTGATTCAACCGTACCACTCGATAAATTTCCTAACCTTTCCACTTATTTCGTTCAAACATGTGTCGCTGTTGCCCTGGTAGATGAGGCTAATCCTAAAAATGCTATTCTCGTTCATTTTGATACTGTTCATCATACTGAAATAACAATAAGACTCTTGGCTCAAGAAATGAAAGAGAGGATGGGTGCAAAACCAGAAAATATTAAAGCCACGTTAGTAGGGGGCACCACCAAACTAGATTATTACGCTTTTTTTTGTTGCTCGAATCCTTCTAATAAGATTTATGAAGCTATCAACCGTGGGTTGAAAGCCGAGTCTATTACAAACATAAAGCATGACCATTTTTCATGGACAAATATCTTTGGAGCTCATTCCTACGATGTATATTTAAATCGAAGCAGTGGTGAGGTAAAAGTGTGTATCGATAGAAGAGAGAAGGACTCAATGGATGAAATGGCTAAAAATATGAGCGAAGAAGAGTACAAGACTGTTGTGAAAAGATCGAAAATTAACCCGCAAGAGGATACATGTCCGGCAGGATTAGAATACTATATTTATGATCTAAGGAAACCACGTCCATAACAATCATTTTAAAAATGACTTGGTAAAGGGCCGATGCCATTATCTCCATAACGGATGATATTGTTAAGTGGGATCATTTTTTTATAAACAACATGCTATTATTAAGTATTTGAAACTGTCAGCTCCGTTTGATAAAACGATTTATCGATTCGGAACCTAAAGAATAATTGCTGCAATAGATCATCTATTTCCTAGTACATTTTTACATTTCTCATAAGTTATATCTAAGTAATAGCTGGATATAACCATTTTTTTAGAAGCCGCGTGAGCAGTGGCATGATTAAGTAGGTAATTGAGAAAACCATAATAATGCTGACAATAAATACACGCATAGGCATTATTAATTGATTTAAATAAGAACCGACAAAAGTATAAATAATAATTAATAAGCAATATACTGATACCCAAGTCAAGAATGCGATTTTATATCGAGGCGGTGGGACAATGGGTTTATCAACGCCTAATGAAAACCAAGATTCTAAGCCTGTCAAATAATGATATTCAGATGTCTTACCTAGTAATTGATTAATTTTATTTCGCAACTGAGCGCGAATATTGGACTCTTCCCAGATTTTGAAATATGAAAAATTGTCAAACTGCATCATGATATAATAATTAATTTTATTATTTGATTTGGTATAAAAGAAATGCTTACCACGAAACCCTTGGAATTGCTTAGCAGCATTAACTACTTCTCTCATTAGAAGCTTAAACTTATCGTCATCTTTTTCCAAAACTTCATAATGGAGCGCAACTGTTATCGGTTCATTTTCATTTAAATGTATATCATTCATTAATGTGACTCCTAAGAAATCATAAGACGATTATTCACATTCTTTTTCCTGTTTCATCCATATTTTCGAAATCTAGTACACGCTCAAATTTTTCTTCTTTTTTAGCTCTCATAGGTTCAATTGTAAAAGTCATATATTCTGCCTGTGAGTTAATAGAATGACTCATAGCTTTTGAACTAATTTGCAGCGTCATAAAGCTCATCGGAAATTTTAATATATCATAAACAACCTCCAGAAAATGATCGCTAATTAAACAATTAAATAATTTTTGTTTTTGGAAGGTATCAACTACTACGATTTGCATCTTCTAATGCTATCATAGGCCCAAGAATACTTTCATAAGCCTTCAAACTCGAGTCGAGGGAAGATTGAACTCCCGACCTTCGCATTGCGAATCGGTTATGGTAAATTTAAACTTACTTTAAATCAACGACTTGCGATGTTTTGGCATTAACAAAACCTGCCTAAATCGACTACAATTAGCGATAAACTTATCTAAGTTGGTGACAAATTGGCTACATAAAATTATGAAAGGCATTTGATATTAACTTAGTCCTTTCTTATTGACTTTGTATTCATTTGTATTACAATTAATTACAATAAACATGAGAGATGTTCTAATGACCCAAAAATCTCACCCAATCAGTTTTCGCTTAGATGTTGATTTGCAATCTACCGTTGAAAAATGGCTCAAACAGCATCCAGGTTTTTCCATGTCTCGATTAGCTAATTTAGCTATTCGTGGCTATGTATCGAAAGATCAAATTTTGGAAGCCGTAGAAACTACATATGCCTCTAAGAAAGAAGTGAAATCTTCTCTTAGTAAGCTAATGAAGAAACATAAAAAAACATTAAACGAACTAAAATAAATGAAAGTTAAACTCTTATCGCTTGATGATATTTTAGAAATCAATCAAGAAGTTTGTGCAACTGTTAAACAACGTTCTATTTGTATGGATAAAGGAAAAGTAGAAAGTGCGCTAGGAGCTGCTTTTTATCCTGGAGATTATCCATTTCAATATGGTGGCATACCTAAAGTTGCTGGGGCTCTCTGTTACTTTTTAATAAAAGCACATGCTTTTATGGATGCCAACAAGCGAACGGCGGCTTTAGCGCCTTTAGCTGCTGCACTTTTTATGGATTTAAATGGTTATGAATTAATTTATCCATTGAAAATAAAAAGTGGCATTACTGCATTTACTGATGTTATTGAGAAAACAGCAGCTTCGCATATAAGCAAAGATCAGATGATTGCATGGTTTGATCATCATAAGCGTTCTATAAATTAATTTACAACAACTAATCAAGCCAGCGGTAGCCTTGATGGAGCATAAGCAACATCAAGGAAAAAAATGAGTTTACCTTTAAAGCATTTAGGGGGGGGGTATTAATAATTTTGTGGCATATTTTAGTATTTTAACCTTGATGTCACTTCATTCCACCATGGCTACATGAACCTGAGAAAATTATTAAAAATCCGAAATGGAAAATTATCGAAATTACTGATTAAAAGTTACTACAATGGGTGATAAAATTTCCCAATAACATTGTGTGATATTTTTCTTTATGTCTCAAAATGTAAAACTCTCGAGTTAATTTTAGAAAAGGAGTTTTAAGTTCAATTAACTTTTTACTTTTTAAAGCTTCAGAAACCGTGATTTCTGAAAGACAGCTAATACCTAACCCTGCCTGAACAGCTTGCTTAATTGCCTCTGTCTGCTCTAATTCCAAAAAGGGCTCTATCTTATAACCAATTGCTTCTTCAAATTTTTCACGCGTTCCTGAACCTGATTCTCTCAATATCCACCTTGTATCAAGTAAATCTTGAAGCTTAATTTTTCTTTTTTTGGCAAGAGAATGGCGTGATGAAGCAACAATAAGTAGCTTATCGATTCGCCATGGAATGACTTCAATTTCATTGACGTTACAATTTCCCTCTATCATTCCAAGATCAATATCGAAGCGTAATAGCTTTTCAATGATTTGTTGTGTATTACCGATTTGCAATGATATCTTTGTTTTTTGATGGGTGTTTATAAAATTCCCCACAATCTGAGGAAGCAGATAATTCCCAATAGTTGTACTGGCTCCAACAATCAAATGGCCCATTATTTTTTCTTCATTAGACGCGAGCACGTCCGATATCTCTCTCACTTCAGAAATGACGGTCATCGCTCTTGGTAACAATAATCGACCACGATCATTCAAAATCAACTGTTTACCTTTTCGATCAAATAAGGAGCCTTCTAAACTGTTTTCTAGCTCAGCAAGCGCCATACTGCATGCTGGTTGAGAAAGATGGATATTGATAGCAGCGCGACTCATATTTCCTTCCTTGGCTACCGCAATAAATACTTCAAGTTGTTTTAATGAAATTTTCATAATTCTTACTTATCAATTTAATTGATTAATAATATTTAAAATATCGATTTTTATTATAACATTCTTTCTGCAATACTATAAACAAATTTGAAAAAGGTAAGAACTATGTTGTTTTCAAAAGAAAATCGCGGCCCTATTTTTAATGGCATTCTATTTGTAACTTTATTGGCTTTATCCAGCCTTTACTTATCTGAACTATCGTGGATAACCAAATCAGGAATTAGTGCATTGGTAATTGCTATTATATTAGGCATTATTTATGGTAATACCTTACGTCATCATTTATCAAATGAATGGATGCCAGGAATTCAATTTTCAGCAAAACATTTACTTCGTACTGCTATTGTACTGTATGGATTCCGCATTAGCTTTCAAGAAATTATATCAGTAGGAATAGAAGGATTGATTTTAGATATATTAATTGTAAGTTCTACATTAATATTAGGTTCGTGGATTGGGGTTAAATTATTCAAATTGGATCGACATTTATCACTCCTGATTACCAGCGGATCCGCGATATGCGGTGCAGCGGCGGTATTAGCTACAGAGAGCGTTATAAAAAGTGAACCTTATAAAGCAACTGTCGCCATTGGTACGGTTGTGTTATTTGGAACGATTGCAATGTTTTTATATCCTGCCCTGCAACATGCAAATATATTTGGTTTTAATGATAATCAATTTGGTATATTCGCTGGAGCAAGTATCCACGAAGTCGCACAAGTGTTGATCGCTGGCAATAACATCAGCGAACAAGCAGGAAATCTTGCTATTATAGTCAAAATGACGCGTGTGATATTACTCGTCCCTGCACTTATTTGTTTATCCTTTTATAATAAACGGATTTCAGGACCTCATAAATCTCATAAATTTAACCTGAATGTACCATGGTTTGCTTTGTTTTTTATTATAGCCATTGGCTTTAACTCATTACATTTATTACCTAACTCATTTGTTGCTTTGATCAATCAATTTGATATCTTTTTATTAACAATGGCAATGGCAGCAATTGGAATAGAAACTAATTTAATAAAAATTAAAAAAGTAGGTTTTAAACCGCTTTACTTAGCTATGGTATTGTTTGGATGGTTAATTAGTAGCGTTTATATAATGGTTAAGGTGTTAGTTAGTTAAATTATTAATTTTGTCTAAAAATTGACCGCTACTGCCGACATGCCTGAGAAGATTTTATTTATAATACAATGAATTTGCTAACTTAAATAATAATTAATTCGTCTTTAGATAAAAATCTTCCTATTCTTTATAACTTATGTATTTATCTTAAATCAATTGGAGTCGAGAAGGATTGAACTCCCCCCCCCTTTGCACTGCGAATCAGATCAAATCGGAAGTTTTATGCTTTATTCTAGATCAAGTACTAATATTATACTTTAACATTTTTCACATTTTGGAACTATGGCCGCCCAGGTCGATTTTTCACTGCTGAGTATTGGTTTTGAGGACCACTTCCTTTGGGTTTTTTGGCAGGCTGCTTTTTTAAAAATGAAATAAAAGAAACATTCTCCTTAAATTTTTCTCTTGCACTAACAGCTATAGAAGAAAGCTTGGCTGTAGATGCGCTAACTGGAGTTTCTGATGAGTGAAGTGTTAAATCATTTTCTTTTGTGTTACTTTCCTTAGTATCTTTAGAGAATTGCTTTAATTTTCGCTTTTTTAGCGGTAATGGGATGTCATTGGTATAATTAGAATTAATAGTATTATTAATACCTTGATTTTCTCTCGTTTCTTTTTTTGGAATAATGATTGCTTCGATTTCGTTTCTTTGTGCCTTAATTTTTTCTTTTATATCCGAAGGAAAATGAGATGCAATCTCTCCCTCCAATCTGCGGTCATCCGAATAAAATTTCACCCAGGCTAAATGTCCAAACTTTTTATCTAAGATATCTTTTTGATATTTGATACGCTTTGAATAACTGACTTCAACATCTAACAATTTTTCTTTTTTTAATTCTGTCAAATAATAATGCAATTCCATAAGTTCTATATTAGTTAATTGCCCCACGCTAGAATAGGTCTCCTTACGTAAGCTTTCGTGGATTTCTTCTAATAAATCTAAAGCATGTTCTGAATTTTTTTTATGATAGGCCTTCAATGCTTCTTTGAATTTTTTTTGTATTTCTAACATCGCTTTGTGCCCTCTTGTGTGTTTTTTATATTTTTATATTTTTGTATATTATACTGAAATTTAACTATCGCTCTTCCTCATATAGAGGAAATCCCTGTTGACGTAAACTCACAACTGAACAGACCATAATTATTCAAACAGTAGTCTGGACGCTTTTTTTTGCGTCCGGGATACATTTTTATATTCCTGGAGTCGAGGAAGATCGAACTCTCGGCCTTCACATTGCGAATCAGCATTTTAATTTAATGTTTAATTTAAATCAACACTTACGAGGTTTAGCTGTAAAATAATCCATCTAAATTAACTACAATTAGGGGTAATTTTACCTTAGTTGGTGACAGTCACATTGCACCTTTATTAATGATTGGTTAACCTAATCGCCACTATGTTAACGATATGCTTGAGTAAAATTCTAACAATCACTTAAAAGAGGTGGTTATGCAGATTGCTTTCTTGTTCTACGAAGAAATGACCGCCCTTGATGCAGTTGGACCGCATGAAATCCTTTGTCGTCTACCAGGAGCAAAAGTATGGCGTGTTGCTAAAAGCCCAGGGCCTATACACACTGATTCTGGTCAAGTCTTAACTGCTGATTATGCTTTATCCGAAGTTGTACAGGCTGATATCTTGCTAATACCCGGAGCTGGAAATGCAACCACACTGCGTGATCATCCAGAAACGCTAGCTTGGATACGCGCCATTCATGCCACCACCACGTGGACCACTTCTGTATGCACAGGCAGCCTCATCTTAGGAGCTGCAGGTCTTCTAACAGGATTAAAAGCAACCACCCATTGGGCAGCTCTCGATCGGCTGCGCATTTGGGGCGCTGAACCTATCCCAGCACGCATCGTGGAGGCTGGCAAAGTGATCACCGCTGCAGGCGTCTCCGCTGGTATCGATATGGCATTGACGCTGGCAGCAAAAATCGCAGGACAAGATGTTGCCGAAATGTTACAACTTGGCATCGAATATGATCCTGAGCCGCCTTTCGATGCTGGCTCACCATCGAAAGCAAAGCCGGCACTTCTTAGGAAATTACAAACTCGTTTATTAGCTGCATTTGAAAAGTAGCAATGAAAATTTTTTTAAATATGCCCAGCATTTTCAAACCATATATATTCCTTATGAGACACGTTAATTTTTTTATAATATTCATAGACTGGTAATGAAGGTCTAATAGGAGCCTTTCTCCCAAAAAATAAAAATTGCAATAAAAAATTTATTTTGAAATTAATCATTAATTTAGTTAATTATGGTGAAAAATATAAGGCTCCTAGATGCTATAATATAAATAAATAAGAGGAATACTTGAAAAATGATTAAAAGCATTGATGAATCAGCGAAATATGATACTTCAATCAAATCCTTTTCAAATCAGGAGATGAAGCTATCTAAATCTCTAAATTTAAATACTCAAATCGAAACCTTATTAGAAGTAGTACAAAAACTTTCTTTGGCAAAAGATCTTGAAACTATCATGTTAATTGTACGTAGAGCAGCGAGAAAATTAACAGGTGCTGATGGAGCAACATTCGTACTAAGTGATGGTGAGCAATGTCATTATGCGGATGAAGATGCTATTGCTCCGTTGTGGAAAGGAAAACGTTTTCCCATGAAGATATGTATCAGTGGTTGGGTGATGGAGCATCGTCAACCAGCTATCATTGAAGATATCTATGCTGATCCAAGAATTCCAGCAGATGCCTACCGCCCTACCTTTGTTAAAAGTTTAGCAATGGTACCTATTAGAACATCGTCACCAATCGGTGCGATCGGAACTTATTGGGCAGAGCCCTATCTCCCAACGGAGGAACAAGTCAATTTACTAAAAGCACTGGCTGATAGTACATCCGTTGCGATGGAAAATATCCAATTACATTCAGAACTAAAACAAGGACAAAAGGAAACATCAACGCAAATCGAAATAACTAGAAAATTAATGGAAGCAAACAGAAATCTTGAACAAACATTAGCTGAATTACATCATCGTAATGAAGAAATGCGATGGCTAAAAGAATTAAGTTCAACACTTCAAACATGTTTATATATTGAAGAAGCTTATAAATTAATTGCTCAGTACGTTAGTAAATTATTACCTGATGTAGCTGGCGTTTTATATCTAATGCATCCATCACGTAATTATTTAGAGTCTATGATTTCATGGGGCGAACCACTATCGGAAGAAAAAATTATAAAACCAGATGAATGCTTGGCATTACGACGTGGTTCAATATATAAAACAAAAGATTCTAAACATGATTTGGTTTGCGAGCATTATCAACCAAATAAAAATTCATGTTCTTATAGTTGTATTCCCTTATTTGCTCAGAGTGATATTATTGGATTGCTTTTTCTAGAACATAAAAATAACGAAGGTCAAACTTCAGAAGAAACTAATAAGGAAAAAGATCAAGATATCCTTATTAGTATGCTCGCCGAGCAAATAGCCTTAGGGCTTTCTAATATCAAGCTTCGTGAAACATTGCGTAATCTATCTTTTCGTGATGCTCTCACCGGTCTCTACAATCGGCGTTATCTAGAGGAAACACTGGAACGTGAGATAAGCCGTTGTGCACGAAAATCCACTACACTTGCACTTTTAATGATTGATATTGATCACTTTAAACAATTTAATGATAAGTTTGGCCATGAAGCTGGCGATATAGTTATTCAATCTCTTGGGAATGTTTTACGAAATTTTGCTAGAAAAGATGATATTGCGTGTCGATACGGTGGTGAAGAATTTATTTTTGTTATGCCAGAGATTGAACTTAAAACAGCGTTACAACGTGCTCAAGCACTTCATGAAGCAGTTAGCAAGCTCCATTGTCGATACGGTAGTGAGGCTTTAACTCAAATCACCATTTCCGTTGGATTAGCAATGTATCCTCTCCATGCTGACAATATGCATGATCTCATTGCTGCATCTGATACCGCTCTTTATCAAGCTAAAAATTCTGGGCGCAATAAAACAGTGCAATATAAAAAGGTAAAAGATGATTAAGCTATAAATCCGGTAGTTAATTATTGCCGACTTTAATATGAAATTTTATTCTTCATACGTGTAAATTCAATTATTTATCATATAAATCATATAGTTATCTTCTTGAAATATGAGCAATACCGTCCGCTGGAATATCGCCGTCTCCCAAGACACTGATCAAGCCCTCCGTTTATTTTTAGCTAGCCAAGGCGGTGGAAAAAGGGTGATCTATCACGCTTCATAGAAGAAGCTGTACGAATACATATTTTAGAATTAACTGCAAGCCAAACTAAAGCAGCGAATGCTAATGTCAGCGAAGAAGATTTAGCCGCTATCGGTGAAGAAGCCATTGAAGGGGCACGTAATCATTAATGCGTGTTGTGCTCGACACAAATGTACTATTGAGCGCGCTCATTTCCCCGCATAGCGTCTCTGACACTATTTATCGCGCTTGGTTAGCTGCTAAATTTGAACTTATTACTTCTGTTAAACAGCTTGATAAATTACGGCGCGCCAGTCGTTACCCAAAGTTCAAAGACATTTTGCAACCCCTAAGAGTGGGCACAATGATTAATAATCTTCAACATGTTCAGCATGCTATTGTTCTAAAGAAAGATCATCTTATTACCTCTGTTGAACTGAATGATCCCAACGCTAAAGACGAAAAAGCCCAGTACATCCAAGAAGTTTTTATTGGTTCCGAGCACATATTGGGAAGTCTACATGAAGAAAGTTACATCTATGTTCAGGACGTTAGAGCAGCATCTTATGGTTATGGTGGATACACCCAAGAATACCGTTATCAACATTCTTAGAAGCTCTAATGGATAAAAACAGAGGTGACACATGAATAAATTTAAAGAAAAAGTGGTAGTAGTAACCGGGGGCAATAGCGGAATCGGCAAAGCGCTTATAGTTGGTACGGATTTGGTTATTGACGGTGGATTTCCTTCGCTTGCAGAAGGAAAAACAATATGACATCGCACAAAAGAAAGTTTATTTTATGACAAATTTTAAAAATTCATCAGATAGTTCTATCAGCCATTTTGCTGAAGTTAATGGAATTCGTATTCATTATCTTGAAAAAGGAAATGGTCCTTTAGTGATTTCATTACCTGGTTGGCCAGAAACTTCATTAACAATTGTGGTCATTTTGTTGTTGAAGAAGCTCCAGAAATATTTAATTCTGCAGTCATTCAATTTCTGGAAATTCATAATGTAACATGTGGCTGCTAATTAAAGAAAACTAATAAAGTCTCCAGGGCAACTTCCCTTTTTTCTTTTGATATGAAATAATCCATTTTTTCATATATTTTGTATAATTAAAAGGGAGAATTTATGCTTAGAAATTTTATTACGGCGTTTAGTAAAAATCTTTTAAATCAAGAACCGCAAATAAAAAAACCATTATCAACACTAAAATATAATCCTAAGATTCTTATGCCGTATAAATTTGGTTCGCATAAAAAAATTCAAAACAAAATTGCGAAAGATAATAATCCTTTAAACAATAAAATTTTTAATCAAAATCCTAATTCTTATAAAAATTTAAATGAGAAAAATTCATTAAGAAAGCACGATAAAAAAGAAAAGAAAGAAACGCTTTTAGATGATTTATTGGATCCAACTCATCCTTTGAGCCCGCTGCATCCATTATATCCAGTTACGCTCTTATCAGAAGATTCAATTCATCATATAAAGGAATCAGATCCTCATAGTAAAAATGATTTGCATCAACAAACGTCTAAATCAGATGATGACTCAAATAATTTACCACCGACATCAGGTGCTTCATCTTCTGAAGGGGGTGATGGACTTGTTGTACATTCATATTCGCATTCATATTCAAGTGGATCAAATTCGAACTCGCGTTCAGATAGTTCATATCCAAGTAATTTAAGTTCAGATGGTACATATTCAAGATCGGATTCAGACAATTCAGACCAAGATCCAAGTTCTAATAATGAGAGCACCGATTTCAGTATCCTGGACCATCTATTGTTAAATAATCAGCTGGTGAAGAATTTCAACTCGACGTGGGCAGTATTTTTTAATATACAGCAACCTAAAATGAAAGTTGCCGTAGAAAAAATTAAAATCGCTTTGGGAAGAAGAAATATACTACTGACATGAGCAAAATTGGCAAAGATTTAATTAAGGCCCTTAAAGAAGCCAAAAAGAAAGGCGTGGTAACGCTTCAAACTTCACCTGAGAAGGCTTTTGGAAATGGACTTGTTCTTTAAGGGAGCCTGAAAAATATTTTGTGTAAACGGCCATTCCATTGATTAAACTCGACCTTCGAATTCAATCATAAATCTAGCCAGAGCGGGTTTCCAATCACGAATGGGC
>JAJPJH010000048.1 GCA_021324335.1 Gammaproteobacteria bacterium
CTTGAATACTCGAGAATAACACCACTCTATTTCTACCACTATTTTTAGCTACATAGAGTGCTTTATCAGCTGCTTCAATTAATTCAGGACCCGTTTTACCATCCGAAGGATAAACAGCAATCCCAATTGAAACAGTAATTTCACCTGTCTCTTGCGCGCCAAATCTAACATGTAACGATGAAATAGATTTTCTAATCTCTTCCGCACGGCTCACCGCTGCTTCGGAATTAGTGTCATATAAAATAATAATAAATTCTTCGCCACCATAACGGGATGCCATATCACCGGGCCGGATAATTCGGGTCACTAGTTGCGACATTTCTTTTAACACTAAATCACCCGCTTCATGGCCATGGATATCATTTATTCGCTTGAAGTGATCAAGGTCTAGCATTAAAACAGCTATACCAGTATTGCTTCTTTCTGATTGATAGATTTGTTTGAGAAGAAATTCTTCTAAATATCTTCGGTTATAGAGAGAAGTAAGAGGATCACGGATAGATTGATAACTCAAATTTTCTCTCAATCTAACATTCGCTAAAGCAAGAGCAGCCAATTCAGCAAATGCGTTTACAAGCAATCTCTCATTACTGGTTAATTGATGCTTTCCTTCTTCTTTAGATACTTCAACGTAAAGTAAGCCATAAATATCATTCTGTGCTCTTAAAGGCACGCAAAGGTAAGATACTTCTTCCTGACTCGTTATAACATGCTTACAAATTAATTCAGAATTAGAAAAACTTCCTTCATAAATATGACCTAGTCTTAATCCCCAACATTGATCTTGCGTGAAATTACTAGTATTAGAAATGGGTGAACCCCATTTGGCGCTTGTTTCCAGGAAATCCTTGGAAGGGTGCATAAGATAAAAAACGCCTTTTGAAAAGCTTAAAATCTTATTGCAATATTTAGCAATAATGTTGCTTAATTCATCCAGAGAATTACAAGCCAACATGACATCACTCATTTCAAGGAGTAGAGTAATTTTTTCATTTTTATCTTTCAATTCATACATCCCCTCATTGAGAAGATTTTCATTTCTTATACGTTCAGTAATATTTCGTTTAATGTGTACTGCACCAATAATTTTATTTTTGCCATCCTTTATTAAACTAGAAGTCACTTCATAAATAATTTTCTTATCATAAACTTCAAATTCAATATTTTGTACATACTCATTGCCAGCAAGAGATTGTTGCCATGATGCTTTTAAAATATTTTTAACTTCTGGAAAATTCTCAAGAGCATCATCTAAACTCATTCCAACAAAAAGTTGCTTGCCAAAAAGTCGTTTAAATTCTCTTTCATATGCCTGATTAAAAATAATATATCGATAGTTTAAATCAAGAGCCGCGATCATATCGCTTGCTCCCTCAATAATACCCCTTAATTGATCTTCGATATTTTTTATTTTTATTTCAGCATGCCGTCTTTTTGAAATTTCGCTATTAAACAACATAAAAGCAATTAATAAGAAAACAATACTAATAACTTGTCCGCTAATAAAGACCAGATTAGTGATATCTGCATTTTTCAAGGCGCTGCTATTACGTTCGCTCAGTAAAATAAATTCTACTTGAACAATCTCATTAGCTAAGAATCTAATTTCTTCAGATAATAATTCATTGGTTTGAATTAAATTGCTAGCTTCTAGTGAAGTTAATTTGCCTTTTGATTTTATTTGTAGCATCTGATTTAACAGGTTAATTTTTTTATTCATCAAGTCAGCTAATTTGAGAATTCTTGCCTCTTGGGGAGGATTATCTTGCGTGAGATAAGCTAACTTATTTAATGAAGTTTTTATTTTTAAAATATTATTATCCCTATTAGGAAGATAATTTTTATCGTCAAATAACAAATATCCACGCTGGCTGGATTCTAAATAAGTTAAATAATAAAGAGAGTCATGTACTGTTAAAATCACTTGATAGGTATGTTTTACCCATCGATTAGCATTCGCTAGATTATGAAATTGATAAACAGAAATAAAGCTGAGAATAAATATAATAAAAATAGCGAAGAAAAAAACAAAGTTGGTAGATACTTTCTGAGATAATCGGGTTTTATCTACACTACTTTCAATTTCACCTGCTGGTGAAGCATTTTCCATAACCATCCTTTGTATAGAAAATATAATGTTTATTATTATAATAATAACCGATGTCTGGCCTCTTTCCTAATTGGAACTACATTTAGTAATAAATTCTAGCCAAAAATAGCAAGAAAGATCGTTTTTTATCCAAATTATTCTTTACAAATTTATCCTACCTTAGTATTCTTTTCTAATTCCAGCTCAACAATGATGCTACTTTAAGCAAAGGATAACATTATCATGGATCCAGTTAATCCAACCCCCAGCGTCATCAAAGGCTCATTATTCGGTATTTTTGCTTTTTTTTGTATGGCTATTTTTGGCATTCTTACTAAAGAAGCCTCTAAATTGGGTGACGCCATATGGGTCAGTTTCATTACCTATGTTATTGCCACATTAGGTATCTGGACACTCAGTTTACCGAAAGGTATAAGGGCACTTCAGTCTCAACATTATCCTTTACTGATTGGCCGCGCTGTTATTGGTACTGCAGCGAGTTTTCTTTATATGCTATCCATGCGATATATTCCCATTGTTAATTCAACATTATTATTTAATACTGCTCCTATTTTTATCCCTTTGCTAAGCATGCTTTTTTTGAAAGCCCATATTCAAAAAAGCATTTGGTATGCTGTTGCCCTTGGGTTTATAGGTATTTTAGTGATTATTAAACCAGGAACTGACATATTAATTGAGCCAGGCAATCTAATTGGCTTATTATCAGGAATTGCCTTAGCAATCGCTTATTTACTGATGAAACTATTAACCTCAACTGATACCGGATTACGCATTATTTTCTATTATTTTACGCTAGGGATGTTAGCACAAATTCCTTTGTTATTTTTTACAACATCCCACATGCCGCTGGAAAGTGTTTTATATGCAAGCTTAAGCGGCATCATGCTTTTAATTGCTCAACTAGGGCTTGTAAGAGCCTATATTTACGCAGAAGCTTCACAAGTAGGGGTTTATCAATATTGCTCCGTTGTATTCGTTGGTATAATTGAATGGTTAATTTGGGGGAAAGCGCCTGGATGGTTAGATTTTATTGGATTTTTACTCGTAGGTATTGCAGGAATAATCATTATTCGTTCGGGTAATAAAAAATAATATCGTATATTAAAAATCATATAAAATTAAGGAGGTAGTATGCTACCATTCTTTGAATATTCACCTGAAGTTAAACAAGCTATCCAATCATGCAAACCACTATTAGCTCTTGAATCTACTTTGATTACGCATGGCTTGCCTTTTCCTCACAACATAGAAACTGCTATCGCAGCTGAACAAATTGCGAGAGATCATGATGTTGTGCCAGCAACGATTGCCGTCGTGCACGGTAAAATAAAAATTGGCCTGACTGCTTCTGAATTAGAAATCTTAGTCAAAGATAAAGAGACTGAAAAAGCCAGTCGCCGGGACTTGCCTTTTATATTGAGTCAAAAACGCAGTGCAGGATTAACAGTTGCTTCGACTTTATTCTGTGCGCATCAAGCAGGTATTAAAGTATTTGCGACAGGTGGGATTGGTGGGGTACATCGGGGAGATGCCATGGATATTTCAGCCGATTTAATCGAATTGGCGAGAATACCGATGGCGGTTGTTTGTGCTGGTGCAAAAGTAATTTTGGATTTGCCTAAAACGTTAGAGTTTTTAGAAACGTATAGTATCCCACTCGTCGGTTACCAGACGAACACTCTTCCTGCTTTTTATACTCGCGCCACCCCATACAAACTTTCTGCAACAGTTAATGATGTTTCTTCACTTGTGTCATTATTGAATATCCACTGGCAACTTGGGATACCATCGAGTGTAATTATTGCTAATCCTATCTCGCCGCAAGATGAAATCCCTGCTTCCCTAGTTGAACCTGCCATCATCGATGCTTTAAAAGAAGCCGAACATAAACAAATTCATGGTAAAGCTATCACACCATTTTTACTTAATGCAGTAGCTCAAGCAACACAAGGGAAAAGTCTATTAGCTAATATTAAACTGATCAAAAATAATGTAAAATTAGGCGCTCAGCTTGCATATGCCCTGGTGAATACAGAAAAATTAATCACAAATTAATATTATTTTAAGAAATAATAATTATATTTGAAAAGTGGTTGACTTAAATACTAGAAAATCTTGGAAGATTTTTAATCTATACGAGGACTGGCACACACCTTTATAACCAATGTAGAGATATCATTATGCTCCCAAACTTTTCAGGCTCCACTTCTAATAATAACAATGTAAACGTTCGGTCAAATACATCTTTTTAAATTGCTGGAGATGTATCAAGCTTTTGCTTTCTAAAGATGAAAAGGAGCAAGCTGATGAACAATAAACCGAATCAAG
>JAJPJH010000096.1 GCA_021324335.1 Gammaproteobacteria bacterium
AAATTTTGTTTGTTTAAATAAGACAGCCAACGCGGAACATACCCAATTTGACTCATGGCATATAACACCCGCGCAGTTGAAGTCACAAAAATAAGTGCAGCGCCTGAAGGTGAAACAGCTGCATCTAGGTAAAGTAATTTCATTAACCAAATAAGCCCTAATCCCGCTGCAAGCCCTGCAAAAGGCCCAATATCTCCCGTAAAACTGAGATTAGACCAGCCTTGGGCAATAGAATCAGGATGTAATGCGCCGATAAAAGCAACCTGTAACCCAATATATAATAACAAGCAGCAGATCACTGAACCTACTACGGCTAATGGAATAGCCAGTGCTAAGCGTTTCGTTTCGCCTGCTAATTCCACACCATGTTTAAATCCTGCAAATGCAAAAGCCACACCACCAGAAGCAACCGCTGTTAGAATCGCTTGCCAACCTTTGAGGGAAAATAACGAAGGCAGGAGTTCATTAAAATTGCTGGCATGAAAATTAGCTTTCATTAATGCTGTCATGGCTAAAAGAATGACAGCTATCTTAAATAAAAATAATCCACCATTAAATCGAACTAACCCTTTGTAACTGACAATATTGATGGTGCTAAAGATAAGCATTAATATCGTTGCCCACAACAATCCCACGCCAGTTAAAACGGGTACATTGTTTTCATAATGTGTTAAAGAAGTAAAATAAGTTGACGCATATTGCAATATCGCTTGTACTTCGACCGGCACAATCGTTAGAGCAGATAGCCAAGCCACCCAACTAATAATAAAACTTGTAAACGTGCCATGACTCATTTGAGGAATTTGTGCTGTTCCACCTGCAACAGGAAACATCACGGATAATTCAGCAAAAGTGAGAGCAATCACTGCTGTTGCAGCACCACCAATAACCCAGGCTATGATCGCCGCGGGGCCTGCTATTTTAGCTGCATATAAGGGAGCAAATAACCATGCGGACCCTACCATACCATTAATACTTAACATCAATAAATTAAGAGGTGTAAAGCGGCGATTTAACATCATTTTTTCTACCATCCTTTGTTTTTGTTTCATGCTGGTCAAACTGAATAAATAGGGCACCCAGTAAGATAATCAGCACACCTACTAATTGCATAGAAGAAATAGATTCATCTAAGAGTGCTACGCCCATTAAGACGGTCACGACAGGTTCTAAAACCGATAAGATCGATGCCTTAATGGGGCTGATATACTTTAAACCATCTAATAATAATTGGATAGGGAGAGCTGTCGAAACAATACTAATCACGCCCACATAAAACCACGTATCAAGCGTACGTGGCATAGCTAACGTATGGGTATAAGAAGCAACCGCGAAGAAAATAATCGTATTTCCTAAACAGATAAGAAATGTTAATAACCGTGAATTAATAACTTTTGCGCTATATTGATTGAAATAGATATAAATAGCGTAAAAAAAGGCAGCAATAATAGCAAATAAGATTCCTAATAAATCTAACTGATCTTCTCCTTGTCCTTTCAGGAGAATAAGACCTCCTATCACCGCGACTAACGAGCTAAAGGCATATTTATTCATTCGCCAGCTACTAAATAGCCATGCAAATAATGTTACGAAAACAGGCGCAGAAAAAAAGATGACCATGGCAAGTCCAGTGCCGATATGTTTACTGGCGATAAAATAAAATGAACTCCCAGCGCTATAGGCGACCACACCAATTAAAATAGTTCTCCCTAATAATAAATAATCGACAGTATGAGGATGAAAAAGACTTTCTTTTGTCCATAAAGACGTCATCACGACCCATAACATCGCGATAAAAAAACGCCAAAATAGCATGTTTTCAACACTGAAATGGCAAGAGAAAAGTTTGGTGCCAAAATAGCCAATCATGCCATATAACAATCCGGAAAAGGCGACGAGAAAAGCACCTCGCAATTGATAAGAAGTGGAAGGAGAGAATGTCATTATCCGTATACTGCCCTCGTTAGTGGGTTAATCGATAAATTAATATTGCCAACCGTTCAGTTTGAATCGGTAAGGAGTTTAACTCAATTCCCTCGTTAACAGAATGGGCTCCCCATCCCATTGGCCCTAATCCGGAAAGATTAGCGGGCACGAGGGACGCACAGTAGGAAATATCTGCTGCACCCCGTTTAGCAGGGTCATAAGGTTTAATAGGGCCTTGATGGAGATCAAGGCTTACTTCACTGTATTTTTCTAATAACTTTAAATTATTTTCTGTCGCCATCATGGCGGGAGCACCGTCTTCAAAGGTCACGGTAGAAGCAGTGCCTGGTAAATGTTGGTTTACAATTCCCGTAAGGGTGGTTTTGAACGCCACTTTTTGATGATCATCAATGAAACGCACATCCCCTTTTGCTAAGGCTATTTTAGCGACGACATTTTGTTTTCCAAAAACAATTCCTTGAGCAGTTTTATTATCATACTGCATCAAGGTACCACCACCCACCATGCCGGGATTAAACGATAAATTAGGTTCATACTCTAGCTGCGTTCGCAAAGTATTGAGGATGCGGGAGAGTTCAAAAATCGCGCCATCCCCCACGTCCTGCTGAAAGATCGTGGCGGAATGGGATTCATTCCCATGGGATTCGATCGTCCATTGACTGATCCCTCTTCGGGCAACGGTTGCTGTTTCCAGTGTGATAGTAGGCTCTACATCCAAAGCGACATCGCTTCGTTGCGCCACAGCCAATAAAGGTTTCCTTGATAAAGAAGTAGGCCTTCCAGCATCTTCTTCATCGCCGGTTAACACAATGGTAATCGACGTATTATTTAAGGCATGGACTGCTCGCAGTGATTTTAATGCGTAAAGCACCACGACAATGCCACCTTTATCATCAATCACCCCAGGTCCTTTAGCATTATGCTGCTGCAATTCAAAATGCTTAAAAGGGCTATTGGCTGCAAAAACCGTATCAAGATGACCAATTAGCAACAGGCGATTACCTGTCCCTTGCCGCTCGGCGATCAAAGTCGGTGCACGGTGCAAATCAGCAGTTTCATAAATCCACCGCGTTTTAAACCCTAATGATTTTAATTGTGCACGAACTATTTCACCAACTCGCATCACACCGGGAATATTCATCGTTCCGCTATTAATATTAACCAATTTTTTAAGCAGGGAGAGTTGTGCTGCTTGCTGCTTCATTACTTGATCACGAATTTGATTTTCGAGGGGTGAAAGCGCTGCCATGGCTATTGATGGAATAAAGGTGAGAATCAATAAATATAATTTCACTTTCACAGGGATTCCTCCTCAACTATTTATTATTTAATCAATCGGCATGAGCCATTGTAAAATGAAGGGTAAGAGAGTGAATATTAAACCAACTATTATTAACCATACCATCTGAGTAACAAAATACGGAAAAATAAATAATGCGACACCTGATAACATAAAATATAAATTATGTTTTTTACCATAACTAAAATAACCAATCCCAATGACACTAAATAAAATAGAGAAAAAAAGACTTCCTGGATCTAATAGCATTCCTTTTCATTCCTGTTTATTTCACATTCCGTCGTTCTTTAATTAAGGCATCGACCACGCTAGGATCGGCGAGTGTTGTCAAATCACCTAAGTCGCTGACATCATTATTCGCGATTTTACGCAATAACCGCCGCATAATTTTCCCTGAGCGGGTTTTAGGTAATCCTTCTGTCCATTGAATATGTTCAGGCGTAGCAATGGGACCAATTGTTTCTCGTACAGCTTGAACACACTCTTTTTTTAATTGATCCGAAGGTTGGATACCCGTTTTTAAAGTAACGAAAGCATAAATAGATTGACCTTTAATAGGATCTGGCATCGCTACAACAGCTGCTTCGGATACACCTTGGTGCTGTATCAAGGCGCTTTCTACTTCTTGTGTACCGATACGGTGTCCCGATACTTTAATGACATCATCACTGCGTCCTGCAATCCAATAATAACCTTCTACATCACAATGAGCTTGATCACCCGTCGTATAACAGCCAGGAAAAGGTTTGAAATAAGTATTTACAAAACGGTCGCGATCACGATAAACCGTTTGCATCATACCCGGCCAAGGTTTCTTGATGATGAGATTTCCCATCTTGCCATCCGGTACTGGGTTACCTTGATCATCCACAATCATGGGAACGATACCAAAGAATGGCCAAGTTGCTGAGTCAGGTTTTAAAGGAGTAGTACCTGGCAGTGGACTGATCATGATGCCACCTGTTTCTGTCTGCCACCAGGTATCAACAATAGGACATCGTTTTTCAGCGACAATGTGATAATACCATTCCCACGCTTCTGGATTGATGGGTTCTCCCACACTTCCCAAGATACGTAAACTCTGTCGACTGGTACGCGTAACCCAGTGATCCCCTTCGCGGCGCAATGCTCGAATAGCAGTGGGGGCTGTATAAAAAATATTAACCTTATGCTTATCGATGACGTCCCAATAACGACTAGGGGTGGGGTAATGAGGTACGCCTTCAAAAAGTAAGGTTGTCGCGCCATTCAGTAAAGGCCCGTAGATACTATAAGAATGCCCGGTGACCCATCCTACATCCGCGCTACACCAATAAACTTCCCCCGGACGATAATCAAAGACAAGTTGATGTGTCATGGCCACATAGACGAGATAACCCCCTGTGCTATGAAGGATGCCTTTGGGTTTACCAGTAGAACCGGAAGTATATAAGATGAATAAGGGATCATCTGCATCCATCACTTCGGCAGGACAATGAGGGTGGGCTTTCGACATGGCCTCGTGGTACCAAACATCGCGCTCTTGATTCCATGGTACTGAATTAGCAGTCCGTTTAACGACAATGACGGTACGAACGCGTGGGCACTCCTGTAACGCGATATCCACTTGTTGTTTTAAAGGAACAATTTTATGGCCACGAATTCCTTCATTCGCTGTGATCACAATTTGACAATCTGCATCTAAAATGCGGCTTTTTAGAGCTTCGGCAGAAAAACCCCCAAATACAACTGAATGGATAGCGCCTATACGTGCGCAGGCGAGCATTGCAATCGCCGCTTCCGGAATCATGGGGAGATAGATACAAACACGGTCACCTTTTTTAACATCATATTGCTTTAATACATTACTAAAGCGGCAGACTTGGTCATATAGCGCTTGATAAGTGAGTATTTTTGATTCATTAGGATCATCCCCTTCCCAAATAATAGCAGCTTGCTCCGGATGGATTTCCAGATGACGATCTAGGCAATTATAAGCCGCATTCAATTTTCCTCCTTGAAACCACCGCACATCTAACTGATCGAAACCGCCGCTTAACACTTTTTCCCAAGGTGAAAACCAGGTGATAAATTTTTTTGCTTGCTCGCCCCAAAATCCTTCTGGATCGTCGATGGAACGGTGGTAATCTTCTTGATATTGTTGGGTTGTTATCATTCTTTTTCATCCTTCATTTTTGACTTATCCCCAGTTTCTGGGGATAAGTTGTGTAACAAACTGTGAGTCTAACTGTATTAAGGGAAAATCTCTCGCCAGTCGGAGAGGGGATTTTGACTAGTAGATATCAAACTAATTGCATTTAGTTGAACAGAGCTTCCCGAACTAACACTTGTCCAAGAAGAACCATTCCAATGGTAAGCCGTCCCCCCTGCCCCCACCGCCCATGCATCGTTAGCACTAAAAAGAGCAACGCCAAACAGGTTAGAACCGCTTGTTTGTGAGCTGGACCAAGAGGAGCCATTATAAGAAATAATCGTCCCGCCATTTCCCACCGCAAAGCCGGTATCGGCTTTTCCATCTCCATTTGTATCCATCATTGCCACTGCATTTAATACCGCAGTGGTCGGTGATGAGACAGAACTCCAACTGGTACCATTCCATTTTAAAATAATACCACCTACTCCCACCGCCCAAGCTTCTGACGCAGAGACAGTACAAACACCCAATAAATTTTGAGTAGTCGAACTCGTTGCTGCGGCCCAACTTGTGCCATTATATCGGAGAATTTGACCGGTATTACCTACTGCAAAGCCAATATTTCCTAATCCATTTCCGGTCGTATCTATCACACTGACGGCATTTAAAGTTTGATTAGTTCTTGAATCTGGTGGTATGCTTGGCGATCCCGAAGGGGATAGCAAAGTCCAACTCGTACCATTCCAATGCATAATAGTATATCGCGTATTATTGATGCTTCCTCCACAAGAACCACCTGATCTATAAGATACGCCAACAACCCAACCTTCTGCTGAAGTAACCATGGACACTCCTCTTAAATGTTGTCCTGAGCAAGCACCCGATACGGGATTTAAGGACCACGAGGAGCCATTCCAACGCAAAAGAGTAAAATTGGTCCCCACTACATTTCCCACACTCCAACCATCGCCATTGGATAACATGCTAATTGCATTCAAAATAGTGGCACTGCTATTCGCCACAGAGGAAAGCGTCCAACTCATTTCCGTTGGCTTATTCCAACGCGTGAAAATAAAATTACTTCCCGATGAATTACCTACTGCCCAACCATCTTGTAATTGCACATTCCATTGTAATTCACGTTTATAATTGGGGGAGGTCAGATTGGGGATGGCTGCTTGGACATCCAGGGAACATTGATATTGCCCCACCCCAGCATTAGGAGGATGAGGGGACGCTAATGTATTATTTACCCCCCGCGTCAATCCCACCAAACTATTTCCCGAGATAGCAGCATAATCGATTGCTTCTCTATCGATGAGAACGCGACCTGTCGGGGCAAACCCTGACGTACTTGCGACTGATAGGGAGGTACTACTGGCTGATAGGTTACCATTTAAGGTTGTTGTTGCATAAATAGGGGAGCTATTGGTAGTTGTTATGGTAAACGTTCCTCCATTAAGAGAAGCGTTTGTGATAGACGAAGTACCGGTCATGCTACCACACGCAATTCGGGCCGGACTTCCTGATAAATTCGGCATAGTCAACAGCCGTGAACCAATTTCCACCCCAGATTCCGCATTATAAAAAGCTTTTGCACCATTCATCTGCGCCACGCTTA
>JAJPJH010000103.1 GCA_021324335.1 Gammaproteobacteria bacterium
AAAGCAGGTATTGCCTATCGTGTAGCGAGTGGCTTCAATGCGCCGCCCGTGGCCGATTATGTGGTGGCGGTGATTGCTGCTTTGCAACGTCGAGGACTATTAGCGCCTCCCCGGGTTAAAAAAGCAGCCGTGATTGGGGTAGGAGAAGTAGGTCGGCGAGTAGTAGAGCGATTAAAACTATTAAATTTTGATGTCCTATTGTGTGATCCTATTCGTGCGGAAAGAGAGCGTGATTTTATTTCTACTCCTCTTGAAAATTTAACTGATTTAGATTTGATTACTTTACATGTCCCCCTGCAGCGTGACGGAGATTATCCCACTTATCACTTTATTGATAAGCATTTTTTGCAGCGGCAAAAATTAGGTTGCGTATTGATTAATACCAGCCGCGGTGCTGTCATTGATTCAAAGGCTTTATTACAATACGGTACTCATTTACATTGGTGTTTGGATGTATGGGAAGAGGAACCTCATATTGATAAAACGCTATTGGAACAAGCTTTCTTAGCCACTCCACATATCGCCGGTTATTCTGTCCAAAGCAAAATGCGGGGGACGGATAGGATTTATCGGATGATGTGCGAGAAACATATTATTTCACCCACGTCCTCACCTACGCTTGCTATACCGCATCAAACACTGAACTTTGCGGGCCATCAACATCATTGGCAAGATATTGTGTTAGGAATTTTTAATCCGATTGTGATGACCGCGATGATGCAAGCGACAATTTTGCCGGCGGATGAAGTGGGTAGGTTGTTTGATGAGATGCGAAATCAGTTTACTTATCGGCATGAATTTGAATTTACGAAAGTAGTGGGGGTGGGGTGGTTGGAAGAGGATAAAGTGATATTGAAGAAATTGGGGATTGATATTGCAATATAAAAAAACTAAGGGATAGACGATATGCTAAGAAATGAAGCGAGCGATGGAAAATCAACTGATATTAATTTACTGGTGGTAGGTGATTATCTGGATCATGCAAAAACCCATTTGTTATATCATTTGATTGGAAAAGATTTCTCAGCAGATTTACCGGTAATATTTGAAGACTATACGATGAAAGTCAAACTAAATGAGCGAGAATATGATCTTCATCTCCGTGATACAACCGGTAGCGAAAAGTTTCCACATGTGCGTTCCGTTTTTTATAAAAAAATAAATATGATCGTCTTAACTTATTCAATCTATAACCGTGAATCATTTGACAATATTGCTAACAGATGGCAGGAGGAAGCTTTTTATTTCTGCCCATTTGCTTCTTACATTTTAATAGCACTTGGGGAGGCTTCATCTAAAAAGCCTGCGGTTGTTACCTCAGAGGAAGGAAGGCAGCTAGCAAATAAAACGCAATCTATATTTGTAGAAAGTGATATGAAAACTTCTTCTGTTGCTATAAAAGTAGCAATGGAAAAAGCTTTAAGAATTAGATCATTAATGGAAGATAAACAAAGCATATTAAATTTATTATCTGCTATAAATTTAGAAACAAAAAATAGTTATGAGAAGGATACAGGAAAGATCGCCCATCTTTTATTTTCCACCATTGATGAAAATCAAGATAATAGACTTCCTTTTCTTCAGCTAGCTTTAGCAGCTTTAACATTAAAAAATAATTTCAAGTGGAAGAATAAATCTTTGTGGTCTAGTCTTTTTGGCGGGGATAATAAAGATGAAGTAAATTTGCCTGCGTCGTTAGAGGAATTATTAAGTGTTCTTAAGAATAAGATTAATGATCATATTGATCCGGCAGTCGTGCAGATTTTTACTGAATCCTTATCAGAAAAAGGAAAAAAGGATTTTAATGAGCTGCTGTACCTGTCGCCAACTAGCGTTGAACAAACGCCTAGCTTTGCGAAATAAATACCTCTTTACAACTCCCTCTATAATTGCTATCACTGATAAATGAAGCATTTTTAATTTAATGCTTCATTAAAGATTTCTTAAAATAAAATTAACAATGAGGAGTTTTTTATGTTGAGAAATGAAAATAATAATAATGAAGAATCAGCAAGTATTAAATTAATTGTAGTAGGCGATCCTCTTAATAACGCAAAGAAAAGGTTAGTAGAAAAATTTACCGGTAAAACTTTTCCGTCAGATTATTTGCCAACCTCATTCGATGATTATGATGTTGCCATAAACCTAGGTGGAAAAAATTATAATTTGATTTTTCGGGATACCACTGGTAATGAAGATTATGAGAGATTACGTGCTCTATCTTATATCAATAGGGATATTGTATTGTTAATTTACTCAATCCATAATCGCGAATCTTTTGAACAGATTCCTGCTAAATGGTATCCTGAGGCTTCTCATTATTGTCCCTCAGCTTCTCTCATCTTAGTGGCTCTCGATACACAAGAGCCTGCAACAAAAATGGATGTTACTTCTATAGAAGGAGAAAAATTAGCGGAAGAAATAAGGGCTACCTTCGTATCCTGTTCCATAGCAGAGCCGTATGCAGATTTAAAAAAAGCGCTAGCTAAATCAGTAAGAAGTGAAAATTCGTTAGAAATTAGTGCGCCAGTAATTTCTTATGTAGCGCCTGATAAGTCTTCTAAACCCCATCTTGCTGATTCGGTTGAAGATACTTTTGTAGGGAATAAAGATAAAATTTTCCAGTTGTTATTGAAGTTAGATAAAGAAACAAAAAATAAATATAGCGACGATATAAAAAGGATAAGAGATGGCTTATTGCCGCAAATCAAGGATGAAAATGAAGAGAGTAAAGCTGGTTTTCTTTACGTTGCTTTAGCTGTTCTTGCTATTAAAGATAAAATTATTAAGAAGAAATCCTCTTCGTGGTTTTCTTTTATGAATACGGAAGTGAAATTACCGCAATCTTTCCACGAATTATTATCTTTGCTTAAAAAAGTTATCCACAAGTATATTGCTTCCACAAGAAATGAAATGTTAATGAATTTTATTAAGTCCTTATCAACGCCAGAAAAGAAAAGCTTTAATGAGTTTTGGGGATATGGATTTGCTCGTAAAGACGTGATTCAAGAGCCTCGTCTTATCGAGCATAGAGATAATAGTAGATTACTAGGCACATTAAAAGGAATGTTTTGCCAGGTTACTACTGATTCGAATAGTACGGAGTTAATGATGAGTGAACGAAGAAATAGTTTAGGGAAATAATAATAATTTATTCGTGCGCCAGCCTAGCTCAAGCTGTCGCACGAATTAATACAACGACTCTTCTTTCTGTCCACTGTCATCATTCGAATCTGATGACGATGAAGAAGAGGCTGCTGTTGTATCTGTATTCACTGGATCTGAATCCACACTATGGTCGGGTGTATAAGGCAACATAAAGTATTCAAACATTGCCATTGGATCATTCGCAGATGTCCGTTTACCCGTAACAGGATCAATCCGAACACTGACAATACCGGATGGTTGCACAGGCGTATGATCCGGTTTGCCTTTCAAGGCAGCTTGCATAAACTGCATCCACATTGGCAGCGCAGCTTGAGCGCCATATTCATGCAATGATTGATTATAATCAAAGCCCATCCAGCTGATGGTGACGATATCGGGGTTATAACCGGCAAACCAAGCATCGACTTGGTTCTGGGTGGTACCCGTTTTACCCGCTAAATCTTTGCGACCTAAACTCTTAGCTTCTTTAGCTGTTCCGTTTTCTACCACGTCATGCAAAGCAGAATTAATTAAGAAGGCATTCTGTTCAGAGATAGTACGCGGTGCGACAGCCACTTCTTTCCCGCAATTGCTAGCACAGGCGACTAAGGGCCTTGCTTGATAGATTAACTGATCTTGTGAGCTGCGAATGGAACTGATGATATAAGGCACGACTTTAAAGCCATTATTTGCAAATACGGCATAAGCTTGTGCCATCTGCAGGGGGGTGACTAAGGCTGTACCCAAGACTAGTGATAAGCCAGGCGGTAGTTGGGAAGGAGTAAAGCCAAAGCGTTTGAGATACTCCACCGTGTAAGGCAGCCCCATGAGCGCCAGTAGACGGATGGAAACGAGGTTGCGCGATTGCATAATCGCGGTCCGTAAACGGGTGGGACCATAGAACTTTTTGGTGTCATTTTGGGGTCGCCATAAGGTGTTATCCATTTGCTCCACTACAATTGGGGCATCATTGATAACAGTCGCTAAGGTAAAGCCTTTATCGAGGGCAGCGGAATAAACAAAAGGCTTAAAGCTTGAGCCCGGCTGACGTTGGGCATGAGTAATACGATTAAATTTACTATTTTGATAATCAAAACCGCCGACCATCGATAAAATAGCTCCGCTTTTAGGATCAAGCGCAACTAACCCTCCTTCTGCTTTTGGCTGTTGAGCTAACCGATATCCCTGCGAAGTGGATTGGATGCGAACAATGTCCCCCAGTTTTACGATTTGACTAGCCCGCACTGGCCGTGCACCCAGATAATCTGCATTCACTTGCTTACGGGCCCACGCTAAGCCCGGCCAGGTAATAATCTTCAGATCACCATTAGCACGGAGAACGGTGATAGTTTTTTCTGTCATTTCTACTACCGCGGCAGGCTCAAGGCCATTCACGACTCGGATTTTCTTTAATGCTGTTTCCCACTCTTCCATATTATCCAGCGAAGGAATACCTAAAGTACCATTCGGACCCCGATAGCCGTGACGTTGATCATAAGCGAGTAAGTTGTCTCGTACGGCTTTATTCGCTTCTTCTTGAAGGCGGCTATCAATCGTTGTGTAAACTTTGAAGCCGTCGGTATAAATGCTGTCACCATACATTTGTTCCAACTGTTCCCGCACTAATTCCGCGGCATAGGGCGCAGTTACCTCTGTTTGCAGATTATGGTAACTGGCATTCAGCGGTGCATTGATGGCTTTGTTATATGTCGCTTGATCAATATAGCCGAGATCATGCATGCGGCCTAACACATGATCGCGGCGTTTCTTAGCAGCAACGGGATTAGCCAGCGGATTCAAGGTCGAAGGAGCCTGGGGTAAGCCTGCCAGCATGGCGTATTGGTCAATCGTCAATTCATTTAAATGCTTACCATAATAAATTTCTGCAGCAGCTTCTACGCCATAGGCACGATTGCCAAAAAATACTTTATTCAAATAAAGCTCGAGGATTTTCTCTTTCTTTAGGTGATGTTCAATCTTGATGGCTAATAAAATTTCCCGCAATTTGCGACCAAAGGTTTTATTCCGGGTGAGGTAAAACTACGAGCAACCTGCATGGTAATCGTGCTACCACCTTGCAGTTTTTTCCCGGTTACCACGAGCAATACCGCAGCTCGCCCAAGGCCTGCAATATCTACCCCTTTATGTTGAAAATACCGTTGGTCTTCGGTCGCTAATACTGCTTGGATCAAGGGTTTAGGAATTTGATCATAAGGAACGGGGATACGCCGTTTTTCGCCGAAAGTGGCCATCAGTTTGCCATCATTCGTATAAACTTGTAAGGGTACTTGCAGTTGGACCGTATTTAAAGCGTCGATATCCGGTAATTCATATTCCATGTAATAAAGGACGGCAATGACGAGGACCGTGCAGAGAAGGAGGGTAAAGATAATCAGTTTTCGAGCCACACTGAAAAAATAATTCATATCGTATAAAAATCTTGCATTTCGTGGGGCGTCAAGTATATTAACAACTTCTTCATTGGCGCAACCTTTATCTTGCCGTCAAACCCCCCATTTTATCAGATTTTATCCCTGAAAGGAGTCATTCCGTGAAATTTTCTTTATTTTCCAAACCCTCACTCATTGGGTTGGATGTGCAGCCCGATGCAATACGATTAATACAACTTAAAAAAAATAAAGAGGCTTATGAAATAGAGCAGCGTCTCAGCCAGCCATTGGCGGACGAAATATTTGCAGAAGATAAGATTAAGCATTTTGATAGACTGCGTTTGGTCTTATCCGATCTGGTGATCGAGCACCGGCTGATGGGGCAAGCGGTTGCCGTGAGTTTACCGGCGAATTTGGTCAGAATGCAGCGCATTCAAGTACCCACCGGATTAACAGAAAGTGAAGTGGAAGCTGAAATCCACGCGCATTTGCAAAATGATTTACCTGGCTTAAACGATGCGCTTTGCATGGATTTCACCCGGCTTCCTTCTGTCACAAAGGACTATACGGAGGTCTTTTTTGCTGCTGCACGTAAAGAGTACTTATTGCAATATGTAGAATGCGTGCAAGCTGCTGGGTTGCAGGTGAAAGGGGTGGACGTAGAGAGTTATGCCTTAAAACGGGCGGTTTGCTTCCTCGCGCAATGGCCTGACATCACTCAGGAAGCGAACAGCATCCTTTACCTCACGCCTCAGACTGCCACATTAATCATATTTCATTCCCAAGAAATTGGTTTCTATCAACATTGGGACCTGATGGAACCAGTCGATTTTTTATCTCAGCTCAAACACTATCTTCAACTTTTCTTAACCACGTTTCGTCATTTCACGTTACAGAAATTGCTGGTATGTGGTTGTGATCGTTATTTTGATCTCATTTTTAATGCCCAGGCTGATTTGAAAATTCATGTTATGTCTTTGGACATGACCTGTCCTCATGATTTTTTAATAGCTTATGGACTAGCCATGCGGGTGACGTCGCTATGATGATTAACTTATTACCCTGGCGACAGCATCTGCGCCTTCAGCAAGAGAAAATAACAAAACAAATTATCTTCATTGCTATCGGAATGACTCTCGCAATGGTGATCGCAGCACATTATACAATGAGTGAAATGATTGATCGTGTGCAAACACAAGTCTTCGAACTGAAAAAACTTCAGCCAGTAGTGCAAAACGATCATGCCACACCTCAAGTTGAACGCGGTCAACAGAGAACCAAAAATTTATTCATTGAAGTAATGAAAAGACATCATTACGAGGTGTGTTTTACAGAAATCGCACGCGAAAGAAACATTGTCGATTTTTCAGGAAGTGCGAAAACAGCCGCCGAATTGACAGAATTTCTCATTCATTGGCAAGCAGCTTATCTATTTTCGGAAATTAAAATCGATAAGCTACAAAACCAAAGGGAAAGCGACGGGATTGAATTTCATTTTCATGCAGTAGAAAGATGAGAAATATGATGTTGCAGCATCGCTATCGATGGGTTTATGCCTTCGCATTCAGTGGGGTGATTTTTTTATTGAGTTTTTTCTATGATGTTCAACCGAGCTGGAGCAAGCTGAAGCATTTAAATAACGCTAAGAAATCTCTCCAAAGAAAATTAGCCGGACATCCATTCGTTCATCCTGTTGTGATGAGTAAACCTCCGAGTTCGACAGAGGTATTATCTGATTTATTTCGTTTGGCGAATGAGAAGGGTATTCAACTTCAATCTGTAAAAGTAACCTCGCCAACAGCTACCTTTATGCTGCAAGGTGATTTTCAGCAATTGACTTCATTTATAGGACAATTGACGCAGAGCATGGGGCACTTATTGCTCTTAGATTTTTCTTATAAATCGATAGATGCTAATCACTTCGCTTTGATGATGACCGTGTTAATGACTAAAAACAACCTCTCAAATTCCCCGCCCGTCCCATTCTCCCTACTCTCATATAATCCTTTTTGTTTGGCAGGAAATGTAGAAAACTTAAACGCGCAAAATGCTTTAATACGAGCACACATGATACCCATTGAACAAATCAAAATGGTGGGTTATTTGCAGCAAGGAGAGCGACATCAAGCGTTATTACTGTTACCGGAAGGGCTGGTGGTTGCCGTAGAGCAGGGAATGGAAGTGGGAAAAGAAAAAGGAGTGGTGATGACAGTACAAGCGGAGAACGTAGTGGTTAGATTGCCAGATAAAAGGCAACTGATAATTACACTATAGCCAAAGGAAATAATCATGCGATCTCAATTTTTTCTCTTCATGCTCACGTGTTATTTTTGCTTTTTTAATGTTGCTTATGGGGGATTTTATGAAACGCCTGCCGCTACTCAACCTATTTCCATCGATCTTCAAAATACCAATCTTACCGATGCCGTTCGCCTCATTGCAAAATTTCTCGATATCAACATTATCTTAAGTCCTGCTATCACTGGCACAGTGACATTACATTTGCATAATGCGACGCCTGCCCAAGCGTTTGATTTGCTACTTACGTCCCATAATCTTGCTAAATGGCCGATGGGAAATGTTTTATTTATTGCGCCACGGGAAGAATTAATCAAACGCAAGATGGAAGAAATGAAATGGCAAGAAGTATGGAACGATGCCTCGCCCTTAACCATCCAAACCTGGCAAATTAAATATGCGAAAGCCGCTGACATTGGCCATTTAATCCAAGACGATCATGCTTCATTTCTGTCTAAACGAGGTCATGTTCGTGTGGATGAACGTACGAATACGCTTTGCGTACAAGATAGCGCTGAGCGTATTGAAGCCATCCAGCAATTGATTAAGTTATTGGATGTACCGATTCAACAAATTGCTATCGAAGCCCGCCTTGCCAGTGTGGATAATGATAAAGAGCAAGATTTAGGTATACAATTTGCGCTTCAATCTCCTTCACAAGAAAGCTTCACGCCAGGTCATTATAGTTTAGCGGTGGCGAGACTAGCAGACGGCTCACTGTTGGATGTAAAATTGGCTGCTTTGGAAAAAGCAGGGCATGCAGAGTTAATTTCCAGCCCCAGTCTTTTTACGGCCAACCAGCAGCCTGCCTCGATAGAAGCAGGAGAAGAAGTGCCGTATCAGGAAGTTAGTGAAAGCGGGGGAACAGCGGTTACATTTAAAAAAGCGGTGTTGAGTTTAACTGTGACACCGCAAGTACTGCCTAAGCATCAAGTATTGCTACAGTTGCAGATTCATCAAGATCAACCGAGCGACAGGATAGTACAAGGTGTACCGGCAATTAGTACGCGTCAGATTACCACCAATGTGTTAGTGAAAAGTGGTGAGACAGTGGTGTTAGGTGGGATTTATGAAACCAGTCAAAGTAATAGTGAAAACCACCTGCCTTTTGTGCACCGGCTACCATTGGTAGGCTGGTTATTTAAGCAGCAGACGGAGGAAGAGAGTAAAAGGGAGTTGCTGATTTTTGTGACACCGACAATTCATTCTTAGGCGAACCCTAGAAATAAAGCTAATGCTCGATTGACAACGACCATTGTTTCATCATTCAGTTTACCAAATGGTTTGCTTAACTTGTTGCGAGGAACGGTATGGGCTTTGTCTATCATGATTTGTGAATGGGATCGAAGACCATTTTCTTTGGTGGGTTCAATCGTGATTCGAAAGAGAGGCGTGTCACGCAGTTCGCTTGTAATAGGTAATACCGTTATAGAGGGATGGGTATCAAATAAATCGGATTGAATAATTAAAGCGGGACGTGGTTTTCCGTAATGATCAGGTAATGAAACTGTTATTAAATCACCCCGTTTCATACCCATCCCTTATCATCTGATACAAGTGAAATCCATTTTAAAATTTCCCGTTCTTCAGGATCTTTCTGAATTAATTTTGATTGTCGATGGCATTCTTTTGAAAAGCCCTTTTTGCGGGTATCAGGTACCCATATTTGAAGAGGCCTTAACCCCGCTGCTCGTAGTGAATCCCGATATTTTTGCACACGCTTGGCTGTATTAGAGGGCATAAAAATCTCGTTTATTTGTGTTACATGTAACATTATAGAAGAGATTCTTTTATCTTTCAAGTATCTTTCAAATGGTAAGACTAGCAGATAGCTAATTATTAGAGGTAAAATTAGCACGCTTTCCATTCGTATATAGACGATATGAAAAAAGGCCAAAATAACATTTTCTTAGTAGGACCCATGGGTGCTGGTAAAACCAGCGTAGGCCGGTTTTTAGCTGCGCAATTAGATAAAGCATTTTATGATTCTGACGAAGAATTAGAAAAAAAACTCGGGGTCAGTTTGACGTGGGTGTTTGACTTAGAAGGTATGGCAGGATTTCGTCAACGTGAGAAAGATATGATTGACGAGTTGAGCCAATTAAATAACATTGTCTTATCCACAGGCGGCGGGTGTGTGGAAACACCCGCTGTACGTGAGATGTTACATCAGCGCGGGGTGGTGGTTTATATGGAAGTTGCTTTAGAGACGCAGCTTTCGCGTTTAAAGCGCGATAAAAAGCGACCGTTGTTGCAGGGAGAAAACCCGCAAGAAGTCCTGATACGTTTATGGGAAGAGCGAGAGCCTTTCTATGAACAAATTGCAGATTTGATTATTGTGACGGATCATCGTTCCATTCGAGATGTGTGTGAGGATATTTTGAAATGGTTAGGGAGGAAATAATGTTAACTAAAAAGATTTTTTTTTGATTTTTATCTTTATCTATTGCTTGTTACTATCCACAAAAATTTTTGCTTTTGGTCAAGATCTTTGTTTTAGCACTACCCCAGATGTCCCTATTTATAATTGCATTAATATTCCAACGGAATGTCGCACTGATCGATTATCTTTTGAAGAATTACAACGCTGTAAAGAATTAGCTTTAAATGAGGCATTGACTGTCATGTTTGGTTCGTCGCCTGTTAATGGGGGTCGTAGTATGGTGCATACAGATGCCACCTATTATTTAGCTCAACTGATTGGATTTACACCAGCAGAAGCTTACCAAATTGCCATCTATGATGAAGCAGCCGATACGGGGCAATATAATGCATTCGATCAAGAAGGTAAGCCGCTATTAACAGCTGAAGAAATACAAAATTGCTCGGTAAATAGAAGTGCTAATAAAAAATGTTTATTGATTACGCCTATGCTAAGCGGTATAGCAAAATTTAATAATAATAGTGGTGGGATGTTGCTACATTTGCCAGCGCGATATGCAGATCAACCGACACCGCCTCAATACTATCCAACAGATTATTTAGCCACACCACGGTTAGATAAATATATTGCCAATTTAAAAGATTGGGCATTTGGAAAATATCCTTATGCTTGCGTAGGCGGTGTCACTAATCAGTGGCATCAATGTGTGGTGAGTACCCCCTTTCATCCTGCCGTTATCCATGGCTATATTCCTTTCCTCGCCACCGATGTGGCGCAGCCTGTAAAGTTAAATGCTGTGTTAGGGGAGCAAATCATCAATGAAGGAAATAAAGATGGGACGACGCCTACCATCTACTCGAGCCAAATAGCTGCCTATGTTTATCCTCACCGTGGGGAATTTGCTAAGTTAGGAATATTTCTGCACGCATTACAAGATCGTTACTCGCATCACCGCTGCAGTGATGTTTCTTATCTCTTGCCTACTTCTTATGGCTATGAAGCCTTTTTTAACTGCATCGATTGTGCTCAAGGTATACACATGTTATCGCATGGGTGGGAAGTGGGAACAAAGCAATCGCATGCTAATTTAATTCAGGAGACAGATCATACCATCGGTCCGGCATTATCGGCGACTTACGATCAATTATTGGAATATGCAGCAACACATGGCATCCCGATTAAGAGAAATCTCAACAAGCAAGATATTTTAAATGAGTTGCTTGTACCACTCAGTATCGAAGATCCTGTGAAGAGACTCAATAGCATGGTGAAATTATTTGAAGCCAAAGGATTAACACCCCTTCCAGGGCATGGAAATATCCCTGCTATGAGCGATGTAATATTTTCCCTAACTGAGAAAGCGGCAAGGTATTAATCACATCGGGTTTCTCTATCCAACCACGGCGTGCTTGATACACGCCGTATGCCATGTAAGCGAATTGTGCTCGGCTATGCGCGTCGGTAGAGATAGCTAATTTAACGCCTTTTTCTTTGGCCATTTTGCTATGAATATCATTTAAATCTAAGCGTTCTGGTTGGGCGTTCATTTCAAGAATACATCCCCGTTCCTTAGCAGCCATCATAATGCGCTCCATCTCCACTAGATACGGTGGGCGCTGATTAATTAATCGGCCAGTAGGATGAGCCAGGATAGTAAAATAAAGATTATCCATGGCACGGATAGTGCGTTCAGTTTGTTTTTTGGGGGATAAGTTAAATTTTGAATGGATAGAGCAAACAGTTAAATCTAATTCTTTTAATATGTCATCCGGCAAATCGAGCGAGCCGTCTTCTAATATGTCCACTTCTATTGATTTCAGCACGACTAATTTTTTGAGTTTCTTATTGATTCTATCAATAGCTTTTATCTGTTTGATTAAAGCCTTTTTATCTAGTCCATGTACCATTGCTAAATGAGAAGAATGATCGGTAATAGCAATATATTCATAACCTAACTCTTCCGCTGCTTTTGCCATCGCTTCTAAACTCGAATCGCCATCGGTCGCCTTGGTATGGCAATGTAAATCACCGCGAATGTCGCTGAGTGTGATGAGGTTAGGTAAAGCATGATTTTTTGCTGCTTCAATTTCGCCACGATCTTCGCGTAACTCAGGATCTATATAAGGCAAATTAATTTGTTTATACACATCGGCTTCTGTTTTGCCAGCGACATACTTGTTTCTTTTGTAAATGCCATAT
This sequence comes from Gammaproteobacteria bacterium, assembly GCA_021324335.1. Classification (GTDB taxonomy): domain Bacteria; phylum Pseudomonadota; class Gammaproteobacteria; order DSM-16500; family DSM-16500; genus Aquicella. Next base: position 12,418 of record JAJPJH010000103.1, read on the forward strand.
TCATTAATTTTTAATTTTTTTTGTACCCCGATTCGACGAATGGCAATATTATGAGCTTTTGATCCCGTAAAATAGACTAATGCTGCCCCATAGCTTTTTTCAGGTACAACGCGTAAATCTACTTGAATACCTGAATGTAAATGAACAGTTGAGCGTGTTGTTCCGCGTGAGAGAACTTTGCCAATCTCATCAAAACCTAAAAAATAGTCAATGATTTTTTCACTATTTTTCCCCGTTGCTAAAAAATCGAGATCCCCCACTGTATCTTTTCGTCGGCGAAAACTACCCGCACATTCAACCTGTTTAATTTCTTTATGGTGTTTAAGATAATTAAGCAAGGAATTAACGATAGGAAAGGCGTCAGCTAATTTCATGCGTTTGGCATACTGGGTGCGATGCAAAATACCTTGTAAAATATTCTGTTCTGTCTTTTCACCAAAACCGCGTAATTTTCGCAAACGGCCTTTTTCAATGGCTGTTTTTAAATCGTCTGCATTCGTAATCTTTAATTTTTTATAAAGGAGTTGTACACGCTTAGGCCCCAAGCCTTCGATTTTCATCAGTTCACTTAATACGGCTGGGATACGGGCTTCAACTTGTTTTAATAGGGGTAAATTCTTGGTTTTGACAATCGTGGCAATTTTTTCTGCTAAATCTTTGCCGACACCTGGTAATTCCGTTAAATCTTCTCCTTCTGCTAGCATGTCCGCTATGTTTTTAGTCAATCCCCCAATAATTCGCGCGACATTACGATAAGCCCGTACCCGAAAGGGATTCGCTCCTTCTATTTCTAATAGATTGGCCAGATGGTTAAATTTTTCCGCAATTTCTGCATTGTGAACAGTCATAGGCGGGTTATCCTTTACATTGGATCATGACTATTATATAAAACTTCACACCACGCGGGTGTAGTTCAATGGTAGAACGGGAGCTTCCCAAGCTCTTAACGTGGGTTCGATTCCCATCACCCGCTTTTATGTCCGGAGAGCTAGGATGCTAAAGATATTAAACAGCTTAGTGGTTGCGATAGGAGTGTTAGGCTATAGCTGTTCTCTGTATGCTGCGGCGGATGAGGCTGCGGTCAAAGTCAAATGGGGATATATAGGCAATACGGACCCTGAGCGTTGGGGGCAATTAGATCCTGATTTTGCCATCTGTGCCCGGGGCAAAACCCAATCGCCAATCAACATTAATAAAAAAGTCATTAAAGCAGATAATCAGCTTTCTATTCACTACCAAGCTGCTCCCATGACGATTCTGGAAGATGGCCCCACTCATTTAACCATTGGTACTAACCAATTAGTTGTTAATACAGGCCATAGCATTCAATTGAATTTTCCTACTTACCATCCCTCTGAAGTCCTCACCTTTGCCGGTAATCGTTATCATTTGATTCAACTCCATTTCCATTCACCCAGTGAACATACGTGGCATAATCAAGCTTTTCCGCTCGAGGTGCATTTTGTCCACCAAAATGAGTCTGGCGGTTTGCTTGTGATAGGGGTGTTTGTAAAAGGCGGGGAAGCTACTCTTGCGATACAAAAAATCATCGAGCATTTACCAGCGGATAAGGGAGTGGCGCATACTGTTCAAGAGCAAATCAATCCCGCTGATTTATTACCTGTTAAACAAGATTACTATGCTTACAATGGTTCACTGACCACTCCGCCTTGTACGGAAGGCGTGCAATGGATTGTGATGGCTGAACCTATTATGGCTTCCTATGTACAAATCGCACAATTACGTAAGGCAGCTGGCGGTGTGAATGCACGACCCGTGCAGCCATTAAATAAACGTAAAGTGTTTTATGCGCAGCCTTCCTAACTTTCCAATCTGATAATGAGGGCTTGACTCTACCATCAAACAGAATTTTAATAAGGGTCCGTAGAAACCAGTTGTGATCAGCTCAAATCATGCGAATTATCACCATCAATTTAAACGGCATTCGTTCTGCCGCGCGTAAAGGTTTTTTTGAGTGGATAAAAAACCAGCATGCAGATGTCATTTGTGTACAAGAATTAAAAGCACAAGATGCCGATTTGCAACATCCTTCCCTCGCATTAGAAGGGTATCATGCCTATTTTCATTGTGCTGAAAAGAAAGGCTATAGCGGCGTGGGTATTTATTCACGTCATGAAGCGAAACAAGTTGTTAGGGGGTTGGGTTTTGACGCTGCAGATCAAGAAGGGCGGTATGTAGCGATTGATTTAGGCCGTGTTTGGGTGGCGTCTCTTTATTTGCCGTCAGGCACAGCAGGAGACCATCGGCAAGCTGTCAAATATGATTTCCTAGCACGCTATGCCTCTCATCTCAAACAGCTTAACCACGAATGGATTATTAGCGGTGATTGGAATATTGCTCACAAAAATATAGACTTAAAAAATTGGCGTGCTAACCAAACCCATTCAGGTTTTTTACCAGACGAACGGGCTTGGATGGACACCTTGTTTGACGAAATGGGATTTATTGATGCGTTTCGTCTAATTAATCAAGAACCTGAGCAATACACATGGTGGTCTAATCGCGGCCGCGCGTGGGAGAAGAATGTTGGGTGGAGAATTGATTATCAGGTTATTACCCCGGGACTAAAGCCTACAGTAAAATCAGCATCTATTTACAAAGATCAACGCTTTTCCGACCATGCTCCTCTCGTAGTAGAATATGATATGATCGTTTCCTGACCATAAAAAAACCAGATTAAGGCTTTTTTAAGCTGAGATTCACTACAATAAAAGTATGAAGGCAAAAAGAGGAAGCGCCATGACTAGGATTATTGAAATTAACGCAATGGAACCCGCCGATCTTAAAGCTAAACTTATCCCCGTATTGGAAGCAGCAAAGCGAGATTTGGGAAATGATCCTCATCTCTCGGATGTGATTATTTTGTATACAATGAGCCGGGGCTATGAGGCTGGTATACGAATTGAGCATAATGCAGAGGGAGAATTTAGCATTCGGCATGCTGCCAGATATGGCATTATAAAGGCAGCCAAGGAGGCGGTTGATACCGTTTTTCCTAAAACGCATTTTCAAGATTATGCTAAATTATTGGTACCTCAGAAGGTAAAAGCAAGTCTTTCTCCGTATACCATTCAAGCACCTATAGAACCTCTAGATGTGGTGGCTATTTTAAACGCTGACAGTGAGTGGGAACGGAAAGCAGTACCGACCCAAGTGGTTCCATCTGAAGAGCTGCCGGCGGTAGAAGGGTTAAAAGAGTTTGGGCTCTTTGCCAATCGGTCATCAAAACACCCCTCTTCCAAATTGGAGGAAGAATCAACACATCAGCCTACTACGGAAGCCAGCCATAAACGGTAGATCTGACCGGGAAATTGCGTTAAGGTTATATTAATAAAATTCCTATATTATTAACCTACTATGCCTAATTTAATCGATACTGATAGATTTACTAAAGCCCGGAGAATTCGAATCTCTGAGGTCCTTCTTTACCATGAAGTACCTGTAATTGGCGACCTGAACTGTGGTCCTTATGCTTTAGCTGCTGGGATTCTTGATCTCATCTTGCGTGACAAGCTTCCTGTATTACGTACCTCGGTTGCAACTTTTAATCGATTTCTTGAGGCTATTTATAAAAGCTTACCTATCTTAAGACAACGCCGTTACGACAACGGTGAATATGGCGAATTGGCTGAACCGCTAAAAGAATTCATTCGGAAAATTGAATTGACACCTGCTATGACATTCGAGTCCTTTCGAGAGTATGTTGCGAGCAAAACGAGCCGAGCAGAAATCGCTGCCATGGTGGTGACGCTAGGGCCCGCTATCCGTACCTTAGCGACGGAAATTCATGCGGATAAACTCGTCACTGAAAATGTCGCATCAGAGCAAGAAGTGACAGAAACCATGCAGCAAGCTGTTGATAAAGTACCCATGCGTCAAGGGTTGCTCGAGGAATTAGGCCGTGATTTCTTTAAAGTCAATGTCGATATTTATGCTGAACGTGCTGGTAGTCTTTATCTTGCCAGTACTCCAAGCGAAGAAATTCAGCATGCCCCTCATGTAGCGTTAATTAATCGTGGAAGCGGTGAAGGGGATCATTGGAATGTATTGATCCCTGAAGATACTTCTGCCGATGGTGATGCGGGATTAAATGTATTGCCAAGCCCTTTTGCCGTAGAGACGCTAAGCGATTCGAAGTCAGGAGAAGAGTTAGAAGATTACCTCTTTGGTAAATTATCTCAAGACCAGTCTTTGCAACGTTTATTCGATGAGAAAATGGCAAGTGAATTGCAAACGCTTTATCGCCTTCAGCCAAATGAAAGTGATGCACAGCTATTTCACCAAGCTCGAGAAAAAGCATTTACTACATTACAGCAAAAATTTGGCTTATTCAGACTGCAGCCTTCTGAATCGCAATCAGCTGCAGAATCCCATGCTTTGCCAACCCCAACATCTGGTCGAGGGCCGACTGCGTAAAGGTTCCCTTTTCGGCGGTTCCTTGCACTTCAATAAAACTGCCTTGTTCTGTCATGACGACATTCATGTCTGTTTCCGCGTGGGAATCTTCCGAATAATCTAAATCCAAAATAGCTTCACCTTGATAAATACCAACGGAAATAGAGGCAACCCATTGTTGGAAGGGGTTCCCAGTGATGAGATTTTTACTTTTCATATAGGCAATAGCATCATGCAGTGCGACACAGCCGCCCGTGATGGAAGCTGTCCGTGTTCCCCCATCTGCCTGAATCACATCACAATCAATAACAATGGTATTTTCCCCCAGCGCTTTTAAATCCACTGCTGCTCGCAATGACCTGGCAATGAGCCGTTGAATTTCTTGCGTCCGTCCTGTCTGTTTACCTTTCGCTGCTTCCCGCTGCATACGATCATGGGTGGAACGCGGCAACATGCCGTATTCTGCAGTCACCCAGCCTTGTCCTGAGTCTTTAAGAAAAGGTGGCACGCCAGACGTCACACTCGCTGTACAAATCACTTTAGTCTCTCCGAATTCGACTAAAACTGATCCTTCAGCATGTTTAGTGAACTTTCGGGTGATACGAATAGGGCGTAATTGGTGCGGGCTTCGATTATTTTGACGCATGACATTGACACTCATAGAAAAAAGGAATTTCATTATATGCCCGTCATTGAACTTGTAAAGTGAATAAATGGCCTTATATACACCTCATAGCAACTTATAAAAATAGGAGACAATTACCATGGCAGACCTGCATGGTACAACGATTCTTTCCGTACGGCGCAAGGGTACCGTCGTGGTAGGGGGTGATGGGCAAGTAACATTAGGCCACATCATTATGAAGAACAATGCCCGTAAGGTGCGTCGCTTATACAATAATAAAATTTTAGCGGGATTTGCCGGTGGAACGGCGGATGCGTTTACTTTATTTGAACGGTTTGAAGCCAAGCTCGAAACGCATCAAGGTAATTTAGTGCGTGCAGCCGTTGAGTTAGCGAAAGATTGGCGTACCGATCGCATGCTGCGTCGTCTGGAAGCGATGCTGGTTGTCGCAGATACAAAAGCCTCCCTCATTATTTCCGGTAATGGCGATGTCATTGAGCCTGAGAATAGTTTAATTGCTATCGGCTCAGGGGGCCCTTATGCTAAATCAGCCGCGCAAGCTCTTCTCGAAAATACTGAATTAGATGCAAAAATGATCGTCGAAAAATCATTAGCAATTGCCGCGGGAATTTGTATTTATACGAATCACCAATTCACTATCGAGACCTTAGAATGATATTACCCAAAAACCTACCTTATAACGACGAAATGAGTGAACCTATTATGGCGATGACCATTCCTACCACTCCTACACCGAGTGAAATTGTAAGTGAATTAGATAAACATATTATCGGTCAAGCAGAAGCGAAACGTGCTGTTGCTGTTGCTTTGCGTAATCGTTGGCGGCGTATGCAATTACCGCAATCGTTGCGCGATGAAATTATGCCGAAAAATATTTTGATGATAGGGCCTACTGGTGTAGGAAAAACTGAAATTGCACGACGCTTAGCAAAATTAGCAGATGCACCCTTCATTAAGGTTGAAGCCACAAAGTTTACAGAAGTAGGCTATGTGGGACGCGACGTGGAATTGATTATCCGTGATCTCATTGATATGGCTGTGAAAATGGTGCGTGAAAAAGAACTTGCGAAAGTGCGACCATTGGCAGAAGAAGCAGCCGAAGAGCGTATTCTCAATGCTTTATTACCGCCACCTCGCGGCAGTTTTGTGGGTGAACCGCATGAACCAGTAAGAGAAGATTCTAGCACTCGACAAATATTCCGTAAAAAAATTCGGGAAGGTTCACTGGATGAGAAAGAAATTGAAATTGAAGTATCAGCAGCTTCCTTTGGAGTGGAAATCATGTCACCACCTGGTATGGAAGAAATGACCAGTCAATTACAAAACATGTTCCAAAACTTAGGCGCGGATCGCAAAAAAATGCGTAAGCTTAAAGTGGCTGAAGCTAGAAAAATTTTACGTGAAGAAGAAGCTGCCAAGTTAATTGATGACGAAGAAATCAAAGCTCGTGCGGTTGAGAGTGTGGAACAAAGCGGCATCGTGTTCGTAGACGAAATCGACAAAATTGCTAAGCGTTCTGAATATGCAGGTGCGGACGTTTCCCGTGAGGGGGTACAGCGTGACTTGTTACCGCTTATCGAGGGTTCCACTGTATCGACTAAATACGGCATGGTTCGTACCGATCATATTTTATTTATCGCCTCTGGTGCCTTTCATTTTGCTAAACCTTCCGATTTGATTCCCGAATTGCAAGGTCGTTTACCCATCCGAGTCGAATTGAAATCGCTATCGACGGATGATTTCGTGCGCATTTTAACGGAGCCACAAGCATCCTTAACCGAACAATATACTGCGCTATTAAGCACAGAAGGCATTAAACTCAACTTTCTACCCGATGGTGTTCGTCGTATTGCGGAAATTGCATGGCATGTTAATGAACGTATCGAAAATATTGGTGCAAGACGGTTACATACGGTACTAGAACGTTTGTTAGAAGAAGTGTCTTATGCTGCAGCGGAAATGCCGAATAAAGAAGTGAATATTGATGCTGCTTATGTCAATGAGCGCTTACAAGCATTAGTGAAAGATGAAGACTTATCAGGATACATATTATGAGCAAAGAAGCAGGGAAACAGGCTGCCGCTCACGCAGCCTTACGTTTTATTAAAGACGGGATGATTGTAGGGGTGGGAACAGGTTCCACCGTGACGTATTTTATTAAGGCATTAGAAACCATTAAAAATAAAATTGAAGGCGCCGTGGCAAGTTCCGTGCCAACGGCCAATCAGCTAAAAGCTGCTTCTATCCCCGTATTAGATTTAAATTCCGTAGGTGAGGTGCCAATTTATGTAGACGGCGCCGATGAAGTGAATGCAGCTAAGCAAATGATCAAAGGCGGCGGAGGCGCATTGACGCGGGAAAAAATCGTGGCAATGGTAGCGAAGAAGTTTATTTGCATTGCCGATGAGAGTAAATATGTCGATTTGCTAGGTGAATTCCCTGTTGCTGTGGAAGTAATTCCCATGGCTCGCAGTTATGTAGCAAGGCAAATTGTGAAACTGGGGGGGGATCCTGTTTATCGTGAAGGATTTGTGACGGATAACGGGAATCAAATTTTAGATGTTTATAATCTCAAGTTATTAGATCCGCTTAAATTGGAAGAGAAATTGAAAGAAATAGTGGGGGTGGTAGAAAACGGTATTTTTGCTAAACGCACAGCTGATGTGGTGTTGTTAGGATCAGCAGAAAAAGTGCGGGAGATATAATTATCGAGGGTGCCGTTAGGGGAACGGATAATAAATTAACTGCACCACATTTCCATCTGGATCGGCACAGTACAAACTTCTTGTTCCGTCGCGGTGATCTTTAGGAGCGGCTTTAATCTCTACCTTATTCGCTTGCAAATACGCATGCCAATGGTCCACGTCTTGTCGCTCTTTTAAGAAAAACCCCAAATGATCTAAATGCTGATCTTTTCCAGGTGCAAAATCGGCTCGTGCACGATGTAAAGCCAAATTATCATTGCCTGAGGTGAGATAAAGATTATCAGCATCCGGCTGCCACATTACTTTCATTCCCAATAATTCCGTATAAAAATGGGCGCATTCCGCAAAATTTTTCACAAATAAGGCGACATGGTGCATACCCGCGGTGGGTTTAGGTTTTTGCATCATCCTATCTCCGCTAATTGTTGACGCATAAGAGTGATTATTGCTCGGTAATCAGCATGATGAAAAATGGCAGAACCAGCAATAAAAGTATCCGCTCCTGCTTGAGCAATTTGAGCAATATTTTCCGCTTTCACACCCCCATCGACTGCAAGTCGAATGTCGCGTTTGTAAGCAGTAATCATTTGTCTTAACTGTTGGATTTTATCCAGCGCGGAGGGAATAAAAGCTTGACCGCCAAAGCCTGGATTCACAGACATAATTAGCACCAAATCCAGTTTGTCCCATACATACTCCAAGCACTGTAAAGTCGTAGCAGGATTCAACGCAAGCCCTGCTTTACAGCCATGCTTACGAATTAAAGCTAAGCTTCTATCAACATGGTCGGAAGCTTCAGGATGAAAGGTAATATACGTCGCGCCTGCATTAGCAAAATCGACAATAAGCCTATCTACTGGTCGTGTCATTAAATGTACATCAATAGGTGCTTTGATGCCGTGTTTCCGTAATGCCTCACAAACCAATGGGCCAACTGTTAAATTGGGCACATAGTGATTGTCCATGACATCCAAATGGAGCATATCCGCCCCAGCGGTCAGGACCTTTTCAGCCTCTTCCCCTAATTTGGCGAAGTTGGCGGATAATAACGAAGGAGCAATGAGATAAGTGTTCATGAAAGTTCTGCCGAATTATTTTTTTCATGGTACTGTGAAATAGTTTTAGTTTCCAGAGAGATCCTTTTATGACGACCCAAATCTGTATGCATTATTATGTCTCAGGTAAAGTCCAAGGCGTATGGTTTCGTGCTTCCACTAAAGAACAAGCCGATCAGCTTGGTCTCACCGGCTGGGTCCGTAACTTACCCAATGGCGAGGTAGAAGTGTTAGCTTGTGGCGATAAAGAAAGTCTGGCCAAACTGCATACTTGGCTCAAAACTGGGCCACGGCTTGCTGAGGTCACCGCCCTGAGGTATGAAGAACGACCGTGGGAAGACTACGATGGCTTTTCGGTATTATAGCATTAGGCTATTTCAATCATTTCAAAATCATCTTTCGTGGCACCGCATTCTGGGCATTGCCAAGCAGGTGGGACATCTTCCCAACGGGTACCGGGAGCAATTCCGTCTTCAGGCCAACCTTTTTCTTCGTCATAGATAAAACCACATAATAAACACATGTAACGCTTATAAGGCATGGATCGTCTCTCTTCGATTATTGAGTTAATTAAGATAGAATGTGACCACTTTTGTGGCTGATTATAAGGAAGCGCTATGACAAATTCAAAAAAACTATACGACTTAGCTCAACAACTTATCCCAGGTGGTGTGAATTCTCCTGTTAGAGCTTTTCGTGGGGTAGGGGGGGAGCCACTGTTTATTCGAGGAGGGCAGGGTCCGTATATCATCGATGCAGATGGCAATGAATATATCGATTATGTCTGTTCCTGGGGCCCCTTGGTCGCTGGTCACGCGCATCCTTATGTCCAGGAAAAAGTGATGGAGGCTTTGCAACAGGGATTTAGTTTTGGGGCACCTACAGAAATTGAGGTGAAATTAGCTCAAAAAATCAGGGAGTTAATGCCATCCATGGAAATGGTTCGCTGCGTAAGTTCGGGGACAGAAGCTGCAATGAGTGCCATCCGTTTAGCGCGTGGTTTCACCAAGCGCGATAAAATCATTAAATTTGCTGGCTGTTACCATGGACATGCGGATAGCTTATTAGTATCAGCAGGTTCTGGCGCGCTGACGTTGGGTGTTCCCAGTTCAGCGGGGGTGCCTGCGAGTATCGCGCAGCATACTTTAGTGGCTGAATTTAATCGCTTAGAGGAAGTGACCTCCTTATTTGCGCGCTATGGGGAGGAAATCGCCGCCGTTATTGTGGAGCCGGTTGCTGGAAATATGAACCTTGTTTTACCGCTTCCTGGCTTTTTGCAAGGCTTACGTGATCTCTGTGATCAATATGGCAGCGTCCTGATTTTTGATGAAGTTATTACTGGTTTCCGAGTGGCTTTAGGCGGTGCACAAGCGCATTTTGGCATCACGCCCGATTTAACTGTATTAGGCAAAATTATTGGCGGTGGTTTCCCTGCCGCTGCATTTGGTGGCCGATGTGACATCATGCAGACGATTGCGCCATTAGGTCCTGTGTATCAAGCCGGTACACTTTCGGGTAACCCCATTGCAATGACAGCAGGCTTAGCGACCCTCGAGCTTATTACGGCACCAAACTTCTACGAAACATTAGCCGCAAAAACACAGCAGTTAGTAAACGGCTTAACGCAACGTGCGGCTGCAGCTGAGCTTCCTTTCTTTGCGAGCTGCATTGGCGGCATGTTTGGTTTATTTTTTACAGAATCTAAACAAATCGAAACAGAAGAAGATGTCAAACGGTGTAATATCGCCTGCTTCAAACAATTTTTCCATGGAATGCTGCGCGAAGGCATTTATTTAGCACCCTCTGCTTTTGAAATCGGTTTTGTTTCTGCTGTTCATGGGGAGCACGAAATTGAAAAAACGTGGTCTGCTGCAGGAAAAGTATTTGCCATGCTCAAGGAGGAAGCTAAACCTCAGGTTAAGATGTATGCATAATAAATATAGAAAATTTATCGATGAGAAAGAAGCTCCTACCATCGATAAAGTAGTGGAACAATTCTCTTTTCGTATCTCAACGCACATGTTGAATCAAATTGATAAAAATAATCAAAATGATCCGATCGCAAAGCAATTTATTCCAAGCATACAAGAATTAAATGTGACGCCGGAGGAGCGTGCTGACCCTATTGGGGATGAATTATATTCTCCTGTGAATGGTATTGTTCATCGTTACCCAGACCGCTGCTTATTAACACCGGTACATGTTTGTCCCGTCTATTGCCGATTTTGTTTTCGTAAGGAAAAAGTAGGGCATTCTTCGGCGACATTGACGAAGGAAGCGTTAGAGGCTGCTTTTGATTATATTAAGCAGCATAAAGAAATATGGGAGGTGATTATTACCGGGGGCGATCCTTTCATTTTGAAGCCTGTTACCATTCAAACACTGATACAAAGATTAGATGAAATCGAGCATGTGGAAACTATTCGCTTTCATACGCGGGTGCCGGTAGTGGAGCCGCATAGAATAACAGAAACCATGATTTCCGCTTTAAAATGCAATAAGCCTGTGTATGTGGTCCTGCATTGTAACCACCCCGCGGAATTTACCAATGAGGCGAAAGCAGCTTGCGCAGCGTTAGTGGATGCAGGTATTCCGATGTTAAGCCAGACCATTTTACTAAAAGATATCAATAATAATATCGAAACGCTTAGCGAATTAATGCGTTGTTTTATTAGAAATCGGATTAAACCTTATTATTTACATCAAGGTGATTTGGCGAAAGGGACGTCGCATTTTCGTACTAGCATAGCGGAAGGCCAAGCATTGATGAAACAATTGCGTGGTCGTTTTTCGGGGATTTGCCAGCCGACTTATGTGTTAGATATACCTGGGGGGTATGGTAAAACACCGATAGGGCCGAATTATCTTAGTTTGGAAGTAGAAGGACGATGTCAAGTTGAAGATTTTCAAGGCAATATTCATACTTACCCGCCGGAAATGTAAGTCAGATATTTTTCGGACTTAATAATTTCTTAAGAAAGCAATGCTATTTTCAGAACAATAAAAGGAATAATTATTTGAGAGGGAATTCATGTACCAGTATTTAACCTATTTTGTAAAAAAAATTCCTCAAACGGTTACTAAAGCAATCAATGCTGTTATTCCTCTCTCCGTAAGAGAATTTGCTAGCGAAAGCGTTAGGCAAGTGCAAGGAGTAATAAATAATATCTATTCTCCAGTAACTCTTCCCTCAGCAACGAAAGCCCTATTGAAGCAATCTCTTTATACCAACGCTGTTTATGCTAGCTTTTGCATATTGGATGAAATCATACGTAGAAATGATTTGGCAGCAGTGGAAGGATATGCCGGCTCCGAAATAGCAGCTTATTACAGCAATATCATGAAAATTTCGCTTTTTCTGACCTGGCATAATTGGGTCCGCATGAAATTAGATAATATTATTTATAGTGTTGCTATTACGAATTCGATATCCCGAAAACCTCAAGATATAACTGAATCTAGACGAGAAATGGAGCGACAACATAATCTGCATACTAATGATGATAAATTAAGAAGCTCCAAAAGAAGGGTGGCTGATGCGTTGAGTGTCATTGATTATAACATCGATTTAAATATTATTTATGCTCTCTCTCTTGTTTTAAATTTATTAAAACCGCTTGTTCCTGGTATTTCAAGTATGGGTAATGATATTATTCTTCCCATTTTGGAAGCCAAGACGCACGGTGCTGGTTTGATTGATTATCAGCTTAGTGAGCTGGAAATGGATGCAGAGCAAAGAAGAAAAATTTTATTAGATAATTTTGCATGCATGGTAACCTGGGGAGCGTTATTCATGCTCTCTCTCAATATGACCAGTAACATATTTAAAAGCGTGAGTGGTTTAGAGAATAACCAAATTGATAAGGCATTTGGAAATTTTCTGAATCATTTGTTTATTGCGCACATCCTCTTAATGCGTCAATCCTTGTCAGGACGGCTGAAGGGAATTGATATTTTTTATTTAAATTATTCTATTGCCAATACACTAGTTAACCATACAGTGATTCCAGCAACTACTTTTTTAAAGGAAAAATATACACAAAGCATATTGTCACAAGCTTGGGGTTATATAAAGAAAAATATATTGAGAGTAAAGCCAAAGAAAAAAATGTATCTTGAATTTTTTCTCGAACAGATAATAAAACATAATTGGAAACGGGATATAAAGTTAGCACGTTGGCTTTTTTCTCCTCTTTTGTTTAGAGATTTATTTCTGGTAGATTTTTTTGTTAAAAGGCCTGCTATTCATCTTTTATTAAATAACCATGAAATGATGTTGAGGGAAATAGTGGGTACTACTGATCCCATTCGAAAAGATTGGATAGCCAATTTTGGCGCAAAAGTGTTTACCATGATACCACTCAATTGGCGTGGCTTGAGTTTTTTGGTGGCAGATGAAATAAAAATCAAACAATTGATCGCAAATTTGATTGTAAGAAAAAAATTAGATGATCCTATTGATGCAATAAAACTTTTACTAGCAGCCAGAGATGTTTATTGTAAAGAGATAGGTCAGCAAGAAATACAAATTAAAAATATGACGCCAGTAGAGGATTTATCACTCCTTATTCACGCTGATTTTGCAGATAATCCGGAGAAGCAGCAAATTTCTCCTGCAAAATATGAAAAAAAACCATTAAACGAATTAGTGCAAGATAATTATGCAGTGGTACAAGATAGAGACGAAATGTATTTTAACCCTGAGTTATTTGAAGAAGAGAGGGCAGGAGTGGAAAGTGATTTTTGTATTATTGATGCTTATTCCGATGGAAATCCTGCCCTTTTGTTTTCAGACGCTAGCCAGAGAAGGGCTTCACCACAACTAGAATTACAATCCCGACGAGAAAGACGATGGGCACTTCATTAAGCATGCGGTAAAATACATGCCCATGCTTATTACGGTCTATTTTAAAAGCATACAGTAAAAATCCAAGGTAGATATGATAAATTACCGTCAGCGCGACTAATCCTAATTTCAGGTTGAGCCACATTGCCTGCATATACCCTTGCGGATTAAAACTAATTAACCAGGCGCCAAAAAGAATAGTGAAAACCGCCCCTGGCGTTGCTATGCCGTAATACAATTTTCTTTCCATCATCTTAAACCGGTCGATGCCAATACGATCTGTGGCCATGGCGTGATAAACGAATAAGCGCGGGAGATAAAATAAACCGCTGAACCAGGTGACCATGAAGATAATATGGAAAGCTTTGATCCAATGCATAAGGTGTCCTCTTAATTGATGGAAAAGCGGCCATTGTATACAAGTTTTAGAGAGTCTGTCAGGTTTTTTCCTGACATTACAATTCCCTACCTATTTTTTACCCTAGTGTCATTACATTACATAACTCAAAGAGAAAGAAGTGATTTATGCAAGAAATTATTTTTGTCATGGGTGGTCCAGGCAGTGGTAAAGGGACGCATTGCAAACGGTTAGAGGAGAAGACAGCGTATCATCACATTTCCACAGGTGATTTAGTCAGAAGTATTGTAAAAGAGGCAGCAGGTCAGCCAGATAGTAATACTGTAAAAATGATTCGGGACACTATCAAAAAGGGAGAATTATTAGATGATAAAATGATTATCGATTTGGTTGCGGAAGAAATGAAACGTTATCCTCACGCAGCTGGCTTTTTAATCGATGGCTGCCCTCGTACTCTCAATCAATTAGCTTTATTCGAGAAAACCATATGTCCCTGCGACAAGGTGATGTATTTCAATACCAGCGAAGAAGTGATGAAACAACGAATGTTGCATCGTGGGGAAGTCGAACATCGTGAAGATGATAACGAAGTCACGATTGCTAAGCGCATTCGAGTTTATAATGAATTAACTATTCCTGTTATTCAGCAATTGAAAGCCACGAAAGGAGGGGCTTTTATCACCATTGATTCATCAGGTAGCATGGAAGAAGTATCAGAATCTGTTGAAGCAGCAATGGCGAAGACCTCTCTCACCTCAGTTAATTTTTTCACTTTTCTTTATCATTATTTCACATCGGGTAATTTCTATAAGGCCGTTGATAGTTTAGAGCAGCAATATCACAACACAGAATTTCGAATTAATTTACCTTATGTCACTTTGTTTTATATTATCCAAAATAAAGCTGATATTAAAAAAATCCTCTCAGCCAATACCTTGACGGGATATCAAAATCACCACTTTGACTTATCCCATGGCCATGATTTGAATATCAATGCGACCCAAGCTTTTCTCAATGCTGAAAGTTTAGAGAAAAACCTCATCTGGAAAACGATTCATTCTGCTTTTGCACAATGTGTGGGTGATCAAGTTTTAATTAATAAGCTGATTGGCAAGCATATTCGCTCACTATTTGCTAAACCTACGTTTGATTTAGATATTGGCTTTGAGAATTTTATGCTAAATTTCTGGTGCGAATATTTATTTGGGCCAAAAGTCAATGCCAATGAATTTAAAGAAACTCGCCAGCTTTTATTATCGACCTTACGTTATACGTTTTATGATAGTCGCCTGAAGAATATCCCTTATATTGGTGCCCAAGTTTGTCAGTTGTATCGTTATTTAAAGAAAAATGAATTAGCACAAATAGATCAATCCTTAACGAAATTTATTCTGCAAGCAGATTCTGGCTTAATTTATCAATTTAAACAACAACTGCAACAATCCCATTTTCCAGCGAACAAAATTGATCAAGCTGTGCTGGATAACACCTTTGATTTCATTTTAGTTTTCGATTTTATCCATAATGCCCTCTATGAAACATTTGTGGCTATTCTAAAAGCTGAATTGGATGAGACGAATGCGAGAAAAAATGCTTATTCAGAAGGGTTAAAAAATGCGTACTTATTCCCTTTCCGTGTCCGCGTGCCACAACAGCCGATTGCATTAAGCTCTGTGACCTTAGAAAAAGGCGGCGCGGTTTATATTAATTTATTGAAATCCGGCTTGCATCATTCTTTTGGGCCGCGTTCTTGTATTGGTATCGGTGTGACAAATTGGATTAAAGAAGCGATTTGGAAATACATAGAAGGTATGCAATTACGTATCATCAATACAACTTATCCCGAAGAAAGGGCTAAATTAGCTGGCAATCCGGATGTGCCCATCTCTCCTGAGCGTTATCAAGTAAGATGGCAATATCCCCGTGATTATCTACAAAAAGCATTGCAGCATTATCCCTTTAAAGGCGTCGATAAATTTTATGATGTGTTAAAAATTTATGAAAATCCAGTGTTAACAGGTTATATAGTCGCTTCTTTCGTGACGGCAATAGAAAAATTAAATTTAGATTCATCGAATCTCTGTATTGCTACCCCTGAAGTCAGAGGTATTCCTGCTGCGGCAATGGTGGCGGAAATATTGCAAGTACCATTAGTAATGATTAGAAAAGCAGGGAAAATTCCAGGAGAAGTTATCAGTAAGAATTATGCAACAGCTTATTCAGAAGATGTATTAGAGATATCGACCCACAGCGATTTAAAAAACCGTGATGTCATTTTAATTGATGATGGCATTGCCTCCGGTGGAACAACACTCACCTGTTGTGATCTGATTGAGCAAGTTGGCGGGAAAATAAAAATGATTTTAGGTGTGATTAATCATACTTATAAAGAAAAGACGCCTGTTTTACAGCAATATAATGTCCAAACTTTATTTGATTTTTCAAAAGAAAAAGAAATACCTCAATGGAAAAAAGCTTCTTCTGATTATAGTAGTGGCCAGTTGGCAGCGCAAACATCAGGCTTGTTTAGTAAATCAGGGGTGGCAGCAAGTGTCATATCACCTGCTGAGGTCAAACGATTTGGGATCACTTAATTCATGGCGCAAAAAGCAGCAATTAGCTCTGCCTTGTTTTGGCAGCCTAATTTCTGCTTAGCGCGATCTAAATAAGTTTCGACAGTTTTTGGGGAAATCGCGATGTATTTAGCAACTTCTTTAATGGTAAAACCCTTGCACAAATACTCCACACATATATGCTCTCGCTCTGAAAGAGGTTCTTTGCACGTGATGGCTTTTGGGGTAGGTGGGGGAGCAGCAGGGCCAAGTACTTGGGAAGGATGGAGGAGTCCTAATTCTGCTATCTGCATCAATGATTGGGCTAAACGATGTTTACCTAAGACAATAGAGCAGCCAAAGGTACCAATAATTTTATTGTTGTCATCGTACCAGGGGGCTTTCACTGAAAGTAGTGATAAGCTCATTCCATCTTTGCGAAAATTCAATTCTTCAAAGATTTTTATTTGGTTGGCGGTGAGTGTTTCATGGCAGTTATGGATAAGCTTAGTAGCGCTTTCTTGGGTGGATACGTCTAAGAGTGATTTACCAATGGAGTCTTGCAAGGAATTAAATCCACACGATTCAATGCAAGGTTCATTCATTGATAAGGTGGTGCCGTCGGGAGTTAAAAAATAAATATTAAGAGGAAGTTGCATAAGATGGGCAACAGAGGTAGGAGGAGAGCTTGAAGAAGGTTTAATTAATTTTACACCGTTTCCATTGCGGATCAGGAGGAGTTCCTGATGAATATTCACCTCTTTTCGTTTGGTCACGGCTTTATCCTGATTTTTATAATTTATCCATCATGATAGGAGAAATAAAATTGGAAAACAATCAGGGTTATACGTGTCAGCATCCATTGACACGTATTAACCAATTAAGTGAATTTGCAATTTCTTTTGCAACCGCTGCTGCTTGGATCACGCTCGCAATACGTACCGCAGACTGTATGCCCAGTTTACTGATACCTGCTTTTTCCAATTGCAAGGCATGCGCATTCATGCATTTACCACATCCATTCATAGCTGAGACGGCAAGACTGCTCAATTCAAATGTCTCTTTATCTATTCCCGGATTAGCTATCACATTCATGCGTAACTTTGCCGGCATCGTCTGATAATTTTCATCTTCCATCAAGTGGGTGAAGCGATAATAAATATTATTCATTGCCATAATGGTTGCTACAGCTTTTGCTGCATCGATTTCTTCAGGCGATAAGTAGCTACTAGCCTCCTTCGTGATAGCGCTAATCACTTCTCTGTTACGTGTAGCATAAGCAGAAGCAAGCGCAATGCTAACGATTTGTTTTGCATTTAAATCAGGCGAACCATCCATGCTTAAGACGATGCCCAAATTTAATTTAATATCTTTTGCATAATGAGGTAATGCATTTTTCAATGTTTCAATGGTCATAATAATTCTCCTCTAATTAGCAACCACAATTGTTTCTTCCCCTTTCTGCCAGTTGCAGGGGCATAATTCATCTGTTTGTAACGCATCGAGTACTCGCAAAACTTCTCGCGGATTACGACCTACTTTTAAATCCGTGACCATTGCAAAGCGAATGATTCCTTTTG
This sequence comes from Gammaproteobacteria bacterium, assembly GCA_021324335.1. GTDB lineage: Bacteria > Pseudomonadota > Gammaproteobacteria > DSM-16500 > DSM-16500 > Aquicella. The sequence goes on from JAJPJH010000103.1 coordinate 30,576, forward strand.
GATCAACGATGAAAACGGCACGTTGTGCGACACCTTCTTGTTGATCTAAAATCCCTAACCTTTGTGATAAATCGCGTTTTAGATCAGCAAGCATGGGGAAAGGTAATTGGTGTAATTCCTCTTTTTGCTGCTTCCAGGCAAGATGGACGAATTCTGAATCCGTACTTACCCCAAATATTTCTGTCTCTCGATCCGTGAATTCAGGATAGAGCTGGCCGAATTCAGCGATTTCTGTGGGACAAACGAAGGTGAAATCTTTAGGCCAAAAGAAGAAGACTTGCCATTTATTGGTATGGGTTTGATGAGTGAAATCTGCGAATGCAGTTTTAATATCAGTGGAAATGACGCCTTTTAAAGTAAACTCGGGAAAGCGGTCGCCGACTGTTAACATGGTTGGGTTCTCCTGGTTGATTTGAATTAAGACCAGAGTACGATGTTTTAGCATGTTAAATCTAATTAATTGATTTTATTTCTACAATAGAAAATAACTATCAAGAAAAAGCAGGGACAGAGTCCCTCTATGTCAAAGGAAGGAAAAGATCTGCTATAATGCTCCTCATTAAAAACGAGGTATTCTCATGTCCGACGTCGTCATTTTCACTGATAATGCAGCAGCTAAAGTCTGGGAGCTAATCCAAGAGGAAGGTAATTTTAATTTAAAATTAAGAGTTTATGTGACTGGTGGTGGTTGCTCTGGCTTCCAATACGGCTTTTCCTTTGATGAAAACCAGGCGGAAGATGATACCGTCATTGCGAAATCAGTTGCCTCTTTGCAGCCTGAGGAAGAGGAAGGTGAAGGGGATCAAGGGAGAGGAACGGTTCAGTTGCTCATTGACCCATTAAGTCTGCAATACCTTGCTGGCGCGGAGATTGATTACAAGGAAGATATCGAAGGCGAGCAATTCATTATTCGTAATCCTAACGCAAAAACGACGTGTGGCTGTGGCTCATCGTTTACAATGGAATAGATGGGCGCTGGCTTATTCATCTTATACCTATTACACTTCCTACGTTATACATTCAGAGATAAAAAGTAGATAAGTAGTATGTGTATCGGATCAATCTAGCTAGTTTGTAAAAGGATGATTTTTATGGATTCGACTGTAACCAGCCCTCTCATAGACCAAGAAAAACCCGCTCTCTTAATCAATATGCTTGTTCCTGCCGTAGCAACAGAATATAAACATCTCGCCCATGAGTTACCTACCCTGACTTTAACTCAACGCCAATTATGTGACCTGGAGCTAATTTTAAATGGCGGCTTTACCCCGCTTAATGGCTTCATGAATCAGGCAGATTATGAAAGTGTCTTGACCAACATGCGTCTCCAGGACGGCACATTATGGCCTATGCCAATCACCTTGGATATCGATCAACAACTGGCTAAAACCCTCCAGCCTGGCGATGAAATTGCCTTGCGTGATACCGAAGGTTTATTAGTAGCAATTTTGCAGGTCGAAGACTGCTGGCAACCTGATAAGCCCCGCGAAGCACAAGCTGTATTTGCCACCACCGACGATAGCCATCCTGCTGTTTCTTACCTTTATCATCAGATAAAAGATTTTTACGTCGGGGGAAAATTATTAGGCATTTCCCTTCCCCATCATTATGACTTTAAACATTTACGCTATACACCCTTAGAATTGCGCCATGTATTTCATCAACGCGGCTGGAAAAAAATCGTCGCCTTCCAAACCCGCAATCCTATGCATCGTGCCCATCAAGAGCTCACCATCCGTGCTGCTGAATTAACCAAGGCCAATTTATTAATTCATCCTGTTGTCGGCATGACAAAACCTGGCGATATTGAAAATTACACACGCGTACGCTGCTATGAGCATGTCTTAAAAACCTATCCTGAAAACACAGCGTTTTTAAGTCTATTGCCACTTGCTATGCGCATGGGTGGCCCCCGTGAAGCAGTATGGCATGCGATTATCCGTAAAAATTATGGGTGCACGCATTTTATTGTCGGCCGCGATCATGCTGGCCCCGGCAAAAACCGTGCGGGTGAACTGTTTTATCCGCCTTATGCTGCGCAGGAATTGGCTTTGCAACATCAACAGGAAATAGGGATCGAAGTCGTACCCTTTCAAGAAATGGTATATAGCCATAAGCAAGCTTGTTATTTCCCTGTTGATCAATTTCCTCAAGATGAAACGCCCGCTGCTATTTCTGGTACTGAATTGCGGGAGCGCTTGCATAAGAATTTAGATATTCCAGTTTGGTTTTCCTATCCTGCTGTTATCGAAGAATTACGTAAAGCCCATCCTCCGCGACATAAACAAGGATTTACGGTTTTATTAACGGGATTGCCAAGTGCAGGTAAATCCACTTTAGCGAATGCTTTATCCTTGAGATTGCGTGAAATGACAGATAGGCAAATTACTTTGCTCGATGGTGATGTCATTCGTACGCATTTATCGCGTGGTCTAGGTTTTAGCCAAGAAGATCGAGAAGCTAATATTACACGGGTAGGGTTTGTCGCGAGAGAAGTCACGAAGCATGGTGGTATTGCGATTTGTGCGTTAGTGGCGCCGTTTATTAAAGCGCGCGATCACGTAAGGCAAATGGTCAGCGAAGTTGGCGGTTTTATTGAACTTTATGTCGCCACGCCGCTTTCTGTCTGTGAAATGCGTGACCGCAAAGGGCTTTATAAAAAAGCACGCGAAGGAGCCATCAAACAATTTACCGGCATCAGCGATCCATACGAACCACCCACAGCAGCAGAAATTACGATTGATACGGCTTCATCAGGTCCCGAAGAAGTGACGGAAAGCATTATTAAGCAAATTAAATTGCTGGGGTATATTGCATGAAAGAAATTTTCGTGGTGTTAGGGATGGCACGCAGCGGCACCAGTGCAATTACCCGTGGCTTAAAAACCTTAGGCATTGAATTAAGCGATGAATTTAGCCAAAACAGCAATGAGTGGAACCCAAAAGGCATTTGGGAAGATAAGGATATTGTTTATCACATCAATCGCCGTGTTGCGCAGCGCTTAGGTGATACGTGGATGAGTGTGCACTTGATGGATGATTTATGCCGTAATAATGAAGCATTAATTGATTTGAAACATCAGGCGATTGAGTTGCTGACCCAACGGATGAATCACCTTTCTGCTTGGGCATTTAAAGATCCGCGCACTTCCCGGATTCTGCCATTCTGGCAAGAGGTTTTTCAGGCACTTTCGCTGGATGAAAATTACATTATTGCTTTACGTAACCCACTCGCTGTTGCTTATTCCTGGCAAAAAGTGAGTGGAGCCGATCTCGAAGTAGGATTATTACAATGGCTAACACATTTAATTCCGGCGATTGAGAATACAGTGGGAAAAAAACGTGTGGTGGTGAGTTATGATTTAATGTTAGAAAATGCACGCCTTCAGCTTGAGCGCATTCAACATCAATTAGCGATCGCGACGATAACAGATACGGCTGAGATGAACCATTATGCCAATCGTTATCTCGACAAACAATTGCATCATTACGAATACAACGAAACTGATTTAATTTCTCATCCTGTTGCAGCTATCGCGCCTGTTTGTGCGCATCTGTATACCTTACTTATGCGATTAGCACGAGATGAAGTCACATTTGATAGCAGTGAATTTTCATCTGCCTGGCAGCAAGTCAAACAAGAATTTGCTGCAGTTTATCCTATGTATGGTTATATCAATTCCCTGCTGAAACGAAATAAAGAATTAGAAAGAGAGCTACGTAGCATGCGGCGTGCATGGCACTGGAAATTGGTTTATCCTTTCAGGATAGTGGACGAATTCATCCGATCGATACGAAGAAGTGCAAGAAGAAATCGAAGAGTAGAAAAAACGTATGGAGCATGAATTAACCGTTCTCTTACAAGCGATACAAGAAGCAGGAGAAGCGATTCTCACCTTACAAAAAGCAGGCTTTTCTATTATGAGGAAAGCGAATAGTGAGATTGTGACGCAAGCAGATTTAGTAGGGAATGATATTTTAAAAAAACAATTAATGCGGGCCTTTCCTGAAGATGGTTGGCTGTCAGAAGAAACGCTAGATGACCCTAAGCGTTTAACTTGTCGTCGAGTGTGGATTGTTGATCCAATTGATGGGACCAAAGAATATGCACAAGGGTTAGCTGAATATGCGGTTTCAGTGGCGTTAGTGGAAGAGGGTCAGCTCGTACTGTCGGCGGTTTTTAATCCTGCTAAAGGTGAATTATTTCATGCTGTTCGTGGTAAAGGAGCATGGTTAGGGAATGATAAATTAGTTTGTGAAAAAACGATTCCCGAAAAATTATTGTTATTAGCTAGTCGATCGGAATATGCACGTGGAGAATGGGAGGTTTATGAGCGGCATCATCGGGTTCAGCAAGTGGGTTCGATTGCTTATAAATTAGCATTAGTAGCAGCGGGGCGGGCGCATGCAACATTTAGCTTGGGGCCGAAAAATGAATGGGATATTGCAGGTGGGGTATTATTGGTTTTGGAGGCGGGTGGTGTGGTGACGGATAAACATAGACAGGCTTTTGCGTTTAATCAGGAAAAAGTTGTCGTACAAGGAGTAGTAGCAGTAGGTAATAGTCAAGCGATTACTCTTTTGTTTGATGACCTGGCTGCAATCTAGATAATACCTTCGTGTTCTTTTTATAAGTATGGCGCATTTCGGGGATGAGAATGCGCCAATCTTAGATAAAAGCTTCCTTTGCTAGCTACTCTTTATGCGAATTTAGGAGTCATTGTTAAATTAGACATTTTCGCAGATTCTAAGTGCTCTAAAAAGCCATCCGGAATTTCATTTAATCGCGGTGAGAGTTCTTTTGTAAATGTCATGGCTGGGTTAGGTGTATTAATATCTGTCATACATATGACATCAACTGGAAAAGTTGACATAATGCCATCTCTTGTTTCGATAACCACATTTGTTTCGTTTTTATCGGAATTATATTGAGCTATAAATGAAGATGCACAAATTGAATTAACATATAACAAGTTTGCAAAACGATGTTCGCTATCTAATGCTTGAGAGATGTCATGTCTAGAATAATTATCTGATTCCAGTACTAAATCTCTATTGAAATCACCTAAAAAAGCTACATGGTTAATGCCTAATTGCTTTGCTAACTCACATAATAGCTGAACGTCTTTTTTGACCTCTTTTCCAAAATTTGCATGGACATTAACAATCAACGTCATTGCTCCTGATTTTTTATGTAAAAATACAAGAGGCAAAATTCTCTTTGCCAAACCTTCTTCTAGCGAGGCACTGGATATTTTTTCTGTTAATTCTCGCTGAATGGTATAAGAGTGCGCATCATATAGAGTAGTTAGAAAATATTCATCTTCTATATTATTAAAATAGCTAATTTCATAATTCTTTAACATTTCATTCTGTCTAATCTCTCCTTCAAATTGGGCTCGTAGGTCATCAGTTTCTGGGCATTCCTGTAAGCATATAAAGGCTGGAGCTTCATCTTTTGCAGCATAGCCAATGCGTGATATAATATGGCTTAATCGATTGGTGTAAAATTTATCCGATTCTTCGTGACAACCAAATCCATTATTAAAATACTTCCATTTATCATTAAATTTCATTTGGCATAATATATTCCAGCTCATCAAAGTCATATCATTGTTTTTTGCTATAAAGGGCATGTGATCGCTTAACGCTTTTCTAGTTGATTTTGTTATCCTAAGCATTTTTAATTCTCCCAATTCAATTTGTTATTATTAATAAAATCAATACTAAGCTAGCATTCTATAAGGTTGCATTCAAGATATCAGCACGTCTAAATGTCCTATACCAGCGATTTTAGATTGGGATTATGGAGGATTAATAGAAACAATGAATGATGACTTATGAATAATGTTTCAGAAATAAATGTAACTATAAACATGAAGTAGAGCTATTAATTAGGATAAAATCATAATTAGCTTCCCCCGAAGGAGCAAATTCTAGTCTTGCAATAAGCGCATAATAGCGTATTATTCGCCCCATGGAAAACACTATCAGCACAAGCAAGGCAGCGAAACTTCTGGGCGTTACCGTCAAGACTCTCCAACGTTGGGAACGTGAAAAACGTCTCATAC
>JAJPJH010000050.1 GCA_021324335.1 Gammaproteobacteria bacterium
AGCTTGACGTTCCTCTGCTGACACTTTCTCCCCTGCTTCCTGCATAGATTTGGTCACAGCGTGAATCATGTTATCCGCTTGGTTACGGGCAGTGACTAATTCATGGAATTTACGGTCATCCGCTGCATGCTCTTCTGCATCTTTCACCATCTTTTTGATCTCGTCTTCGCTTAAACCAGAAGAAGCTTGAATCTTGATAGTTTGCGCTTTGCCTGTCGCTTTATCTTTTGCAGAGACATGCAAGATACCATTCGCATCGATATCAAAGGTAACTTCAATTTGCGGCATACCCCGTGGTGCCGGTGGAATATCGGTTAAATCGAAACGGCCTAATGATTTGTTCGCAGAAGCCATTTCGCGCTCACCTTGCAGCACATGGATGGTAACAGCGGTTTGATTGTCTGCAGCGGTTGAGAATACTTGCGAAGCACGTGTTGGAATTGTCGTATTTTTTTCGATAAGTTTAGTCATCACCCCGCCCATGGTTTCAATGCCCAAGGACAATGGTGTCACATCCAATAATAAGACGTCTTTAATCGCGCCAGAGAGCACAGCACCTTGAATAGCAGCACCGATCGCAACGGCTTCATCAGGGTTAACATCTTTACGTGGTTCTTTACCAAAGAATTTGCGTACTGTTTCTTGGACCAATGGCATACGTGTTTGACCGCCGACGAGAATGACGTCATCGATTTTATCCGCTGACAAATTGGCATCTTTCAGTGCAATCTTACAAGGTTCAATTGTACGCTGTACCAATTCTTCGACGAGCGATTCAAGTTTGGCACGCGTAATCTTGATGTTTAAGTGTTTGGGGCCAGTAGCATCGGCAGTAATGTAAGGCAAATTCACTTCTGTTTGCTGTGTAGAAGACAATTCAATCTTAGCTTTTTCAGCTGCTTCTTTGAGACGCTGCAACGCAAGCGGATCAGAACGCAAGTCAATGCCGGATGTGTTTTTGAACTCGTCTACCAGGTAATTGATTAAACGTTGATCGAAATCCTCACCACCTAAGAAGGTGTCGCCATTTGTAGAAAGTACTTCAAATTGATGTTCACCATCCACTTCAGCAATTTCAATAATGGAGATATCGAACGTACCACCGCCCAAGTCATACACAGCAATCTTACGATTGCCTGGTTTTTTATCCAGACCAAAAGCTAATGCCGCAGCCGTTGGTTCGTTGATGATACGTTTTACCTCTAAGCCAGCAATACGGCCCGCATCTTTGGTGGCTTGGCGTTGAGAATCGTTAAAGTAAGCTGGCACTGTAATCACAGCTTCGGTGACTTCATGGCCTAAATAATCTTCAGCGGTTTTCTTCATTTTTCTCAAAATTTCAGCCGATACTTGCGGCGGAGCCAGATCTTTATTGCCTAAGACTTCCACCCAGGCATCACCGTTTTCAGCTTTGATAATTTTGTAAGGCACGACTTCTTGGGTACGGCGTACCATTGGATCATCGTATCGACGACCAATCAGACGTTTTACAGCGTAAATGGTATTTTTAGGATTGGTGACAGCTTGGTGCTTGGCGGGCTGACCGACTCGGATCTCACCGTTTTCCAAATAAGCCACAATCGAAGGAGTCGTACGAGCACCTTCAGAATTTTCGATTACTTTTACCGTGTCACCTTCCATCACTGCGACGCAGGAATTGGTGGTACCTAAATCTATACCTATGATTTTATTAGAAGCCATAAAAGTCTCCGCTACTGTTATTGATTAAAACATAAGGGCAATTCGTTATTTTTCAAGCACCCTTATTCTTTCTCTTTTGCCACGACCACTAACGCGGGGCGTAGCAAGCGATTGTTAAGGGTATAGCCTTTCTGCAGGACAGAAATAACCGTACCCGGCTTAACCGATGAATCCGATTGCATGGAAATTGCTTGGTGGAATTCAGGATCGAATGGCTGAGAAACAGGATTCACCTGCTTAATACCAAATTTCTCCATCGCGCCATAAAACATTTTTAAGGTAAGTTCTACGCCTTCGATAATAGATCGAGCTGTTTCCTGCAAGTGAGGAGGGACATTGCTGATACAAAGCTCCAGACTATCGACAATCGGCAGCAACTCTATCGCAAATTTCTCAAGGGCATATTTATGTGCATTCGCCACATCCCGTTCGGTACGCCGTATGAGGTTGTCGTTATCCGCCTGCATGCGCAAGATACGTTCCCAGTATTGGTTAGATTTTTGCTCTGTCTCGTCTAATTTTTGCATCAACTCTTCATAGGAAGGGTGATCAATCAATTCAGTGGATTTTTTTTCGGACTCCTGATCTTTCGTATCAGTCATGCAAAATTGTCTCCTTTTCATTCTTTGTCAGGTTTATAGTATAACCATTAATATGTGGACAATGCGGCGGGATTCAAGAGGTGAGCAATGACGGTATCACAATTTAAAATGGTAGGGATCATGGGGCGGGTAAAAAACCCGGGGGTCATTGAGACACTTAAAGCATTAATCCATTATCTAGAACAGCTCAACCAAGCTATTTGTATCGAGGCGGAAACTGCCGCCACCTTGCATGATATAGCACTCCCTCATGTGGCTCGGGATGAATTAGGTAAAAAATGTGACTTATTAATTGTTATCGGCGGCGATGGGAGCTTACTGCACGCAGCACATACGGTGGTGAATAACAATGTGCCTATCTTAGGGGTCAATCGCGGACGCTTAGGATTTCTCACTGATATCCACCCAACAGAATTGGAAAAAATTAGAACGATTCTCGAGGGGGATTATCTTCTAGAAAAGCGTTTCCTCATCACAGCTACTGTAGAACTACATGGCAACATCCTGGGTCAAAGTGATGCACTGAATGAAGTCGCTCTTATTCCCGATTTAGTTCCCCATATGAATGAATTTGAAATCTATATTGATGACCGATTTGTCTGCAGCCAAGATTCAGACGGTGTGATCGTCGCCACCCCTACCGGTTCCACGGCATATGCTCTCTCAGGCGGTGGCCCGATTTTACATCCCCAGCTTGATGCTATTGTGATCGTCCCCATGTTCCCGCATACTTTGTCGCTGCGGCCCATTGTCATTGAGGGTAATCACCGCATTACAATTGTCATCACCCCCAATAATACGGCCATACCTCGGTTAACGTGTGATGGCCAAGCATTTATTAATACGCCACCGGGAAGTCGCATTACCATTTGTAAAAAGCCGCAACAGTTACATTTAATTCATCCTAGCGATTACAATTATTACGAAACGTTACGCAGTAAGCTGCATTGGGGACATAAATTACAGTATACGGAATAACATTATGCTGACTCATATTCACATTCGTGACCTCGCTACCATCGAAGAATTGCATTTACCTTTACACAAAGGCTGCACCATGATTACCGGTGAGACAGGAGCTGGAAAATCGATTTTTATCGAAGCGATTGAGCTCGCTCTCGGTGGTCGGGCATCCCAGAATATCGTGCGGCCGGGGAAGGAAAAGGCGGATATTAGTCTTTGTTTCGATATTACTGATTTTCCCAAGGTGATTCAGTGTCTAAAGAATCTTGATCTCTATCAAGAGACACCCGAATGTATTATTCGCCGTGTGATTACCAGTGATGGACGTTCCCGTTGTTACATCAATGGATCGCCAGCAACCGTGCAGCTCGTTAAAGAATTAGGTGAATTATTATTTCACCTCCACGGGCAGCATGAGCAGCAAGTATTACTAAAGTCAGACACTCAACGAGAAATGTTAGATCGATTTGCTGATCATTTACCGCTTGCAGCGCAAGTCAAGCAATTAGCGGATGAATGGAAACAGTTAGACCAGGCTATTCAGAGCTTGCGAGAAAAAACCTTACAACGTACGGAACGCAGTGATTACTTACGATTTCAGCTAGAAGAATTACAAGCCGTTTCATTACAACCAGGCGAATGGGAAACGTTATCCACTGAACATCACCGTTTAACGCATGCCGAAGAATTAATGCGGCACGTGCAGCAGGCTATACAACAGTTATCAGAAGAAGATCAACAAAATGCGCTTTCTTTTCTACATGCGATTCGCAAGACCATTGAATCGATTCAAACGGTAGAGCCGAAAGCAAGTGAATGGGTAAATACAATCAATTCTATTATCATTCAATTAAATGATCTCACCTCTGAATTAGAAAATTATCTAGAACAAACCGAATTAGATCCTGAAAAACTACAAGCGATGGAAGCCCGCGTCAGTCAAATTTTTAATTTATCGCGTAAACATAAAATTTCGCCGCAAGAATTAGCTGCATTTAAAGAACGGCTGATGACCGAATTCGAAACACTCAATTCTAGCGATGAAACATTAGTGAAATTAGAAGCACAGCAAAAAACCGTCGCCCAAGACTATCAATTATTAGCCGAGAAATTAAGTTTAAGCCGCAAAAAAGCAGCAACAAAACTTGAAAAAGAAATGACAGCAACCATCCGCTCTCTTTCTTTACCGCATGGTGAATTTAAAATTGAATTAGAAAAAGAATCACAGCCCTTATCAGCACACGGAAAAGAAAAAGTTATCTTTTTAATCAAAACCAACCCGGACCAAACTTTACAGCCATTAGCGAAAGTGATTTCAGGCGGTGAATTATCGCGCTTAAGTTTAGCGGCACATTTGGCACTTGCGCATAGAACCACTATTCCTACTTTAGTCTTTGACGAAGTAGATACGGGATTAAGTGGCGCTACAGCAGAGAAAATTGGTAAATTGCTGCGAAAATTAGGTGAATCCTACCAAGTATTTTGTGTCACACATCAACCTCAAGTAGCAGCCTGTGGCCATCATCATTTATTGGTAGAAAAATATTTTATCGAAAAGAGCACCTATTCCCGATTGCGTTTATTAATAGGTGAAGAAAAAACCCGAGAAATTGCCCGCATGTTAGGAGGCGAAAAAATCACAGAAAAAACCCTCGCGCACGCGAGGGAAGTACTGCAAGGTGCATAAATAACACTTTGTGTATTCTCAAATTTCACCCCATTGGCTTAATACAAACAGGCTGGCAGATAGTTGTCTTGTTGTCTGCTAGGCAAGCCGTTCTCCAAAAAGGAAACGTCGTGAAAACAGGATCGGATTCCTTTTGAGCAGAAATTTTATTTGCCTGATCACTGCCATCAAGCTGATCAGTGGATGACTTTTCGTTGGATTTGTTCTGCTCATTCAACTTTTGCATAAAAAATTGCATTATCTGATTTATCCTTTCATCCGCTTCCTTCCTTAGTTTCTCTTCTAACTTCGCCCTTTCTTCCGCTTCCTTCCTTAGTTGTTCCTTGGCTTCTTCCGCTTCTTTCCT
>JAJPJH010000036.1 GCA_021324335.1 Gammaproteobacteria bacterium
ATTGCTTCTTCTTTGAAGGACTTATCGTATTTACTCATTTTACACACCTCATTGATTGGTTAAGTATATCAAATTTGGTGTCTACTTTTTTAGGGGCAGGTCAGGATTCCATTGCTAAGACAGCCATTTCTATACAATATACCTATATTATTAGCTGCATCTCCTGCAGCTAATCCATCTAATTCGAGGGATTTTTCATACCAGTATCTAGCAGCTTCGTAATCTTCATAATCTTTATAATCAGGGTAAAATTTTCCAGCAGAAAAAATCCGGCCAAGGTTATATGCGCTCCATCCACATCTCAATTGAGCCCCTAATTTATAGCATTCTATAGCTTTTTCTATATTCGGATTTTCGTTCACTTCATAACAATAACCTAATAACCCGGCAGCCTGTGCATATCCCAACTTACAGGCTCTCTCAGCTAATTCCTTTGCTTTACCCAGATTTTTTGCTTCTATATAGAAATTAGCCCTTGTCACCATTGCAGCAGCATTATTTGCCTCTATTTGCATAGCTCTTTCTAATAATGCGATTGACTTAGTTTCATCCTTTGCTAATCCAAATTCCTCATCATGCATTAACGCTAATGCCCATAATGCATAAGAATTATCTTTAGCAGCTTCCGATTTTACGCAATGAACTATCTTGGTAACTTCTTTTGTTTCAACTTTTTGGGGACGATCTAGTAATGTTCTAAATCGCATTATGGCAGGATAATCACCAGCTAATAAACCACTCAATATAGCATCTAAATTTTCAATCATTATTATATTTACCTCTTTTTTGTATTATATTTAACCACTCTGAGCCTTTCATGAAGCATGTTTTCGCTATCATACTGATCTCATAATAGCCCTTCAATTCTTCCTATCTTTAACCCTTGATATCAAAAAATCTTGGCAAAAAACCTAGCAATCGGCTCAATCTCCATATAAAATCAAGCATATATGCGCTTTATTATTGTGTTCTTCCATGGAAGGGGGGCAAATGAAATTAAGAAACAAAGTGCTCATTGCAATTAGCCTCGCATGGCTATTATTCTTAGGCCTAACCTACGTTGGGTCAAAACTATTCTTGACTCGCAGTTTCCTCGCCTTAGAGCAAGATCGTGCTGACCGCGATCTTGGCCGAGTCGACCAAGCTTTAGATCAGATTGATTATTCGCTTTATACCTTTACCTCTGATTGGTCACATTGGGATGATCTTTATAAATACATGCAAGGGAAAGAACCCGAGTTTGTACCAGGCAACTTAAATATGACTGCCTTCCTCAATTCCCACATTAATTTAATCAGTTATTGGAATAAAGCTGGCCAATTAATGGTCGGTTCTGCGGTCGATACAGATAAACAACAATTTATCGCCTTCCCGCAAGGGTTAGATAAATACATTTATCCAGGCAGTTTATTGCTGAATCGCGTGGATGTGAATAAAGATGTCCGCGGGTATGTGTTAGTCTCTTCAGGCATTATGCTTATCGCTGCCAGTGCAATTACCGATGGCAATAAACTCTTGCCGCCATTGGGTGCGAGTGTATTTGGTCGGAATTTAGACCCATGGGTGATAAGTAAAATCATGGAAACGACAAAAGTCGATGTGAAACTCTTTTTGTTAAATCAAATTACGAATACCTCTGGATTACAGAAATATTTTGATATTATTTCTAATAATAAAAATGGTCACTACAGTATTCCTATTAGCAGTGATCTCCTTGAAGGTTACACTGTTATTAGAGATATCAATAATGTACCTATCGGTATGTTCCGCATGACCACACCGCGCGCCATTTACCTCGCTGGTAAAAAAGCAATTGATTACTATCTCACTACCTTTGTGGCCTTAGCGATCCTCTTCTCTCTCTTGATGTTATGGCTATTACGCGTCTTGATTATCAAACGCTTAGAACGATTAGATAGAGAAGTTGCTGATATCAGTGAAAAAAATGCAATTAACCAACGCGTCGATGCAACGGGACATGATGAATTATCTTCCGTTTCCAGTGAAATTAATCACATGTTAGATATCATTCAAGCGTCACATGAAAAACTGGAACAACGTGTACAAGAACGTACGCAAGAATTACAAAAAACTAACATTCAACTTCAGCAAGAAATCACCGAACGTAAATCAGTAGAACGTGAACTGATTGTTCATAAAGAACACTTAGTCCGATTAGCGCATTATGATGGCTTAACGTCCTTACCTAATCGCGTCTTTTTCAATGAAATCCTCAATAAAGCTCTTAACCATGCTAAACGGCATAATAAAGTATTAGCTGTGCTATTTATTGACCTTGATCGCTTTAAAAATATTAACGACGCGTTAGGCCATACGACAGGTGATTTAGTATTAAAAGAAATGGGACTTCGATTCTCTAGCCTACTTCGTGCGGGCGATATTTTAGCGCGATTAGGTGGTGATGAATATATCATCTTACTGAATGATATTGGCCATGGAAAATTTGCCGGGCCCGTAGCAGAAAAAATTCTGAATGCATGTGCTCAACCCGTCAAAATCGATTCACATGAATTTTACATTACGGCAAGCATTGGTATCTGCGTTTATCCTGATGATGGTCAATCATTAGAAGATTTACAACGAAATGCTGATATGGCGATGTATAAAGCTAAGCGCAGAGGTGGCGGTGCTTACCAGTATTATACGAAGGAAATGGATGTTACTGCACGTGAACATATTAAATTAGAAGCAGAATTGCGTAAGGCTATTCAAAATAAAGAATTTGTTCTCCATTATCAACCTCAATTGAATTTAAAAACGGGCACCATTAACCGTGTTGAAGCTTTGATACGTTGGGAGCATCCCGAATTAGGCATGATTAGCCCTGCGAAGTTTATTCCCTTAGCTGAAGAAACCGGTCTCATTCTACCAATAGGAGAATGGGCATTACGCGAAGCTTGTCATACCAGCAAAAAATGGCAAGAAGAAGGATACGATCCTATTACCGTTGCTGTAAATATTTCACCCAAACAGTTCCGCCATCAAGATATTGCGCAAGTTATCCAAGAAATACTCCAGGAAACCCATCTGGATGCAAAATATCTGGAAGTAGAAATCACAGAAACAGCGGTGATGGATGATGTGGAAACAGCGATTAATCGATTAAATAGTATCAGCGCGATGGGGGCAAAAATTTCTGTGGATGATTTTGGTACCGGTTATACCTCTATCAGCTATCTTAAACAATTCCCTGTTAGTGTCTTGAAAATCGATCAACACTTTATTAAAGGTATCCCAAATAATCAAAACGACGTTGCTATCACCTCTGCTGTGATTGCACTTGCACATAATCTTGGCTTAGAAGTTGTCGCAGAGGGAGTTGAGACAGCAGAGCAAATGGAATATCTCTCTGATCATAACTGTGATTTGATACAGGGATATTTCTTAAGTCGTCCGCTTCCAGCTAGTAAGATTATTTTACAATTTACAAAAGGTGGTATTACCAAGGATACAATTTTTCAATCGGAATAATTCATTAAAAAAGGAGCGTTGAATGAAAAAGATAGTAGTGATGTTATCGATGTGTATGTTGATCAATCCTCTTTTGAGTGTTCATGCAACGACTACGCATAAAAAGCATCATAAGAAGAAACATGTTCATGCTGTAGAAAAAGAATATAAAGAAGCCGCCCCCGCTCCTGCCACCCCTACTCCAGCTGTTTCAAGTTGGTTAGATAATTTAAGTGGTAATTTTGATTTCACTTCCAATTATGTATTTCGTGGCCTGAGCCAAACATCTAATCTTCCTGCTGCACAAGGTAGCCTCACCTACGCTTTACCCTTAGGATTTTATTTAAATAGTTGGGGTTCAAATGTAAAATTTAACGATCCCCAAGGAAGACAAGCAACAGTAGAACTTGATACGATTGCTGGCATACGCAATAGTATAGGCAATAATTTCATTGCTTATGATATTAATCTCGCCCGCTATAATTATCCGGGTGCACGAGGCGCAACTTATAACGAATTCAATACACTTTGGACTTATAAAATATTCCAATTAGGTATTAGTTATTCAGGTAATTCATTCGGATACCATGATACTGGCATGTATTATAATGGGACAGTGACATTTAATATTCCATCTCAATATGCCTTCCATGTTCAAGATCTTAGTTTAGCAGGAGAATTCGGCCACTCTAGTTTATCAAGAGCAGCTGGTAATAGTTATAACGACTATAGTGTTACTTTGACGAAGATCCTTAATAAAACCTATACCATTGCTGCACAATGGACCAGCACCAATGGCCGCCAGCATAATGCACCACTTGATGGCAGTGAGATTAATGGAACAGTAACAGCTAATTTCTGATGTCACTATAACCAGGAATTAAAAATGAATGTAGATGAAGGCTTAACGACTAAGCTTTGGTTAGAGAAACATAGGCAACCAGCTATAGAATCACCAGCAGAGCATCTTCACTATAAAGTCATAAAATATAAATTTGAAAAGAAAACCCAGCAAGCAATTGCTGGGTTTTTTAAAAAAAACCACCTACAATGGAATGATGTTATTCATGCCGCTTGGGGACTACTTTTAAACCGATTCAGTTCGACTGATTTTCTCTTATTTGGCGCTGCTACTCTCTATAGCAGCAAATCAAATATCCTCAAAATTAACCCAGCTATTATTCCTATTAAAAGCATTATTAATGAGAAATTATCAGTTAAAAGTTTTTTGCAAAAAATAAAAATGCAGCTTCATAAAAAAAATCACCTGAAAGAAAAAATATCCGATGATGTACGTTACCTATTAATCATTGAAGGGGGCAAAAAAAAATCCTCCTCTATGTTAATGGAATCAGAACGATTCCCATTAATATTATTTGCTCATAAAAAAGACCTCAGTAAATTAGCCATTTACTATCATCCTGAATTGTTTGATCGCGAAAATATTGATCATATTTTTCATCATTTATTGGTTATTTTGGAAGAATTTAGTAAAAATATTCAAAATAAAATTGTAAAAATAAACATATTGACCCCAGAAGAAAAAGAACTTGTTCTTTCTCGCTGGAGCAAACCTACTTATCCATTTCCTATTCCTAACCTCAGGGGATGCATGCATGAATTATTCATGCGCGAAGCCAAAAAGTACCCAGACAATATTGCAATTGAGTATAATGGTGAGCAAATTACCTATAAAAAATTAGATACCGCCTCTACTCAATTATCCCAGTCATTAATTAAGAAAGGGATTAAGCCGGGTGATTTGGTTTGCGTTTTAATGGATAGAACTTCTACTCTTATCATGGTAATGTTAGCTATTTTTAAAACGGGAGCGGTTTATGTTCCCATTAATCCTAAATATCCAGATGATCGTATTAAATTTATCTTAGACGATACCCAAAGCCAATATGTTATAGTTAATGACGCAAAGAAATTACCGGAACATCATAGCAGCCAAATCATCGAAATTCCCTCTACGTGGAATGCTTTGAACCTCGACGCTAGTAACCACCTTATTTCTCTGCCATCAATAAATGACAATGAAATGGCTTACATTATTTACACTTCAGGAACGACAGGCCAGCCTAAAGGTGTGATGATACGCCATCATAGTTTGGTTAATTTAATCGCATGGTATCAGGCTTGTTTTCAAGTGACAGAAAAAGATAGAGCATCTCAATTTGCTTCACAAGGTTTTGATACTTATTTATGTGAAACGGCGCCGTTTCTAGCCAGTGGTGCAAGCGTGCATATTGTAGATGATCATACCAAGTTAACACCTTCTTTATTTTTCGACTGGCTAGAAAAACAAAAAATCACGATTTGTGACTTACCCACATCTTACGCATTAACTTTATTTTTAATGCCCTGGCCAAAAAATAGTTGCCTCAAAACTGTCAAAATTGGTGGCGAAGCAGTCACTCATTATCCTGATAAACAATTTTCTTTTGACATTTGGAATTGTTATGGCCCGACAGAAACAACCATTGAAGCGACTTATGTCAAAATCTATACGGCAAATACACCTGCAACCTCAAAGCTAGGTACACCTCCGATTGGCAAGCCGATTGCAAATAGTGAATTTTATGTTGTCGATAAATATTTACAACCGGTTCCTATTGGCATTGGTGGTGAATTATTAATAGGTGGGATAGGGGTTTCTGCAGGTTATCTCCATCGTGAAGAGTTAACGAAGGAAAAATTTATTCCGGGCTTTTCTCCCGAACAACGGTTATATAAAACCGGGGACCTCGTTCGCTGGTTACCTGATGGCAATTTAGAGTTTATTGGCCGTGTCGATCATCAAGTGAAAATTCGGGGCTACCGAATTGAATTAGGTGACATTGAAAGTGCTATTAGTCAACTTCCTGATATTAATGAAGTCATCGCGTTAGCCAAAGAAGACTTAACAGGTGAAAAATCATTGATTGCTTACGTCGTGCCTAATTTAGAAAAAGGCCGTTATTTATATCAAGAACGTTGCCTTTTATCGACGAGCAATAATCAATTTATTGAAGCCGTGACAGAAGACATTTCTAAAGATGGCGTCGCTCTTTCTGGTATCACTGACCCCATTGAAATCGACCATTTAGTCCAATTACATTTAAAATTACCTGGCATGACGGATGGAAAATTATTTTCAGGACATGTGATTTGGCAAGAAGGTAATCGATGTGGAATTCGTTTTGATGTAAACGAAGAAGAAAAAGTGATTATCTCTAAAAGTATTGAATACTACCTTGCTTCTCATAATGTCATGGAATTAGTGTTAAGCGCTTCAGCAAAGCGTAACTTACGAAAAGCAATGCGGAAAAAGTTACCCGATTACATGGTTCCTTCAGTATTTGTTACCCTGATGGAGTTTCCTTTAACATTCAGCGGAAAAGTAGATGTTAAAGCACTTCCTCCACCGCAAGAATTTGAAGAGCAATTGCAAAGACATTACATTCCTCCTAAAACAGCTACAGAAAAAGCCTTAACACAGATTTGGAGTAAGTTATTAGGAAAATCACAGATTAGCATGTCAGATAATTTTTTTGATATTGGCGGGAACTCACTGAAAGCAGCTGAATTGTCTGTTCATATTTTAAATCGGTTTAATATTTCCGTTCCAACTAAAATCTTATTTGATCTATCCTATATTCCTGTTTTAGCTGAGTATATTGATTCCAATGGAAAGAAATACTCCACTCAAACTATTACGCAAGAAGAAATTCAACGAGATTGTATTTTACATGACAATATTGTACCAGCGAAAAAGTTAAGTAAAAACGTTAAGCATCCTGAAAATATTTTATTAACAGGTGCTGGCGGGTTTTTAGGTATTTATTTGCTGAGAGAATTATTGGCCACCACTCAAGCAAAAATTTATTGTTTAATACGTCCAGGTGAATTTGACACGGCAGCAAAGCGCCTTATCTCTACCATTAATCGATTTAACTTATCCCAGGATATTTCCTTAGCAGATAGGCGTATCGTGGCGATACCCAGTGATATTAGCTTTAATAATTTCGGTCTTCCTTTAGAGCTGTATAATAGTTTACTTGGAAAAATCGATCTTATTTATCATTGCGGTGCTCAAGTCAATATCATGTCAGCATACAATAAACTTCGTGGTAGTAATGTGCAAGGAACGTTGGAAATTATTAAATTCGCAACTAATCGCATCGATAAACCTATTCATTATGTGTCTACGCTTTCTTCTGCTTACAGAAAAGATAAAGCAGGTTCTTTAGTAGAAGAATTTCCAGATGCAAATTACGATGAATTATTTGGTGGTTATGCCATCAGCAAATGGGTATCGGAACGGCTTTTATCAGAAATAAAAAACCGTGGGTTACCCATTTCGATTTATCGGTCCGGTTATATTTCGGGGCAATCTGATAATGGTATGACGAATTTGAATGATGCCTTATTGATGTTGATCAAAGGGTGTATTCAGCTAGGCTTTGCGCCGGATATGCAAGAGAAGATTACAATTTTACCGGTGGATTTTGTTAGTAAATCGATTGTGGGAATATCGTTAGCATACCCCGATAAATCGGCTGTTTATCATATTGATCATCCTACAGGAATTTTGTGGACGGATTTGGTTGCTTGGTTGAACGATTATGGTTATACCATCAAAATTATTCCCATGAAAATGTGGAAGGAAATGTTGGTGGATATTCCGAAGGATAATGCGTTATTTCCCTTTTTGCCTTATTATCTGGCGATGGGAGATAAACAAACGTCACCGAATGTAAGTGTCACTCAAGCAAGTGCCGTGCTTAAAGGGCTTAAACTAGAGTATCCTAAGATTGATGATAGGTTGTTGTCGATTTATTTTGATTATTTGACGCGGGTGAACTTTATTCCTATGCCTAGGGGATTACCAGCCAAGATGCACTAAACTTGAATAAAAACAGCCAGCAATAAATGCTGGCTGGAGCTACTTGCTTAAGAGTTACCACTAGGTTTATAACCCTTCATTGGCTCTTGGTGAGCAGGTACTCCTTGTGAGTTGAGATACGCAAATATCCTTGGAGAATAATTAGATTGTGTTAATGAATCAATTTTTATAAATGCTTCGTCAATAATACCCAAAGCTGAATATAATTTCTCAGAATTTTTACTCATTATTACCGCTACTTCTGGATTCTTCTCAATTCTTTCTTCCTCCTCGCTTTGTCTTTTTTCCAATTTAATTTCTGCATCATGTATATCTTTTTCTATTTTCAGAATTTCTTGCTTTCTATTTTCTAAATTACTTTTCTTTTCTGATAAGTCTTGTTGCTTTCTTTTTAATGTAGCCTTCCCTTCTATTTCATTTTTAATTTTTTCTGACTCAGCTTTCAGCTTTTGATCCCTATCCCGATTTTCTGCATGCATTTCTTCTAATTTTTTTAATTCCGCTTGATTTTTTTCATATACCCCTTCTAATTCAGTTAATTGTTTTCTATTAGCATCAAGCTGAATTTTTAGGCGGTTTCCTTTTATTTTATTTTTTTCAATCTGAGTATTTATATTCTCATCATAAATGCTTTTCGCGGATAATGCTGTCCTTATATCTTTCATTCTTTCTTTTTCGAGATTAATCTTTTTATTCAAAAGCTCTCCTCTATTATTAATATCTTCTAGTTGATTAGTTTTTTGTTCTAACTCCTTTCTGAATTCAGATAATCTTAATTCTACTTTTTTATTATTATTTTCTATATCCCTTAACTCCATCCACTTTAAAAAGGGAAGAATTTTTCTCAAGAAAAGATATACTTTTAATATCCGAGGATTTATAAATTTTCTCTCATATTTCTTAATATTATTTTTAAGTTTATTCTGAGAATCTGATTCTTTACGAAAACTTCTTTGTAGCTCAATGATTTCTTTATCCTTATTAAGAATATTATTTTTACATATTTCTAACTGCTCTCTCAAATCTTGGATTTCCTGTAAATTTTTTTCTTTTTCAGAATTCAGCTTGATCAAACTCTGCTCTTGTACTTCCTCATTCTTAGCTATTTCTTGATTAAGTCCATTAATAATTTCTTTTTTATTTTTTATATCCGCATTAATACCTTCAATTAAAAGTTTTTTATCGCTAATTTTTTTAGGTAATTCTTCAATTTGAGCAATAATTTTATTATATTGTTCTTGCAATTTAGCTGGAATTAACTGAATTTCTTTTTCATTATTTCTGATTTCATTTTCAATTTTTTGAATCTGTTGTCTAATAAAATTAAGTCTCTCGCGATTTTCCCTTATTAATCTCATAGTGGATCTAACTCTGTAGGGATCGATAATATTTTCAATCTCATTTTTCATTTTTTCTAAATATTCTTTAATATCATCTAATTCTTCTTGGTTGTAATTAGTTGCATCAAATTGATCTAAAGTTATTTCCATTATTGAAAATAAAGCAAGATCTAAAGCAGGGGATGAAGTATATTTAATTCTATTTAGAGGGTCTTGCTGTAATTTTTTCTCTACACTTTCCCGATATTCACGGGTAGTAGCAGACTCCAAAGCAGCTGGAACCAATATATTTTCGTAAGTTACAGGATCTTCAGTTAGCAGAAATCTCCGGGTAATTAATCCCTTTAATTCATTATTAGCCTCTTGTATTGCAGCTAATGTTTCTACAAATTGTCTCGCCTCAGGCTTAAATGAAAATTGGCACTTGTTATTATTTATCTTCTCAACAAGAGTAGCAGCAGAAAGAAGAGCAGGTTTCCCCTCCTTATCTAATTCACCGATATTAAACTGAATGCTGGAAAGATGATTCGGCTGCAATTTAGCTTCTTCTAATAGATCTGGAAGGAAATAAGTTCCTCCATCCACCCCAATCCAAAAAAGCTTTCGAATAGCCTCTTTTACATTGCTTTCACGCCTTGGACGAATTGATTCAGGTAGGATTTTCCAGAAATTCTCGTCAAAAAGCCGATCAATAAAATTCTTAAGTTCTTGATAATTTTTAAATTTGATTGGCTGAGCTGGCATATTTTCCCTCGTTTTATTTTTTTAGCAATTGTAAGATGAAGTTTAATAATTGTTTAGTATAAGAAAACAGCATTAAGAGAATATTAAGCACAAACGCAAGCACAAACGCAATCATGTCACAAACGCAATCAATCACGTAAAGGTAATTTATTCATACTTTTTTAAAAACCGATGAAACTCCTCATCCCCAATCACCTCCACCCCAAGCTCCCTCGCCTTATCTAACTTAGAACCAGGATCAACCCCCACCACCACATAACTCGTCTTACTCGACACACTCCCCGCCACCTTCGCCCCCAACTTCTCCAACCGCTCCTTCGCCTCCTCCCGCGTCATATCCCTCAGTGTCCCCGTCAACACAAACGTCTTCCCCGCCAACGACAAATTCTCAGCCGCCTTCACCGCCGGCCAATGCACACCCGCCTTAATCAGCTTATGAATCACCTCCCGGTTATGCGCCTCCCGGAAAAAGTTAGCAATATGCTGCGCCACCACCGGCCCAATATCTGGCACGCTCTGCAACGCTTCTTCCGATGCAGCTTGCAATGCCGGCAACGTCCGAAAATGTAGAGCCAATTGCTTAGCCGTTGCCTCCCCCACTTCCCGAATCCCTAAGGCATACAAAAACCGCGCTAACGTCGTACTTTTACTTTTCTCAATTTGCTCCAATAAATTCTGCGCCGATTTTTCTCCCATGCGCTCTAAGTTTTCCAGCTGTTCCTGTGTCAAATGATAAATATCCGCAACCGATGCAACTAACCGCTCATCCACCAATTGATCCACCAACTTATCACCTAATCCCTCAATATCCATCGCTCGACGTGAAGCAAAATGCCTGATAATTTCTTTCCGTTGCGCCGGACAAACTAATTCTCCCGTACAACGCGCAACCGCTTCTCCTTCCACCTGCTCTACCAATGAATGACAAACAGGACAATGTTTAGGCAACACAATTTTTTTCACATCATGAGGCCGCCGTGCTTTCACGACACTTGCTATTTCAGGAATCACATCCCCTGCCCGACGCACCATGACTATATCGCCGATATGAATGTCTTTACGTTTAATTTCATCCATATTGTGCAGAGTCGCATTACTAACCGTGACACCTCCCACATGTACAGGTTTTAAGCGCGCAACCGGTGTTAACGCCCCCGTACGACCAACTTGAAACTCTACCGCCTCAATCGTTGTTGTCGCTTCTTGCGCCGGAAATTTATGCGCAATTGCCCACCGCGGCGCCCGGGTAACAAACCCTAATTTTTCCTGCTCCGCCAGGCTATTCACCTTATAAACCACACCATCAATCTCAAAAGGCAGCTTATCCCGCTGCTCTCCCATGCGGCGATAATAATCAAGGCATTGCTCTACTCCTTTTACCGCTTCCACAAAGGCACTCACACGCAGCCCCATCTCAGCAAGCCACTGCAAAATACCTCGCTGGGTAGCAGGCAACTTCATTCCTTCCACCACACCCACCCCATAGCAAAATATTTCTAACGGACGCGATGCGGTAATCCGTGAATCAAGTTGCCGCAAGCTTCCTGCTGCAGCATTACGCGGATTAGCAAAAATTTTTTCACCTTTCTTTTCCGCTTGCGCATTAAGCCGTTCAAACCCCTTAAGCGGTATATACACTTCACCACGTACTTCTACTATTCGAGGAGCCTCTCCTCGCAGTTTCAGGGGTACCATTCGGATAGTTTTTATATTTTCCGTCACATCTTCACCCGTTGCCCCATCTCCACGCGTGGCCGCTTGAACTAAATGTCCTTTTTCATAACGAATACTAACAGCCAGCCCATCTAATTTAGGCTCACAGCAATATTCAATCGTCGCAGAGGTTTTTAATCGATCTCGAATCCGTTGATCAAATGCACGAATATCTTCATCGGTAAAGGCGTTATCTAGCGATAACATGGGGATTGCATGCTGCACTTCAGCAAATTTCTTCAACGGTGCAGCCCCTATACGTTGGGTAGGGGAATCGGGTGTAACAAATTCAGGATGCGCTGCTTCTAATTTTTTTAACTGCAAGAACAAAGCATCATATTCAGCATCCGAAATAATGGGATCATCTAATACATAATAGCGATAATTATGCTCATCAATTTGCTCACGAAGCTTCTCAATTTCCTTCTGAACGCTTTTACTGCTCACAATTCACTACCTATTTTATGCTCCAGCCAAACTCATGGCCTTTTGAATATCCACACTGACTAATCTCGATACACCAGGCTCATTCATGGTTACACCAATTAAATGCTCACCCATTTCAATCGAGATTTTGTTATGGCTGATAAAAATAAACTGTGTTCTTTCCGCCATTGCTTTTACTAAGCGGGTAAATCGCAAGACGTTAGCTTCATCTAAGGCAGCGTCAACTTCGTCCAGCAAGCAGAAAGGAGCAGGATTTAAATGGAAAATCGAAAAAATCAATGCTAATGCTGTTAGTGATTTCTCACCACCTGATAACAAGTAAATCGAACTATTACGTTTTCCCGGCGGACAAGCCATCATGCTCACACCCGCCTCTAATAAATTATCGCTATCTAATTCAAGATAAGCTTTACCACCACCAAATACCGTGGGGAATAATTCTTGGAACCGTGCATTGACTTGATCAAAGGTTTCTTTAAATCGTGTACGCGTTTCTTTATCAATCTTAGCAATCGCATCTTCTAATGTGGTCAAACCGGCTTGTAAGTCTTCAACTTGTTTATCTAAATACTGCTTACGCTCTAAACAAGTGGCATATTCTTCAA
>JAJPJH010000052.1 GCA_021324335.1 Gammaproteobacteria bacterium
ACAATCGGCAACGCAAGCATTCGTTTCTTGGCTATCAATCGCCTGAGCAATATGAACTGACTTGCGGATTTTAGAATTTAGTGTCTACAAAACGCGGGGCAGATCACTTTACCCAAAGCAATGATGGTAAAACAAAAGAAGCAGCGATAAACGCCAAGAATATTATTCCAAATATAGCGATAAATAAAAGGAGATACATAGGCGTTTGAAAATCACTTACTGGTAAAAAATCAATTGACATGAAATATATTGTTAATATAGCCATTCCACATAACCCAACACACTTTAACAAAACACTAAAAAATTCATTTATGGTATTTAAATTATTTTTTATTTTCTTAATAATATTTTTCTGATTAGTAATATTAATTACTTGGGTAAGATCCGAATTCATCTTGCAATTACTCCATATAACTTGATAGTAGAAAAAATAACATAAGACTATTAAATGGGCCGCCTAGGGATCAACCTACGACCCCCTTATTAAGAGGCAGTAATTTAAAATTTAAGCTATTAATTATTAGCAATTTTATTTCGTATGGTGTCCGTTACAATGCACAATAATGCATAACGATGCAGGAATCAGTCAAGCAAAATTCAAGTAGATTTATAGCTAATTAATACGTAAATTTACGATTCATAAATTTGCGAATCGTAAGTTTGCGTATTATACTCTACCTTTACCTAAGGGACAGCGATGACTATCAGAACAGCACAAGATTATTTTCCTCATATAAATCAAGCTGCCAACTATGCATGGTATATGACGATTTAATTTCTGAAATTATGTTATTAACGGAAAAACATCCATATTATTTAAATAAACTTTGCGATAGATTGTGGACTTTTCATGAAAAAAAACCACCCTTATAATAGATATTAAAAAAAGCATGGAATAGCATTCTAGAAGAAGAAAGAAGTGATGCTGTCAAAGAAATATCGATTTTATCATTAGGCCAAAAAACCGTGCTATTACAAATTGCAAAAAATCCTGCATCACAACTTACTAGCAAGTAAAGTTTGATTGAAATGCAAATGACTGGTAATTCTGTGATGACTGCACTCGGAGAATTAGAAGAAAAAGATGTAATTGAGCGTCATGAAGATGAATTTCAGATTATCACTCCGGTTGTGAGGTATTATGTCTCAAAACAAACCTCTGGCTTCTAGCCAGACCCTCGCTTAAGGCTCGATAAATGATCTCCACTAAAGAAAATTTGGTCATATTAGATCCTTTTATAGGAAAGTTGTCATTGGAAGCAATTCACATGGGAAGAAGAACAAGTTATAGCAGCTGCTGAATGGTGGATGAATGCAATTCAGCATGAAATTCCCCGTATTAAAGTCATTAGAAAATGTAGTCGTCGATTTCTTGAAAGAATTGGTCAATTTTTTTACTTAATTTATTGCAAAGTTATGCATGAATATTGCTTTCAATTAACATTCTTATTAGTATCATAACTAAATTTAAAACTAAACGAGGATATACTATGAAAATTACAGGTCTTAATAAAGCTGAAGTATTAATTGCTTTATATAATAGAGCAAAAACCATCAAATTAGGAAAAATTATTCATGATCCTAATTATGTTATGACTATTGAAGAAGCTGAAAAGCTACTCAATGAAAGTTCTAGTTTCGATTACCTCAATGGAAAATTATTAAAAATTACGATTAAACGTGATAGCGATGAATTAGATACCTTCTTATATAACCGAGACAATGGTGAAAATGCTGCAGAAGAAGCACTACAGCCACTTATCAACAAATACAAGGAAAAATGTACCGTTAAATCTTTAAAATCCTTATGCGCGCAAATCGTTACAGAAAATAAAAATTCTCTTTTTTCAAAGTTATGTACTATTCCAAGTGATTTTTGTAATGAATTTCCTGCACTTGAAGTAGACCCAATAAAATCATTCAAAAGGAAGGTGAGACAGCTTCTAGATAAGGTTCAATTTACTCCCAACTCACAAGAAGCTGATTATATCAAAAAATTATATAAGGCCATTGAAACAAATAACCCTTACAATAGCATTCACCCTATTATTAAAGAAATAAAACAAAAATATGATAAAGCATTTCTCTCTTCATTTGCCGGAAAAATGCAACCAATTGCTACTCAAATAATTAAATATATGAACGAATATAGAGCAGAAAAAGACGAATATAATAAAAAACTGGAAGTTAATAAGAATAAAGTAATAAACCAAAGAGTATAAAATCTAGAATACTTGAAAAATTCATGAAAAAACTTCAGATAAAAAATATGGACGCATAAAAAAATAATTATTAGCGCTTTTTACAATATGCCTCTAAACAACCATCGAAGGTCTTTGAATCAAAAGGAGCAATTGTAGGCGCTATTAACCATCGTAAAAATGTCCCCTGCCATTATTTCTTCCGGCCTTAATATCGAATTCTAAACATCAATGATAAGTAGAACATCTATTAAAAAACCCGGCCACCATCAATTGATATTTCTGTCCCATTAATGTGAACCGCATCATTCGAGGTCAATTAAGTTCACTCTTAATTTGCTCTCAGCTTGCAGTTGACATAGTACTATTTTTTAGTACCCTGCTACAATGAATAAGAAGCACAAAAAATACTATAACAACTTTTCCAAAATCCTGTTCAAGCAGGTATTACTTGGCGTGATAGGGAAACCATGCTTAGTACTTATTGTATTTACAACATTTATAAGCGCATATACCGTACTTGATTTTTGATTGAAAACCATTATGATCTGGATTTTTATATAAAGGAATAAAAATTGTATGTTTTCATTAAATAAAGCTACTCAAAAAAAATATGATAATTACAAAGAAGAGCAAGTTATAGCAGCTGCTGAATGGTGGATGAATGCAATTCAGCATGAAATTCCCCGTATTAAAGCCATTAGAAAAGCTTATTCTGAAGATAATAATTCTCTAGCAAAACAATTAAGTAAAAATATCTTAACTTATGGTAAGAAGGTTATTAGATCCTCTGATGAATTTCCTGATGAAAAAAAGAAAAATTCAAAGCAACTTTAAAAGAAGCTATCTGGAATATTTGTCAATTTGATTCACTTTCCAATATCGCAGATTATATCCATATAAGCAGTGTTCCAGGCGAAGGTTGTCTCGACTGCCAGAAGGCATTATTTAACGCTTTGGAAATCGCATCTATTCCAAAAAACTTATTAGAAAATATGTTCCTGGGTTGTCGCATCATAAAAAATGGTACTGTGAACGCTTATGTTAAAATTGAATATTACGAAAGAGACATAAGTGAAGATATTTATGATCACAATATGAAGCATAATTATGAATATAAATAAAATTGCTTTGGTTATAGGTCTGCACTCGATGAGTCAGACCTTCCATCTGATTTCTGTGCAAACATATGGGCCCCGTAGGGATCGAACCTACGACCCGCTGATTAATACAATACCAGCATCAACAAAAAAATTCTTACTGTTATGAGATAATATTTCAACCATGCGAAAAAAGAAGGTTGGTATTCTTAAGACGCTCAATAACATTTTCACCAATATAGTGTTATCACATTAATCCCCCGTACTACCTTAATACCAATCAAAGCGATTAGTGGAATAGCAAAAAAACTTAAACCAAAGACTTTAACCGCTTCTGCACCTCCTATTACCGCATTTCCACTGACACCGTTTAATTTTAATCCGATAGAAATTAAGATGGAGGATAGCGCTACCCCTAGGCTAATAGCAACTTGTCTACATGCGTTAAAAATACTGTTTATCTGGCCCATTATCTCTTTAGAGGCATCCATCACGCTGAGAGTTTGTATTGGCGTTCCACAAAGGCCACTAAAAATGCCACGAAGGAATAATAAACACATTCCAAATACAACCATCGAAGGTCTTTGAATCAAAAGAATACATGGGCTTAATATGGCTACTCCTAATAATCCAATAATAATAGGTAATTCCGGTCCATATGTATTAAAAAGTCTTATAGAGTATCTAATGGTGAGCATAGCGCCAATAGCTTGCATGCCCATAACAAGCCCAGCCATGCTGGCAGACATTCCAATTCCCACTTGTAGATACATGCCTACAAGAAAAATAGAACCGAAATGGCACATCTGGAAACAGATTTGGATATAATTGGCTTGTACAAAACTGTCAATTTTAAAAAACTCTAAATTAATTAATGGGAATTTTTGCTTTTTCTCATAGATGACAAATAATTTTATTAATAATAGAGTAATACTTAATCCGATTAGCGACTCAAGAGAGAAGCCTTTGTTACCTATTACAGACAATCCATAAAAAATAATCATCAGAATAAAGGAAATGAGGATAAATCCACCCCAATCAAACGTTTTATGGGAACGAAACTCCTCCTCTTTTAAAATAAAATAGGCATAAACAAATAACGCTAAGCAGATTGGCCCAGAAAATAAAAAAACAAACCGCCAACCAAACCAATCTAATAATACTCCTCCCAGGAAAGGAGCAATTGCAGACGCTATTAACGACGGTAAAAATGTTAGGCTAGTAATATGAGCATACTCCGATTTATCATAAATTCGATAAAGCATTGTCATGCCAATTGGAATCAACATTCCACCACCGAGACCTTGGATAAACCGCAAAATATTAATCGCGAAAAGAGAGCCAGCCCAGGCACAAAGTCCTGAGCCTAATCCAAACAAAGCAATTGCAATGAGATAGCTTTTCTTAAGACCAAAACGATCACCTAACCAACTACTGACAGGAATAGAGATCGCGAGTGCAAGCAAAAAGGCCATGCTAATCCAGTCGGTGGATGTGATTGATACCTGAAAATGATGCGCGACTGTTGGCAAAGTCACATTTACAATAGTAAGATCCAAGCGATCTAAAAACAATACAACTGTATATATAATCGCAACAATATGCTTGTATTGAAGCTTCATACAAAAATCTCTTCGTAATGATAAAATTCTGACATAATGTATTTCAACGCCACTCTCTCTTCCAGACTTAATATCGAATTCCAAACATCCATGATTAACGCGACACCTTATAGCCAATTTTATCGCGAGAAATATCTTTTTTAATCCCCTTACTTTCTAATTCTTTTCTCTCTTCTAATATTTTGGAATAAGTATCTGATTTAAACAACGATGATTCTTTCGATAATTTTGGTATCTGCTGAACAAATGATAAATATTTTATTCGGGTTAAAGCCTGTGGATGAGTTTTATAATCATTAAAAATTCTTTTTTGTTGCTGTTCCTCCTTCGCAATTTTTTTAAAGATATCAATTAAATGCTGAGTCACTCCTAACTGAATACTTGCAGATAGATCTGCATCAACCTCGCATAATTTTTGTATTAAGTCATATAAGTTCTCAGCAATTTCAAAAGATAAAATAGCTGATACGAAAGATAGACTATACAATGGAGCTTTAAAAATTAATTTTCTTTTAGTTGAATCTTTTATAAATGGATTTAAAAGCTTTTTAGGCGCATTAAAAAACACGACAGGCAAGCGAAGATATAAGTAAACACCTGCTATATTTCTGATAAGTGCATGCCGGTGTTTACTATGAAAAGCTTCGTGGGCTGCCATTGCATGTATTTCTTCATCGCTACTTTCTGTAAGAGTTTGTTGAGATGTTCCTACAAAAACTGCTCTTGAATTTAAGCCGTAAATTTCTGCTGTACCCATCTTGTTCGATCCATGCACCATGTTTATATCAAAAAATATCCTTCCCTTAAATCCCGCATCTTTAAATGCTTGCTCTACTAGCATATGCGCATGTCGATTTCTATAGGCTGATTTGAGCGTATTTATTTCTAGATTTTCATTTATGGCAGAGTCAGATGGTATATTGAAATAGTTAATGTGCTCTTTAACCTTATTGGAGGTTATTAGGCTTTGCAAACTTCCCAAGACTAAAGAAACAGCGGGAATAAAATATCGGCGTAGCATAGAAAGTTTCGTATTTCTGTTAATCAAATGAAGGAAATAATTATAACAAAAATAATAGCAAAGAGAAGAATAATCTTGCTGCTAATGAATGGTATGCCACTGAGGAGCTTATTTGGGCGTAGCTATTAAAGATAATAATCGTGATAGTTAAGTAGCCCGGACACGTGTTTTATGTCCGGGACTGTTATTATTTCATTACAATAATTCCTAATTGCTGCATTGTTTCTAATGCACTCTCCTCATGCCATATTTCTGCGATTTTCCATTCACGAATGCGAAATAGGTCAATACCTGACTCATGTAGTTTATTTCCACTACCCTTGACGCCCATAAAAATTCCTGTGTGTATAGCATCCCATTCCCAAGCACAGACAACTTTATCCCCTTCCGCAATAGGCCCAACGTATTTCCATTTGATATTCGACAGTCCTCTATTTGTTTCCTTAACTATATGTTTATAGGCTTCTATTTGGGATGAAAATCCTGGAATAGGTCTATGATTAATGACATCTGACCAAATTAAATCATCAGCCACATTTAGATTTCCTTGCTCCCAAAATTCTTTGTAAAAACGAAGAATAATTTCTTTATTTTTTTGCTCTGACATACTATTTTTCCTCCAAATATAAAGATTGCTGAAAATCGCGTATTTAATCACTACGCTATCTCATTTCGTTTGTTTTGACATTATAGGTTGAAAATAAATATTTTTAAAATTATAATATTTGCTATATTATATAAATTAATTTATATCATAATGTCATATCCTATATTTTTACGTACATTTCTTGCGGTTTACCGCAGCGGTTCTCAAACCCGAGCGGCGGAGGAATTATTTCTGACCCAACCTGCGGTTTCGCAACATATAAAGAGTCTTGAAGCACACATAGGAAAACCTTTATTTGTGCGTGAAACCAAAGGGGTAAAGCCGACAGCGATTGCTCATCAGCTTGCTTCTATGATTAGTTCCCACCTGGATTCTATCGATAATATTTGGGAAAGCTTCAAATCTTCCGTAGATCAGCGTTCAGGCACTATATACATCGGCGGCATTAGAGAATTTATTGCCACCCAGATCATTCCTTCTTTAAGCTCATTTCTTGAAAAAAATGCTATCCGAATAAGATTCGTATTCGATCATGAAAACCTGGTTGAGCGATTATTAAATAATGAAATTGATTTAGCGATTTTCCTTCATCAAGTATCACATCCTAATATAGAGTGTGAAAAGCTTTATAAAGAGGAATTTATTTTAGTCGGCCATCCAAAATGGAAAAAAGAGATATCACTTAAAAAATTAAAATCAAATAATACGACAGATCTTGAAAAAATTCCCTGGATTTCCTACAACGAGAATTTCCTATTTATAAAGGAATACTATCAAACCATTTTTGGAAAACCATTTACTGGAGAAACAAAAATAGTGGTTGAAGATTTGTGGTCTTTGTTAGAAAGCGTATTAGCTGGTATGGGTATTGCTGTGTTACCTTCTTATTTTTGCAAACAAAATCTTAAAAAAAACAATTTAACTTTGCTGTATAATCCAATAGAACCTCCAACTAATTATTTTTATCTAGGATGGAAAAAAGGAGCATTGCGCTATCCGATAGTAGAGTTAGTCGTTGATCATCTAAGAAAAAAATTAAGGACTTTGAGAAGTTAGATAAGAGACCACTCGCTGTCTCGTACGGCACCCGCCACAATGCCTAATATTATTTTCATATATGTTAACTCTTCGCTGCTAACTCTTGTTTTTTGAGTTCTTTATAAAATTCCTGTTCTTTTTTCTCAACATGCTTTTTATAACCTATCGGATCAATGAAAGGATTGACCGTACTATTCTTTAATAAAGAATATTTTTGCTTCAGATTAAAATATCCTGCATGAGCACCAAGAAAAATATCGCAGGGTAGCGATTTTAAGACTTTTATAGCATGCTCATAATCTTTAGCAATATTGGGGTATTTTTTATTATTAATTAACTTATATCCTGAATTAACATTCAGACTGCCTACCATCACAACATGATATACCTTATGATGATCCATCACCTGCATAGTCCATGTCGTACATCCCTGTGTATGACCCGCTGTTAAGTGTGCAGTTAATATTACCCCCCCTAATTTTATTTGGTCACCGTCATGAAGCACTTGATCCACTTTAGTAGGTGGAAAATATGTACTAGCATCATTGCCATAATGAAAATCAGATTTTCCGCCAGATTCGACAAGAGGAACATCAGCATCCATCACCATGTACTTTGCATTAGTTTCTTGTTTTATTAATTTACTGCCTGCAGCATGATCCAAATGAGCGTGGCTAATGAGTAAAATTTTAGTGTCACTAAATTTAAAACCAAGTTTTTCTATACTGTTTTTGATCATAGGAACATTGGCTTCAAGATCACTGTTAATTAAAATGTTTCCTTTTGGAGTAACAATAAGATAGCTTGCAAGATCATCGGTTCCTACATAATACAAATTTCCTATGATACGAAAGGGCGGAAAAGGATTAGGTATGGGATATGCAAAACATAAATTGTTCAATAACATGAACATGCTCAATATGACTATTGAAAATATTTTCTGAGCTGACATCAACATTTCTCCAAAACGAACCAGTCCGCAAAATAATAAATTTAGCTTTCATTTATATTTCCTTGAAATCTGGCTTGAGATAAACTTTATTAAGTTGATGCAATATAATACCATTGCCTATTGGGGTCAAACTTTTATTCACCCCGCCTTAAAATTAATAATTTTAGTTATTAGCAATGATCGCTGTGATGCTAATTAAGTCGCGCTATAGCTGCCATAATTTTATCCAACTACAATAAAATTTGTACATACTCATTAAAAACAGTAGTTATTTCTTCTGGGTTTTCAATCCAAGGAAAATGACCTGCATTTTTTATTTTTCGTAGCATAATATTCGGCCGTTGAAAATCCGCAGATTCTATAAATAAACGTAATGGCGTAATAGCATCTTCTTCCCCAGCAAATATCAATGTGGGAATATTTTTAGGGATCCATTTAGCTTTGTATGTTGAATCAAAATGCTGCGCCGACCATTCACACGTCCTGAAGTTATAGGGCAACGATTCAAGAAAAGAAATATCTTTCTTCAATCCTTCTTTAGTAAAAAGATAAGGCGCGGATAAAATAGTTAATTGTTTTAATATTTCATTATTTGGATTTTCCGAATAAGTTTGATGAAGCTGTTCTGCTCCAGGTATAGGATGCTGCTTAACAACTTCCATAAAATGCTGCTGCCACGATGCATTAGGCGCTGAATCCATTAACACTAAACCAGTTAATAATTTTTCTAATGCAGGCGTTGCCAGTGAATACATGCCACCTGTTGAATGTGCAACTAAAATCACATTATCTAATGCACCCACCGCTTCTGCGAGTGCTTCTGACCAACTTGAAAAAGCTTGAGCATCGTCGTCTGTTAAATTAGAACCATCACCTGGTAAATCAAGCTTCCATATAGTGCCGGGTAAATTTAGGGTTTGAATGAGTGGATTTAATGAATCAGACCCTAGCCCAGGCCCACCTGCGAGAAAGAGCCAATTAAAATGCTGGCCATTTGTAGTACGTATGAGTTGCAAGCGTGCTTTTAGGCTTGTCCAGAGATAATTTTTTGACATAATTTGAGTCTCAAGCTTTTGATATAAGAGCTAAAGGTGCTAATTTTATCCAGCTTGAAAGATATTGTCTATAAATAGAATATTCCACAGTTGAAATCTAAAAAGGCAGCAATCTGACACTTAACTTATTGAAAATAAATAATTTTATATGCTAGTTTATTTAAAAATTATATTTATCCCTAGCTATATCTACAAAGGCTGCTAACGGTACCTCGTTATTAAGGGAGAGTGATCCTAAAAATTTTCCGACAGAAATAGCTCAAAAACAAGGTATCAATGTAATGAGCTTGCCCTATGCTTTATGTAAGTAGCGCCCCACTTACTTTCAAAATAAACCCAGAGATGCCGAACTTGCCTTAAGGTCTGCCAAAAATCTTTATCTTTTTAACTCAATCACTAAAACTTTTATTGGATGTTCGCTAATATTTTCATCTGTGTGCAATTCGTCAGGAGTATCTTTCGTTAGGTAATAGGCATGGTCAACATGCGTTAAGTAAAAACAATAAGGAAAATACTGTGGAAAAATCAAGCTTATTTGTAATAAGACGCGCAAATGGTGAAGACATTTCCTCTATAGTTTCACTCTCCGATCAAAAGCGTAGATTCTATGAGAAGGCAAATCCACAATTTTGGAAACGCGCAGAAAATGCTAATGAATTACAACGTCAATGGTTTACCACTATACTCGATAATCCAAATTATTTTATCTATGTTGCCGATAATAAAACACAAATCGATGGCTTTATCATTGGACAAAATATTAATGCTCCCGCTGTATATAATCCAGGCGGCATGACCTTAATGATAGATGATTTTTGCGTTGCATCACCTGAATTATGGGAGACTGTTGGTTATAAATTACTTATCACTGTCTCTAACGAAGGAAAAAAAAATGGCGCTGTGCAGGTGCTGATTGTTAGCGGCTTTCATGATCAAGAAAAAGGTTTATTTTTAAAAAAACAGGGATTATACGTCGTTTCTGAATGGTATGTAAAACAAATATGAATTAATTTATAAAAATATACGGCATAATTTCACATTCCAGGAGACACATGAATAATCTAATCACTCAACAACGCTTTAATCTTAAAAATGCTAAATTCACACGCATTGAGCATGAAGAAGCAATCGTCGCCACTGTTTATAAAATTTCACAATCAAATGGTAGAGAATATATTTTAAAAATATGTACGCGCTCAAGCGATTATCTGTGTGAAATTTATTTTTTAAAATATTTTTCTGATAAATTACCCGTACCGCGTATCATTGATACAATAGAGCCAGAATCAGGGGTGTATGGTGCAATTTTAATGGAATGTCTCCAGGGCAACTTGCTTAAGATAACAGATTTTACCGATAGTTTAGCATATGAAATTGGATTGTTACTTGCAAAAATTCATGCGAGTAAAGCAGCAAGTTATGGTGATCTTACTCAGCCACAACAATTAAGCTTCGACCCCACATCTTATTTTACTTTTAAATTTGAAGAAGGTTTTGCTGAATGCAGCCATCACCTGCCTAAGCAACTGCTTGATCAATGTCGTCATTTTTACAATTCTAATATCCAATTATTGATTTCAACAGATGGGCCCTGCATCACTCATCGTGATTTCAGACCTGGTAATGTGATAGTGAAAGAAGGCAGGGTACAAGGAATTATCGATTGGTCTTCAGCGCGAGGAAGTTTTGCTGAAGAAGATTTTTGTTCTCTAGAATTAGGAGATTGGTCGAACAATGCTGCTAGAAAGCAATCCTTTCTTGAAGGATATGCCAGTATCCGCACGGTTCCTAATTATCTTAACGTTATGCCTCTTTTGCTTCTGAGCAAAGCCATTGCTACCATTGGTTTTACGGTGAAAACGGGGACATGGGAAACTAAAAATGCAAATTTGTACCAACGTAATCGTCGATTTCTTGAAAGATTTTTGGGAAGTTACTATTCATAAAAAATCATTGAATTTTTCCCAAGAAAAATTAGTAATGCGCCACGCACAGGCAGGTCAGCTTTCATTATACGTACGACGAGAACGTTTTGAAGAATTGCCTATTTCACTTGATCATGCTATTGCTGCTGGCACATTAGACGGGAAACATAAAGACCCATTTGACAGAATGTTAATCGCTCAAGCGCGTAGCGAAAAATTAACGCTAATTAGCGATGATAAAATTTTCAAAAAATCCAAAATTGCTTTATTGTGGTAGATGTTAAACATTGGTAAGTCCAACAACATGGTTTGGAGTATTAGCTTATCATTTTAATAATGGAGAATTTTTATTTGAACATTTCGCAAGGACAGACCTTTTGTTTATCTACTAACTACGAATAGTTTAGAAATACTGATAATGATTATGCAAACTATAGTGAAACCGATGGGCGTATAAATAAAAAATTATGAACCATCTTCCTAAAGATATAGTAACTAATCATTCTCTATTTTTAGCAACATAAAAACTATCCACAAAAATCCACCTTAACTTCTATCCCCCCTATAAACAACCTCCGGCACAAGCGGCGTTCTTCCTCTATTTCCATTAATCTGTTCGCGTAAAAAGCACATTACTGTTTCTAAAACAATTTCTTTACTCATCAAAAGAGAATGTCCCACGCCAGTGATTCTGCATTGTCTTAACTGAGGAAGTAACGCTGTAGCCACTCTCATATCATTATCAGTTATCATACTCCCCAACTTTTCTTCACCACGCATAATTAATATCGGACACCTGATTAATGGGAATAATTTCTCTATGTTGTACCCAAAAATCATTTCTTCATATCTATCAAATGTTGTCACAAGGATATCTGGATCACACATACAAATACTTTCAGATGAAAAATTATCATTCATTTCTTCATATACCTTATTAATTTGGTTGGTTTTAAGATAATGAAGAATACGATGTCCTAACTCTTTTTGAGATTCGACTATAGGTCGCAGCGTTTCCAACGTTAATGGCGAATCGGCAATAATAATGCTGCGTATTAATTCTGGATAATGTGCAGCAGCCATTAAACCAATCATACCACCTAAAGACATACCAAATAAAATAACAGGTGATCCAATTTGTTCTTTAATAAAAGAGGTAACATCATGCAAATGATTTTGCAGCATATAGGTACCGGTAGCATGAGAGGACTTACCATGCCCGCGCAAATCTAATGCAAACACGTGCGTGTCTGATGAAAGATCTGAGATGATGGGTAAGAAAGCCTGCCATCGACTCATATTTCCATGCACTAATAATAGCGGTAATCCATTCTTTGGACCTTCGATATAATTTAAAGTAATGGTTGAGCCACGATAAGTTAATTCATTCATGTTGTATCAAAGCTCTCATATTTATAAGGATTGAGAAAAACCTGATTTTAACATTTTTGAAATGGGCCGCGTAGGGATCGAACCTACGACCCGCTGATTAAGAGGCAGTAATGTAAAATTTAAGTTATTGATTATTAACAACTTTATTTCGTATGATGCCCGTTACAATGCACAATAATGCATAACGATGCAGGACTCAGTCAAGCAAAATTCAAGCAAGGATTAAAATTCCAAAGCTTGATATGGTACTATTTTATGGTACTATGCTACAATGAATAAGAAGCACCAGAAAACCCTACAGCAGCTCTTTCAAAATCCTGTCCAAGCAGGTATTGCATGGCGTGATATTGAAGCAATGCTGAGTGCTTTGGGGGCGGAAATATCAGAAGGTAATGGCTCTCGGGTAAGAATTGCACTGAATAATATACGTGCCGTCTTTCACCGTCCACATCCTCAAAAAGAAACTGATAAAGGTGCTGTTGTCTCGATGAGACGTTTTTTAAAAGAGGCAGGTATCAAATGCTAATATACAAAGGCTATATAGGTCATGTCGAATTTGATGACGAGGCTGACATTTTTCACGGGGAAGTAATTAACACCCGTGATGTCATTACCTTTCAGGGGCTCAATGTTGCTGAAATTAAAAAAGCATTTAGGGAATCTGTTGATGATTATCTCGCTTTTTGCAAAGAGCGCAATGAAGAGCCAGAAAAGCCCTTCTCTGGGAAATTTAATCTGCGTATTGACCCTGAATTACATAGACAAGTTTATATTGCCGCAAAACAGCATAAGATAAGTTTGAACCAGTGGATAGCTGAAGCAATTAAACATCATATTCAGGAATAATATTCCCTTTGCCCTCTTGCTGAAGGGCATTATCTCTAATTTACCTTGACCTAAAAACCTCAGAGCAGATCAGCGCCTTTTCCCCTTCATTCAACACACCCATATTCTCTTTAATAATCAGAAAAGATTTATCTCTGTTTATATCTACCTTACAAGGATCTTTTTTAAATTTATATCCTAAATTTGCATCGTTCTCATTGATTTTCTTCATTTCACTATAAATTTTCTCATAAGCTTTATTAATATTTAGGCGTTTTTATTCTGCTAAATTTTTTGCTGCCATCTTTAGCTGATGGCAAAAAAGCTTCTTTATTTCCTCCTTCCATTGTTTTATTGTTAAGAATTCTTTAATAATATTGAGAGATAATTCACCCGCGATTTCTACTTTATAATTATTAATCAACGTAACGAGGGTTTTTATGACTATTAGTATTCAAGATTTAAGATTTGTTGCAGACTTCTTAAATCAAGTCCATTCAGCTAATAATTTAGATAGAACCGAATTCAAATGGAATGCGGAAACGCGGCCTACATATCATTTCCCTAGATATCAGCTTTATTATACGCATCCTAGCGATAATTACTCTTTTCCTGGTACACGAGGAGCAGAACGCGAAAAGGCTCGCTCATTTAATATTTACGAGCAATGGAGTAAAGAAGCAGAGGATGCCGGATTTTCAAACATAATAATTGAAAAATTTAAGCAACCACTAAAGCGATATGAACATAGCCGGTATATATGCTTTTATTTTGATGAAAATGAAGCTTTCTTAACAGATTTGTTAATATTAGCCAAAAAGAAATATATTAAGGATCATTTGAATTCTTTTCAATGGGAAGAACGAGAAAATGGCACTATATTGGTAACCACACAATTATTCGATAGAAATGAAGCTGAAAAGCATTTAGTTTCTATTCAGAAGAAGGAAAATCCTGTTAACCATAATGCATGTTATGTACGCGAATCTGGCCAATTGCGGACGAAATATAGAGTAGTTATATCCTTAAACCACTATAAGGTATTTCCCGAATTAAAAAAATCGCAAGATACGACTAATGTTATTGAAGCTCCAACGGGCGTCTGCAGCCCATTCATCTATCCCCAAGGAATTAACATTAGCTCTCATAAGAGATCTGCTGATACAGCCTTTAGCAATACCCAAGAATTGGGTGATTTAACAGTGGAAACAGTAAATAACAATTCAGCACACCCATCTAAAAAAATTATACCAACAACCTTTTTAGCAATAAACTTTTAGCAGATGAACTTTATTTAAAAATTTTTAGCTTCTTTAGCAAAAGAGATCAATTTCTTTTACGCCGTGTAAATTCACACTGGAACAATTTATTAAAAGACGCTTCACTTTTACCACCCCAATTAAAGTATTTAGCAGATGGAAATAGTTACAATCTCTCTTTGGCCGATAACATAAATCGAATTTGGAGCTTGTCACAAAAGAAACGTGAAGAAATACTTCTAGCAAATTACCCCTCAGCTGCTAACCTCTCGAAGGCGCATCGTTTACCACTGCTTACGAACCCCGGCATCCAAGCTGTATGGGAGGGATTAATTACTGTCGATCAAATTGTCACCTTGGATTTATACCCAGCCCTGCTAGAGTATCTTCTTGTTGAAAATGGAATTCAGGCAATACGAGAAGAATTAATATCTGTTAAAGAAATAGCTGAATTAGGATTAAAACCTGCCCAGCTAGGAGCACTTCTAGGAAGCGAATCCGGCGGCCTTGAAGCGTTGCGTAATCAAGCAATCACTCTTAAAGCAATAAAAGAAAAAAACATGTCAGCTATGGAAATAGAAGAAGCTATAAGGAAGAAGCCAAGACAGCAAATGTAGTTTCAACAAAATATACTTCATAGTGGAATAAACAGGAAAACTTATAGACAATAATAATCACGTATCTATTAAAGTAGATTATGAAGCGGTGTGATATTTTTTACCAATTTTGATCCTATACAAAACATGCAAGAATAAAGGATCGTAAAATCACTCTTTCTGTTTTCATTATTTTCATATATGTTAACTCTTCGCTGCTAACTCTTGTTTTTTTAAATTCTTTATAAAATTTCTGTTCTTTTTCTCAACATGCTTTTTATAACCTATCGGATCAATGAAAGGATTGACCGACTCTTTTTTGATAAAGAATATTTTTGCTTCAGATT
Organism: Gammaproteobacteria bacterium; assembly: GCA_021324335.1. Lineage (GTDB taxonomy): Bacteria > Pseudomonadota > Gammaproteobacteria > DSM-16500 > DSM-16500 > Aquicella. Next base: position 15,941 of record JAJPJH010000052.1, read on the forward strand.
AAATATCCTGCATGAGCACCAAGAAAAATATCGCAGGGTAGCGATTTTAAGACTTTTATAGCATGCTCATAATCTTTATCTTTTTAACTCAATCACTAAAACTTTTATTGGATGTTCGCTAATATTTTCATCTGTGTGCAATTCGTCACGGGTATCTCTCGTTAGATAATAGGCATGGTCTTTTTCTAAATTTAAATAATGCGTTTTACCTTTGTTATTTGTAATTTTTAATGTACCTGTGTCCAATGCAACAACCACTCTATTATATTCGCGTCGGTGCATCTTCAAAATTTGATTTTTATTGGGGTAAATAATCGTTTTCCAGACATTTACTTTGTTATTAGAAAATTCTGAAATGCGCATTGTTTTAACGTCTGAAGCAAAACAAGAAAAATTCATCCTTAACAGAACCAATCCTAAAAAAGTTTCTGGATAATTTTTTCAATAGTTAACATAATTTTATCTCACCTAGTAAAGGACGCTGCTCACACGAGGCAGGTGACGCGCTTTATTGTGATATTGGGCCCATTTATTATAAGTCACCCTAAATATAGGTTTCAATCTTTATGCCGAAGCAAAAGTAGTACGTATTGTCGATCATCCGATCGATTTATGTTAATGTAAGAAAAGTTCGTATCAGTTAATTAAAAACCATATGAGAATTTAGCCGTGCTTACACTCTTCATAAAAGGCCTGATAATCGGGCTTGCCATTGCTGCACCCGTTGGCCCTATTGGCATTCTTTGCATCCAACGCTCGTTGCATGATGGCTTCAAGGTTGGCCTAATGACAGGTATAGGTGCTGCATTGGCAGATGGCACATATGGCTTAATTGCAGGTTTTGGATTAACTGCAATATCATCATTATTGGTAACTCAGCAATTTTGGATACGGTTAATCGGTGGTATATTTTTGCTCTATCTTGGTATCAAACACATATTTACTCCATCTCGTAAACGATCAGCTACTGGATACTCAGACAGATCGTCCTGGCATGCTTGCGCAACCACGTTCTTTTTAACATTAACCAATCCGATGACCGTTCTTTCTTTTGTCGCTATCTTTGCCGGATTAGGTTTAGGTAGCACAAGTAAAGACTACACTGATGCTATTCTTCTTGTTGCAGGTATCACACTTGGATCAGCTATTTGGTGGCTATGCTTAAGCGGCGGCGTAGCGTTTCTCCTTCATCATCGAATTACACCCAATACAATGCGCATTATCAACTGGTTATCCAGCATTATCATGCTGGCATTTGGCGCTTTGGCAATGAAAGATATTATATGAATAAGTAACTAATTTATCTCAGTAGCGACGAGAATGCTCTTGAAGAACCTGTATTGAGTAAAAATCTAATAAGGAAAATACCATGGAAAAATCAAGCTCATTTGTAATAAGACGCGCAAATGGTGAAGATATTCCTTCTATGGTTTCACTCTCCGATCAAAAGCGTAGATTCTATGAGAAGGCAAATCCGCATTTTGGAAACGTGCAGAAAATGCTAATGAATTACAACGTCAATGGTTTGTCACCATATTAGATAATCCAAATTATTTTATCTATGTTGCTGATAATAAAACACAAATCGAGGGCTTTATCATTGGACAAAATATCAATGCTCCAGCTGTATATAATCCAGGAGGCACGACCTTAATGATAGATGATTTTTGCGTGGCATTACCTTAATTATGGGAGATTGTTGGTTATGAATTACTTATCACTGTATCTAATAAAGGAAAGAAAAATGGCGCTGTGCAGGTGCTGATTGTTAGCGGCTCTCATGATCAAGAAAAAGGTTTATTTTTAAAAAAGCAGGAATTATACATAGCATTCTCTTTTATTTTATCTAATCTCTAACACCTTTTTAGTCTCATCTAAATCATAAATTGATCTTAGTTCGACTAACAATCCATCCTCAACGATACCAAAAACCGTTTCATAAACTTTACATAAATTCTTCGTGTGATACTGTAGAATAATCGCAAAATGCTTATTATCGGAATTTTTCAATTGAATAGGGTCAAACTGAGTGATTTTAGATAATGCCACTTCCTTATATGATTTTGGATCTGCAAATTGAGCAAGAAATTCCATCTTATTTGCTCTCTTCCAAACAGGCGAAGTAAATTGGAATTTTTCAGATAAAATATTTGCATTTAATTCATCAGAAACTAACCATTTTTCGATTAAATTCATTATTTCATCTATTGTAAATTTTTTACTTCCGACCTCGTTTTGCATAAACACCTCTTAGTTTGTAAATGATCAAATTTGTATATTGCAAATTCCCGATTTAAGTTATTAAATTTTTTTATAATTCTCGGAGTTTTTTCATTAATTCATGGATGGTTTTTCCATTGCGCCTACAAAACATCCATTGACCGCGACGTTCAGTAATAATCAACCCAGCTTGTTGAAGAAGCATTAAATATTGTGAAACAGTTGATTGTGAAAGACCTATTTTTCCTCGATAAGGTCAACACAGATCCCATCTTTTTCAACATCGCAACGATTTGATTTAAAATTCTTCTTTGTTTCTTTTAACCACTGAAGAATTTTAAATCGCTTTTCATTTGATAGAGCTTTTAGAACAGTAATCATATCCATAATGCCCATTATATCGTGATTTTCCGATATATCGATATAGGTTATAGTTTAAGGAATTCTTCTCGTTGAAAACCTCTCCACTCGATGCTAAGGTACGCCCTTCACTTATTAAAACACGGAAACAGGAAGATAGTATGCAGACTCGATTTGAGAGGGGAAGTTTTCAGAAATTTTATGAAATTGTCATTAATTTTCGCAGCCAACGTCGTATTGAAGAATTAGCTGAAGAAGCAAAAAAAATACTTGGCGGCAACTTAGAAAGAGAATTAAATACCGATGTAACAAATACACTTACCGCCACACAGTTACTCATAGTCGGTGGATATTTTGAGCAAATTGGTAGCTGGCACAAAGTAGAATTGCTTGCTAATCTCGCTTTAGCAAGACCCAAGGAAGAATTGACTGATGAAATAAAAATCAAGGCGAATTTCATCTTGGCAACTAGATTAAGGGAAATGAATCAAAGTGAAGCGGCACTAGAAAAATATGAATTCGCTTTAAAATTAGCCGAAGAAACAAAAGGCTTAGATAAAGAAACAAAAGCTTTCTGGGTCAGTAATACTTACCGTAATATCGGATTAGCAAATTTAAAATTAGGAGAAAAGAATAAGAAAGATCCTAACATGCAAAAGGAAGCCCTTGAAAAATATCAGGCGGGCCTTAAAGCATTTGAAACAGGTTTTGAAATTGCTAAACAATATAAAAACTTAACAGGTTCATTACCTGCTTTAGCAAATTATATTGCATTGATGGATTCTAAAATCTATATCAATGAGCCTTCTGTTAATATAAAATTTCAAGAAGCTAATAAGTTGTACGAGAAGACCTTTCAAACATTTGCAGAACAAGGTATACCACTAACTGAAGAAGACAAAGCAGCTTTTCATGATCTGCAATCTCATTTCACTCATTTTGCTAATTTTTTACGTAATTATGCAAAAACTGTAGCACCAGCAGAACGCGAAGGAATCCTAGAAAATGCCTTGCAATTATTGATCAATGCCTATGAGGCTAGAAAGACAAATAAGACAGATGGACAACGCTTGGGTGATTCTGCCGTAGCAATTGCTGAAGTTTATAGAGATTTAAATCGACTTGAAAAAGCGATAGAAGCTGCTGGAATAGCTAAAAAGCATTATGAAGATAATAGTAAAATGTTTCATTCATCTGGAGAAAAAGTTGTAACAGATCAAACGCGAAAAGCGGAAGCTTTTTTAGAGGAACTGCAAAAGCAAAAATTGCAGACAGAATTAAAAGCGCCTCCCCCATGGATGAATAAGCCGTATCAAGTATCAAAACCTGAACCAGCTTACGCTCCTTCTTTGACGCCACAACAATCATTTAAACCGTAGTGATTTGGTCAACCATCGTTTTAGTTTGCACTCGAACGATGGTTGAGATTATCAAGTAGTAAAACTTTTATTTCTAATCATCCATTTTCCATCTATTTTTAGCAACATAATATAATCAGTAAAAACACACTCCCCCACTACCACCCGCGCCTTCACCATCGCTGCATCGTTTATCTGATCAAGCGAAATAATTTGCTTATTATATTTCTCATTCCAAATGCACGTGTACATGATCTAAAGCACACGTTTGATAGACGATTGCGATCTGCAGGTGTGAGTTTTGAGGATAGGCAGGATTTACTTGGTCATAAATCGACAAGGATAACAACTCATTACTCAGCAGCTGAGTTGCTTAACTTATGGGAAGCATCAAATAAAGTTTGTGAAGAACAACGCAAACCTACACTTACTTTGTTAAGAACAACTACAGTTGCGAATCTAGGTCGCGCAAAAGTCGCGCAAGGACTTTGGCAGGTTAAATAAGGGATCACTTGCTGTCTCGCAAGCTATTGATTTTAAGTTTGTTTTTAGTTGGGCCGCGTAGGGATCGAACCTACGACCCGCTGATTAAGAGTCAGCTGCTCTACCAACTGAGCTAGCGGCCCATCTAAGGATAAGATGGGGTGACCGATGGGGCTCGAACCCACGACAACCGGAATCACAATCCGGGGCTCTACCAACTGAGCTACGGCCACCATATTAATATGTCAATCATTAACGCGCCCGGCAGGACTCGAACCTGCCACCCTCGGCTTAGAAGGCCGATGCTCTATCCTACTGAGCTACGGGCGCATTCCTTCACCATTGGCAGGAAAAAGTACTACCCGCTTGTTTCGGGGTAGAGGGATTTGAACCCCCGACATCCTGCTCCCAAAGCAGGCGCGCTACCAGACTGCGCTATACCCCGTTTTTCACGTAAAGAGAGTGGATAATACTCAGCACAATGAAAATCGTCAATGATCCTGACGCCGCTATTGTATAGCGCCTTTCTTTAAACGCAAGAAAAATAGTTAATTTTCTTATAGCGGCAAGCCGGCCGCCCCCGGCTGCGGCGCAGGAGTAGAAGGACGGCAATAACGATAATGCGCACAATAGGTAAGTGCTGCTATCCCCACCATACCAAGCATTCCTCCTCCCACTAATGCAGTAAGAGTTACACCCCAAGAGGAACATGTTTCAATAGACTGCTGCAATTCAACTCCTCGCTGCACAAGTTGCTCAACACATTCTTCTTCTGTGATGTGGGGCATATCGCCTGTCCCTCGCCAAAAAAACGCCATTTCTCTCATCACCCCTGACATACAGCCCGTCCATGATTCTATTAAATCAAAATCAGCCACCGCATTCGTAGCCGACGTAGCAGCGTTTGTAGTCGCATTAATCCCACATTCTCTCAACTGGCTCATCACTTGAGTCATGGATGGTAGCTGGGCATAAGCTTGATATAAATAGCGCGTCCCATTACTTATCCAGTGTGTAGAAATCATCTCTCCCGACTCTGCTGCTGGAGCGGCGCCCGCCATACTGCCCATTCCCAATACTCTTAAAATAGATTTTGTAGTTAGAAACAATTTTGTACTCTCCTATTGACGAACGGGTGTTATTATAGTAACCAGCTATATCAAAATGAATTCTATTTTTTAACTATATTTTTTAGCGAGTATGTTTGATGACCGCCCAACTCATTCACGGAAAAATCATCGCTGCTCAAATCCGAGCAGACATTCGTGCCATTATTGAAACAAAATTACAACAAGGCCAAAAACAACCGGGGCTAGCAGTCATACTGGTAGGCGATGATCCCGCTTCTGCTCTCTATGTGCATCACAAACGCACAGCCTGCGAAGAAGTCGGGATTAAATCATTTTATTACCCCCTTTCTAAAACTATCCCAGAAGCAGAACTTATCGCCCTCATTCAACAACTCAATCAGGATCCTGCTGTTGATGGCATTTTGTTGCAAGCACCACTGCCTAAACATATTAATGCCGATCAATTGTTCGAATTAATCGATCCTAAAAAAGATGTCGATGGCTTCCACCCTTACAATCTCGGCCGGCTCGCACAACGCCGGCCCCTGCTTAAACCTTGCACACCATACGGCATTATGCTTTTGTTAGATCATATTCATCAGCACCCTAAAGGCAAACATGCCGTCGTCGTAGGCGCCTCGAATATTGTGGGACGTCCCATGGCCTTGGAATTGCTCATCGCTGGCGCAACCGTCACAGTCTGCCATCGATTTACAGTTGATCTTCCCTACTTTGTTAAACAAGCTGATATCCTTATTGCCGCTGCCGGCAAAGCAGGACTCATTAAAGGAGAATGGATTAAAGAAGGAGCTATTGTCATCGATGTCGGCCAAAACCGATTGGCCGATGGCACGCTGACAGGCGATGTGGACTTCGAAGCTGCAAAAGAAAAAGCAGCATGGATCACCCCCGTACCAGGCGGCGTTGGCCCCATGACTGTTGCCATGCTCCTTCGCAATACCATGGTCGCCGCAGGCTACATGAATATGTAGGGGGAACCCCTGAATTAAGGGGGGTTTGTCACGATTGCTGCTTCCGTACCCCCCTACGTATACTCAAAACTGAATCAAGCTGAATCCTCAGCAAGCGTAAGAGGAGAATATTGTGCCCCAAAGTGCAAGAAACTTTGCCCAACGACTCAATAGCTGCCTCGATGAAACCGGGGCGCCTGTACAAATACGAGAACGCGCTGCTATTCTAAGTAAGTTGATCGATATTCCTAAACAGCAGGCATGGTGTCTGTTGGAAGGTCAGCAATTACCGGATCCGGAGTTACTGCAAAAAATTGCAGATGAATTTGAAGTGGATCCGCAATGGCTCAGCGGTGATAAATGAAGGAGCAAGCATGGACGCGCTATATGTATTACCTGTTGGTGAAACCCTCGGCAACGCTTGGGACAAAGTAAAAGGTTCAAAAAAATCTTTTTGGGCAGCTTTCATTATTTTATTCATCATCGCTTTCGGGATTGGCATTCTCCAAGGCATTGCGAAAGGGATGTCGCCAGGATTAGGGTTTATCGTCGGTATTGTCGGCCAAATTATTATCTTCTTGATGCAAATTGGGCTGCTCTACATCGGCATCCAACGCGCATTTGATTTACCTATCACCTATACCCAGCTGTTTCGCGCATTTGATGGTGCGATTGCTCTTCGCGCGATTGGGCTTTATATCCTCCAAGTGATTATTTTTATCCCACCTTTTATTGCTATCTTTATCGGCGTGTTTTTAGGTGCGGCAACAAGAGGATCTACACTCGGTTCTATTATATCTGTCTTATTGTGCCTCATCGGCACCATCGGGCTAATTTATCTTTCTATTCGTATGATGATGGGAATGGCCCTCATCCTCGATAAAGGCTTAAATCCGTGGAAAGCAGTGAAAGCTTCTTTCCATATTACACGCTCTAATTTTTGGAGCTTGCTTGGAATTCTATTTTTACAATTCTTAATTGTCTTCATCAGCCTCATTCCAATGGGCATTGGTTCAATCTGGACGATGCCATTTATGTTCATCCTGTACGGTGTCATGTATAAAAAACTATTGGTGAACCTCCCCTGATAAGGCAACTTTTTTCTGTAGTTGAAATTGAATTTCCTCTAAAGATTTGGTCTTGGTTTCAGGTAAGAGGAAAAGGGCAACGAGGAAATAGCCTAAGGTAAAAGTAGCAAATAACCAGTAAGTTTGACTCATGCCTAAAGCGTGAGAAAGGGGTAAGAAAAAAGTCGCCAATAAAGTCGAGGCAAGGGAATTGAAAAAGAGGCACAGCGCAATTCCTTTCCCTCGCACTCGTGTAGGAAACAATTCAGAAATCGCTAACCACACGACTACCCCAGGGCCAATCGCAAAGAAAACGATAAAAATGAATAAACCAATAAGCGAAAGTACACCCGTGGTCAACGCACTTAAACCTAAGTGAGAAATAAGGCCTAAATAACATTCCGCAATAATCACGCCCATCACACCAATTAATAACAAGGGACGTCTGCCAAGCGTATCAATAAACCCAATAGCAATAATGGTACAAAGAAAATTAAGAATTCCAATACCAGCTGAACCGATCATCGTCACCACATCGGAACCTAAGCCGGCATTTTTTAAAAGTAAAGGAGCATATTGTAAGAATGAATTAATTCCTGTCAGTTGATTGAAAATTGCCACACTCACTGCTGTTAAGGTCATCATCCAGCATGATGGCGAAAATAATTCGCGCCATGATCCTTGGGTTTCATGCAAGCTAAGTTGAATAGTGTGCATTTCATTTTCTACCTCTATGGCAGATGGGCGAATACGTCGAAGAATTTGGCGTGCGAGCGAAGCTTGGTTATTTGCAACTAACCAGCGTGGTGTTTCAGGAAGAAACAACATACCGATGAATAAGATAAAAGCGGGCACTAATACGACGGCAAACATTCCCCGCCAATTGCCAGAAGGTGTAAAAATAAGGTCAACAAAATAAGCCATGACAATACCAAAAGTGAGAAGCAGTTGGAAAAATGTGACATATTTGCCCCGGTCATTGGCTGAAACAATTTCGGAGACGTATAAAGGCACCGCCACAGCCACCACTCCGACACCTGTTCCAAGTAATAAACGTGCTAGCAACATCGTAATAAAAGAATGAGCCAGCAAAATCAGGATGACACCGCAAATAAAGACTAAACTAGATAGAATAATTAGCGGACGTCTGCCAAAACCATCGCCAATCGGCCCTGCCAACAAGGTTCCCACTAATCCACCCGCTAATACTGCGCCGACAATCACCCCAATTTGCGTATCTGTCATGGGAATCGTGTCTTTAATGAAAAGCAATGCACCTGAAATCACACCAATATCATAGCCGTATAAAATACCACCTATGCTTACTAAACAAGAAATCCAAAACATAAATAAATTATTTTTAATGTGCTTGATCATAAGCGGCCCTTCTATTTTTCCGCGATAACGTGTTTTAATGCCTCTACTGCCGCATCAATTTGCTCTTCGGTAATAATAAGCGGCGGCGCAAAGCGTATCACTGTGCCATGAGTTTCTTTAGTCAAGATACCGTGGTGCAAGAGTTTAAGACAAATCTCGCGGGCAGGATAGCTTTTATCAATTTCAACCCCGATTAACAAACCTTTTCCTCGGATGTCTTTAATAAGGGGGGAGTGGATAGTTTTCAGTTTGTTTTGAAAATAACCACCTAATTTAGCAGCGCGTTCAATCAAATTCTCTTCTAACAATACCTCAATCGCTGCTAAACCGACTGTCGCCGCCAAGGGATTACCGCCGAAGGTGCTGCCATGGTCGCCGGGTGTGAAAACATCCATCACTTCTTTGCGGCTTAAGAAAAGGGATACAGGCAGGATGCCACCCCCTAGCGCTTTGCCTAAAATAATACCATCGGGGGTAACATCGTCATGTTGATAGCCAAACAACTTGCCCGTTCTCCCAAGCCCCGTCTGAATTTCATCGCAAATCATCAAGACGTTATTGCGCTTGCAGAGAGTTTCGCACGCTTTAAGATAACCCGCGGGGGGTACGTTAATTCCCCCCTCCCCTTGGATAGGCTCCACTAAAAAAGCAGCGGTATTCGGCGTAATAGCCTGCTCTAAGGCAATAGGATCGCCATAGGGAATCAGGGTAAAGCCAGGGGTGAAGGGGCCAAAGCCTTCTCGGTAATTAGGTTCCGTTGACATGCTGATAATAGTGGTAGTACGGCCATGAAAATTCCCCTGGCAGGCAATAATGTGGGCCTGATCTTTTGCCACCTTTTTTACGGTATAAGCCCATTTACGCGCCGCTTTGATAGCCGTCTCCACTGCTTCCGCACCGGAGTTCATCGGGAGTGCTTTATCGAAATGGGTTAATTGACAAACACGCTCAAGAAAAGGTCCAAGCTTATCTGTGTAAAAAGCGCGGGAAACAATGTTTAACTGCTGGGCTTGCTTTTGTAAGACTTGGACTAACTTTGGGTGACAGTGCCCATGGCTCACCGCAGAATAGGCACTCATCATATCGAGGTAACGGTTTCCTGCTTCATCCCACACATACACCCCTTTTCCGCGTACTAAAACAACCGGTAAGGGTGCATAGTTATGGGCACCGTATAAGAATTCACGTTCCATGGTATTCGTGGTAGTAGCGTCAGTCATAAAATAGATCCTTTTGACTTATCAGTTTTACCACGATGGCTAGAAACACTAAAGCGTGCTTTCGCAAAAACCTCTCAAAACCCGCTCTCCTATTCTAGAAACCTCAGCTTCGCTTTAGGCTTTCCTCCTTTCACGTGAGGACGTGCACACCACGTAGCTATCATGTTTCTTTTATCTCATCATTCATCGGCTTTGGAGCTATTTTCGCAAAAGCACACTTTAGTGCTTTGGGCATTTTTCGAACTCTTTTCTCCATTATAGCTCATTTTTTGTCCTTTTGGCCTGTCGTCCTGGTTTGTATTTTGTGATCAATCAATATATAGTTTCTTATTATTAATGTCCTTCTTATAACTCTATTGTCATCCATATGAATCAAAATGTAAAACTTGACAAACGCGAAGAAAACGCGCCAGTTATTGATGTTCATGCTCTCAGCCATGATGGGCGGGGAATTGCTGCCATCCAAAATAAGACGACGTTTATTAATGGCGCTCTGCCGAATGAAACTGTCACTTATAGACTCACGCAGAAACGCAGTCACTATAATGAAGCGGAGATGTTAACCGTCGTGAAGCCCTCTCCTGACCGGGTCGTGCCACCCTGTCGGCATTTTGGCCTGTGCGGGGGCTGCAGCTTGCAACACATGGGAATGGCGACTCAATTAGCCTTAAAACAGCAAACTTTACTGGATCAACTGAAACATTTTGGTCATGTCTTCCCTGAAAATATCTTACCGCCCTTACAAGCAGAGGCAGTCGGTTATCGCCGTAAAGCACGTTTAGGCGTGAAGTTTGTGATCAAGAAAAATAAGGTTATGGTAGGATTTCGGGAAAAAGCCAGCCGTTATCTCGCTGATCTCGAACAGTGTGCTGTCTTACATCCTAACGTAGGGGAACGTTTTGTTGAATTAAGCCAATTAGTGCTCTCATTAGAACACTATCGCCATATTCCCCAAATTGAAATCGCGATTGGCGATACCGAGGGAGCACTCGTTTTTCGTCATATGCAACCGCTTTCTGATCAGGATCAAGAAAAATTAATTGCTTTTGGTAAAACTTATAACTTTCATATTTACTTACAACCCAACCCCCCTGCACCCGTGCATCCGATTTGGCCAACGAATACTAATGAACGATTATCTTACACCTTACCGGATTTTCAGTTAGAATTTTTATTTCATCCTCTCGATTTCACTCAGATTAATTTGGAAATCAATCGGCTGATGGTCAAGCAAGCTATCCATCTTCTTGACTTACAACCAGAGGAGACTGTACTGGATCTTTTTTGCGGCATAGGCAATTTTACCTTACCCATTGCCCAGCGTGTTCGCCAGGTGATTGGTGTTGAAGGTAGTGTTGACATGGTAAAAAGAGCGGCCGATAATGCGCGGCATAATCGCATCCAAAATGCTGATTTTTACGCTGCAAATTTACAGGAACTGCCTGCACAAGCTGCTTGGATGAACCTATCGTACGATAAGATCCTGTTGGATCCGCCACGTGCAGGTGCAAAGGAAGTGTTGCCGTCTCTAAAAACGATGCGGGCAAAGAAGATAGTGTATGTTTCCTGTAATCCGGCAACGTTGGCACGAGATGCAGGAGAGCTCGTACACCAATATGGCTATAGGCTGTTACAAGCTGGAATCATGAATATGTTTCCACATACATCACACATTGAGGCCATGGCAGTGTTTGAAAAGACTTAAGGAGAAGAATTATGGAATTAAATCACCTTCCGACTATTGATTGGGAATTAGCAATTAAGCTTGCTGGTAACAAACCCAGTTTAGCTGAAGAAATGTTGGACTTATTCATCAAAATGCTGCCGGAGGATCTGGGCGCAATTAATGAACTGCATGAGAATAAAAATTACTCTGAATTGTTACGGCGCGTTCATAAATTACATGGTGCGCTTTGTTATTGTGGTATTCCTCGTTTAAAGACTCTCATTGCACGCATTGAAGTGGAGCTTAAAAATAATATTTTGTTGAACCTGCCTCTCTTGTTCAGTCAATTTAATGAAGAAGCAAATGTGTTGTTAGAACTTTACGAGAAAAATTAATTTATTATTTTTTACTCATTGTAAGCACAAGGGAAAGCATAAGGGAAGGATCTCATTGTTTTTCTGAGATCCTTTTTGTATTTTAAAATTATTATTAAAAAAGGGGTTTTTTTATGTTCCGACTCTTTCCTAAAGCAAATCCCGCTAATCCTGACGAAACTCGCCCTTTATTAGAAAATGAAACAAACAATAATAACAACGTGGAAATAAAGGATGATATTAAAATAACCATATCTCAACTACAAACTAGCATTAATCAAAAACAAACGGAGCTCGAAAAGACCAAAGCGGAGATGGACCAAATCAATCAATGGATTAAGTTTTTAGCAGATAATAAACATAGCTATGTAAGACGTCATCCTATTATATCGCTATCTGTTACTCTACCACTTTTATTAATGTTCTCTGTTTATTTAATCTATCATGGTATAGCAGAAAAAGACAGGTTGGACAAAGAGGCAATCGATAAATTTCAAAATGCAATTATCCCCGATACCACAATGACTTGCGGGGATTTTTATTCTGTTACGGATGTTTGCGGTTTCATTCACACTACAGCTTCTCCAACAGATGAAGCTATTCAATTCTGTAATGCCTTATTAATTGAATTATGTCATCAGTCGCAAAATGACAATAATACCCTCCTTGCCTTTACATTAAGCGGTGCCATCATAGGATTTCTTTCATTAATAGCTTATCTAGGCACACTAAAATATGCTTGTGGAAAAACCAGGTTCTTGAAAGACGATCGTCCTCTGAGCGCTCTTTCTGCAGCAGAGCAAGGCGCTCTCCAGCAATTGCCTCTTACGCAAAATCTAGGAAATACAGATCAATTATTTTCAGTCCTGGAGCAATTAAAATCAAACGTCTCGCGTTTAAAAACTCACTATCAGGAAATCCAAACCGAGATAGATAAAGATAAACAATTGCTTACCTCTTACGAAGCAGATCTAAAGAAAATTCAAATTGTTCTCTACACTGCATGAAAAGGATATTGATCCTCCTCTCCCCGAATTACCTCCCGAAATGGTAGAGAAAGTCATGAATTGTATAGAAGACCGTGAACAGGATTATCGCGAATCCTATTTAAAACCACATCCTATTTAAAAAGTAAGCGTAAAATACCGTTCGTTGTTCCCAGTTATTTGGGACTCTAAACACCATAGCTGGGAATGTTCTTTCATATATCCTTTTAAACGAGAAAAATGATAATCATCTTTCACTAATGCCTTAATTTCATCCTGTGTAAATTCAACGTGTGCGTCCGCATCTTCAAGCAACATCATAGCCTTGATAGCAGCAGAAAGTTTAATTTGGGCATCATACGCCCCAAAAAAAGAAAAAAAAGTATTCAGCTTCTTACTCGATTTTATTTGAGCTAATAATAATTTTAAATTAGTAAATTGATATTCACTAATTTGATAGCGAGCTTCTTTTGCTCGCTTAAGGACATAGTTTTTTAGTTCTGTAATGAGTGCTCTTTTCTCCGTGGAAAGAGGCATTTTTTTTACAGGCTTCGTTTTCTGTAGGATAGCTGACCTTCTCTGCTTTAAATCTTTCCGATTTTGAATACAATTTTTTACATGGGTTTCAAATTTGGAACGAAAAATTGCGATAATAAAAACTGGCTGGCTTAAAAAACTCAGAAGTGAAGGAATAAAATCATCTTTTATATCCATGAAACAAGCAAGCAGTAAGTCATCTGTCATGCTTGCATTTTGCTGTATAAATCCTACGACATATTCTTGCAGCAGTAGCTCTACCACATCTCTATCCCAAGCTTTAGATTCTCTTACCTGATACCGATTTTGAAGTTCTGCTAAAATCTTATTGTACCGATATTTATTGGTACGCCTGTATTTACTATTTAAATAATCTTCTTCGTTTTCTAATTTTTCTAGATTAATTAACTCGGTTTCTAACACCTGAGAAAACGCTTTAAAATCGGGACATAGGTCAATATAAGATGAAAGCTCATCATCCCAATTTAATCGATTTAAAAGTCGTGCTATCAACCATCCTTGTCGCCGTTTAACTAAATAACTCCATTCCGTATCCATCTGCACCGTCCATTTCCTCTGCTAATAGCTCAGCATTTCCTTGCTGCGCCTCCAAATTTTTAAAATCCCAAAATTTCTTATCCATTAACTGACTCGGTTTAATAGCGCTTAACGCATGGAGAATATTACTTGGCACCTTTGGATTTTCTTGGGCTAATTGATCAATTAAAACTTTCACGCGCTTACGCATCAGATTTTCCTGTGAACCGCACAAACTACAAGGAATAATCGGAAATGCCATGGCTTTTGCGTATTCAGCAATGTCACTTTCCTGACAAAAAGCCAGTGGACGTATGATAACATGTTTCTTATTATCACTTAATAACTTCGGTGGCATGGAACGAATTTCGCCATTGTATAAAATGGACATTAATAATGTCCGAATTAAATCATCACGATGATGACCCAGAGCAATTTTATTAAATCCTTTTTCTTCTGCGTAACGATAAATAATTCCACGGCGTAAACGTGAACATAATGAACAATAGGTTTGGCCTTCTGGGATTTTACTTTTAACAATGGAATACGTATCGCGGGTAAGAATTTCATAGGGAATCTGATGGTCGCTTAACCATGACCGTAAGGCAGCATCATTCCAACCAGGTTGCGCTTGATCAAGCGTAAAAGCAAATAACTCAAACTGCACTTTCGCTCGCTGCTGCAATAATTGCAGAATGCGCAGCATGGTGAAAGAATCTTTACCGCCTGATAAGCAAACCATGATTTTATCGCGATTTCGAATCATGCCAAAATCAGCGATAGCTTTACCAGTGTAATGTAATAATTTTTTCTCGAGCTCTGCTAACTTTGCCAAAACCGGTTCTCCCCAAAGATAAAATAAGAACACAAATTGAGGCAGAGTATACAGTAAGAAAGAGAAGGTAGGAAATTATCTTAAACAATTTCCCCCTGAAAAAAATCGCCGCTCGACTAACTCGTTGAGCGGCAATGATTTCAGATAAACGCTTCGGCGTTACTTTTCAACAGCCACGTCTTCGGCTTGAAGACCTTTTTGGCCTTGGGTAACGAGGAATGAAACACGCATTCCTTCTTCGAGGGTACGATATCCATCACCGCGAATGGCTCTGTAGTGAACGAAAACATCGCCACCTTGATCGCGCTGAATAAAACCGTAACCTTTGCTGTTGTTAAACCATTTGACGGTTCCGCTTTCACGTGCTGTTGACATAGCTGCTGACATAACTCTTTTACCTTTACTAATTAAACAAAAAACCTACATCTGAGTTATCTACCGCGGGAATAAACCTTAAGGCAGGATTCACACTGATGATAATTAAGTATAACACATTATCTAAGCAATAAAAGTACCTCGGCTGAGCACCACATTTTCCTTCCGACAGGCTTCCAGGAACTGGCTGCTGATAAAATACTGGTACTCGTTATAACGCGCTTCAGAGATCAAATCGAGAGCAGATGAAGTAGGTAAGCCGGGATGACACATGATTAAGCCTTGGTCTTTTATTTCGTTTAAAAACCGCGGAAATAAAGTAGCATAATGAACGCGGGGAGATAAGGAATAAATGCCCGCAAAGGATTGATTATAGGGGATATCGTTCTTATTCAAAAGCGATTGGAAACGTTTTGTACCCATGCCTTGGATAATTCGCTTTTTGACATCTATCCACTTGATTTTTTCATTCACAAGCCGGAGATAAACCCGCTCTGCGCGCAAGCGCTTATTATAAGCGCTGATCAACGCCTCGCGGATCACCGGAAATTGATGGATATGTTGATGACCATCGACAAAAGCGGGCAAACATCCTCTCATCTCGACAAACTGATCTATCTGGGCGAGACATTCTGCTTCCAAAATGTCTTTATTTAACTGGCGCACTAACCCCCGATACATCAACGCAGAAAGGGAAAATAAGGATTCGCCATAGGCTTCAATGAACGGCTTTGAAAGAGGTTTTCCCTCCGTTAAATTAAGATGCAAACCGATATCGATAGCATGCTGGAAAGGGAGCAACCACGTCGCATGCACAGGCCAAAAAGGGCTGTTTACCATACAACTAACCGCAGAAAGCCGCCCCAACTCTAGCAAGTCTATGATCCCTTGCGATACGGTTGGCGCTTGCCCATAGTCATCTGCACAAAGTACAATGCGCTTCATTAATAATATTGCCAACTATAGTGAATTAAACCTGTGCCACATACTAATGCACCCCATTCTTATATCATAGTCCAAACTACGGGCTATCGGCGGGATCTGCTCTGCTTAGCGGCTGTTTTGGCCTTTTTTTACCTATTTTGGCTAGGGGGCTATCCCCTTTTTACGCCTGATGAAGGCCGTTATTCTGAGGTCGCCCGGGAAATGGTGGCAAGTGCTGACTATATCACCCCCCGAGTGGATGGGGTGGCTTTTCTCGATAAACCTGTGCTTTATTATTGGCTACAAGCCGCTGCTATTCACCTCTTTGGCGTAAAAGAATGGGCATTACGCCTTTTTCCCGCCTTAGCCGGCATCCTAGGCTGCTTAATGACGTATATCTGCGGCAGGCGTCTATTTAACCGTGTAACGGGTCTTACGGCCGCCCTCATTTTAGCTACCTCTCCGCTTTATTTCGGGGCAGCCCATTATGCGAACTTAGACCTAGAAGTCGCTGTTCTTACCAGCTGCGCTTTGCTTTGCTTTTTAACGGGTACCCAAGAAAAAGAAACCTACCGCGCTCCTTTTCTCATTGCTGCTTATATCTTTGCGGCGCTTGCTTTTTTAACCAAGGGGCTAATTGGCATCGCTTTTCCTGCCATGATTGCAGGTACGTGGATTCTCTTACTCGGACGATGGCGGTTGTTGAAACAAATCTATCCGGTAAGAGGCCTTATGCTCTTCTCCATTCTGGTTCTCCCTTGGTACGTGCTCGTTCAACAAGCAAATCCAGAATTTTTACATTATTTCTTCGTCACCCAACAAGTTTCCCGCTTCCTTTCCGCTGGTGAATTTAATAATAAAACGGTGGCATGGTTTTATGTGCCTGTCGTATTAATGGGTTTCTTCCCTTGGACTATTTTCTTGCTTCAAGCACTCTACCAACAAATCCGTCAGGTTTGGCAGGCGCGGATGCGATATCAGAATGAATTATTTTTATTATTGTGGGTCGCGGTTGTTTTTATATTTTTTTCTATCCCGCATTCTAAAATCATGACTTATATTCTCCCGCTTTTTCCTGCACTTGCTTTATTGATTGCAAACTATATTGCCGGAATATGGAACCAGGCACGGCAAAAAACTGTTTTCTTCACTATCTTAAGTTATGCTTTGATTAACCTATTACTTGCTACTGTAGCATTAATCTTTATCCATCACGATTGGTCGGATATTTTTTCTCCTGACTTTGCACCTTATGCGACTACTGTTAGTATCATCCTGATCATAAGCAGCGTCTTATCATTAAGGTGTTTACATAAAGAAAAATTATTCTCTTTCTTTGCTATCGCTGCAGGCAGCATGGCTATATGTTTAATGACGCTGCTTCTGGGGGCTCATGCATTGAATCATTATTCAATCAAACCCTTAGTAGGTTCTTTAAAAGAAGTGATCAAACCCCAAGAAGAAGTCATCACCTATTTTAAATATTATCAAGATTTACCCCTTTATCTCGGTCAGCGCGTCACGATTGTAGCAGATTGGAATTCACCGGAAATTCCTTACCATGATAACTGGATACGTGAATTATGGTACGGTATGGCTTTTCAAAAAACTGATGATTGGTTAATTAATGAAGAAACATTTTGGAAGCGATGGCAAGGGCCAAAACGGGTATTTGTATTTGTGAATGCAAATTATCTTAATCAATTTAAACGACATGCCAAGCATTATGTTGTTATTAAACAACAGAACGATATTATTTTAGTCAGTAATCAATCTAGCGAAATACCCAAAACTTACTGATCGTAAAAGTAAAAATAGGCAGGATAGCGAGAACTAGCAATAAAGCTATTGGATACGGCATATTTAATGTTAATAAGAAATAAAATAAGTATTCATTCGCAGCGAAATTGAGTAGCTGAATGAATAATAATTTTGGTAAAGCGACTCGGTGTAAAGCAGCTGTCTCATTGAAAGTCCAGCGACGATGGCCCCAATAACTCATTTGAAAGGAGATGATAAACCCCACAATATTCGCTATTAAGGGTGCCATTTCTCCGATTTGGACTAAAACTATTACCACACTAAAGTGAATCGTTGCAGCAGTGACGCCAACAATACCAAATCGAAGGAGTTGCAGCACCCAGTGAGGGAGATTATTCATCGAAGCCTTCTTTTTGCTGGATAAGATATTTAGGCCGTTGCTTTACTTCGGTAAAAATTCGGGCAATGTATTCTCCTAAGATACCAATGGATAATAATTGAATCCCGCCTAAAAACATAATTGCTACAACGAGGGTGGGGAAACCGGGTAAGTCAGTACCATAAAGGAGGGTTACTGTCACAATATAAACGGCATAGATTAACGCCACGAGTGAAATGATAAAACCGATCAAACCCCATACGCGTAAAGGAATATCGGAAAAAGAAGTAATCCCAGTAATGGCTAATTCCGCTAATTTAGTAAAGCCCCATGAACTTTTACCTGCAGCACGGTCTTTGACATCAAAAGGAATACCGATTTTTTTATACCCTACCCACGCATATAAGCCTTTCATAAAACGAGTACGTTCGGGAAATTGTTTTAATGCATCGACAATTTTGCGATCTAATAAACGAAAATCACCGGCATTATTAGGAATATCAATCTTGGTAATTTTCTGCATCAACCAATAAAATAAATGAGCAAAGTTACGCTTCAAATAAGACTCTCTTTTACGATGCTGGCGTAAACCGTACACCATGTCATATCCTTCTGCCCAGCGATTTAAAAATGCCGGCAGGATTTCTAACGGATGTTGGAAATCTGCATCCATTAAAATAGCGACATCCCCTGAACAATGCTCTAAACCAGCTGTCAAAGCCACTTCTTTGCCGAAATTACGTGATAATGCTAAGAGCTTAATCTGGGGGGCTTTTACTAATGGATGGATACGCTCTACGGTATGGTCCCGGCTGCCATCATCAACAAGGATAATTTCAAATTGATTGGTTAACTCACTTAACGTCTTTTGCAGCTTTTCGATAAACGTTGTAATAATAGCCTCTTCATTGAAGACGGGGACAATGCAAGAGATAAAAACAGCTTTATTTTGCACGGCAATTTGACGTTGTTCTAACAGCATAATGTATTGGCAATTCGTTGTAGGTAGAGGGAGCAAAATACTATAAATGATAGGAAATGACAACTCATGCAGGCTAGCGTCATCAGCTAATCGCTTGGATCAAGGCTGCAAAATATTTGGGTGGCTCAGGGCGTGTAAACCATGCGAGGACAAGAATATTCTCAAAAATTTTGCCTGCATTTAAGACGATTAATTTATGCTGCTCTATGTAAGGTTTACTGAATTCCGCTGTTAAGACGCCATAGCCGCAACCGGACATCAGCATTTGCGCTAAGGCATCTGTTCGATTGACATAGTGCCGATCGTGTCTAGCAAAATCAAATAAACCGAAATGTTTTAAGTAATTAAACGTCATTTGATCCGCTGGATCATAATCAATAATACGTTCTGATTGGATAATTTCGCGGAATTTACGCTTCTTCCAAGCAGCGGTACATACTAACACATAACGTTCTGGACGTAAGATTTTATGCTCCATTTCTGGCATCACATTTTCCTGTTGTAAAATCGCTAACTGGCATTCGCCTGAGCGCAGCAAACGGGTGCGATCTTCGAGATCGTTAATTTCAAAATTAACCAATAAATTAGGAAATTTTTTTATAACAGGAAGACATTGAGGGATAATACGCGAACTCATGATACTCGTTGGCCCTGTGATAGCCACTCGAATAGTCGAATCCACCGCTGCCCCGGTGATTTTGGCTAGCGCTTCGCCTTCGAGTTCACGTACAGCGGTGCAATATTGTAAAAGTGCCTCACCTTCAGGGCTTAAGACCATACCGCGGCGCGTCCGGATAAATAAGGTGGTTTTCAGCTTTGATTCCAAGGAGCGAATACGCTGGGTGACAGCTGTCTGGGTGACATGTAAGGATTCTGCAGCGCCATGCACAGTTTTCTGCTGAGCAACCGTGATAAATGCTTCTAACTGCGGGCTGAGTAAACTCATTTTTTTTAATCGCTTAATTAGTTTATTTCATTTTATTTATAGCTGAAAAATCACTATAGTGCAAACTGTGGGACGTGCCATGTAGACGTGTAAATGAGATGAACGAGGATATTTATGCAAATACTAGAAAAGAAAACAAGCTTAACAACATTTGCCTTGGTACTTCTCATTACGAGTGCCATCGACAGTATTCGTAATTTACCTGCCACCGCCCTTTTTGGTAGCTCATTGATTTTCTTTTTTATTTTTTCGGCGATTGTTTTCTTAATTCCTGCTGCACTCATTTCTGCTGAGTTATCCTCTCTTCAAAATACCAAAGGCGGTATTTATGAATGGGTCAAATTAGCTTTCGGTGAAAAGATAGCCTTGCTGGCTGTTTGGCTGCAGTGGATTAATACTATGGTTTGGTTTCCCACCATTCTTTCTTTTTTGGCAGGCACCGCAACCTACTTCCTTAACCCTGAATTAGCTCAAAACAAAGTATATTTAGTGACGGTAATTTTATCTGTTTTCTGGACATTAACGTTTATCAATTTTAAAGGCATTCATACTTCCGCCAAATTTGCGAATATCTGCACGATTCTGGGCATGATTATTCCAATGGCACTTATTATTACGTTAGCAGCAATCTGGCTTTTCTCGGGTAAACCCCTCCAAATTCAGTTTAATACTAGCAGCTTGCTCCCCTCGTTTGCGCATATGGATAACTGGATTTCCCTCACCGCGATTATGGCAGCTTTCCTCGGTATTGAATTAGCCACCGTCCATATCAAAGCTGTTAACCAGCCACAGCATACTTTTCCTAAAGCCCTGTTTTTTTCAGTATTATTAATTTTAACCACCATGATTCTCGGCTCGCTTTCCATTGCATTAGTACTACCCGCTAATCAAATTGATTTAGTCGATGGTGTGATGCAAGCCTTTACTAACTTTTTTGCTCACTATCATATGACAGCATTAATTCCTGTATTGACTGCCATGATCCTGATTGGCAGTTTAGGCGGGATGATCAGTTGGATTATTTCTCCGGCGAAGGGGTTATTACAGGCAGCAGAAAGTGGTTACCTCCCACCCTTTTTAATGAAGCAAAATCAGCATGGGGTCGCCAGCAATTTATTATTGATCCAAGCTATCCTTGTCAGTGGTGTGTGCTTGGCCTTCTGTTTGATGCCAAGTGTCAATGGTTCTTATTGGCTGTTAACAGCGTTAAGTACACAGCTTTATATGTTGATGTATGTGCTGATGTTTATTGCAGCAATTGTCTTGAAATATAAACATGGCTCACATCCCCGTGCATTTACTATTCCCGGTAAAACAGTAGGAATGTGGGTAGTTGGCTTATTAGGTTTAATCGGATGTGTTATTACGCTCGCAGTAGGCTTTATTCCTCCAACTGGGATTGATGTCGGTAGTACTTTCCATTATGAACTCATCTTTATAGGTGGCATGTTTGCCATGATTTCGCCCGTTCTTTCTTGTTACCTTTATAAAAATAAGAAGGGTCAAGTCAAGCAAGTTCCGGAGTACCAGCCGTCTGTAGCATGAGGGTTTTGTCTTTTATCAGAGGTCGGCCACCTTAAGACGTGGTAACGCTTTCATCCCGAACAGACAACACTTCTGGCATGTAAACAGCCGGCTGTGCCATCCAAGCAAGGAAGGCTTCTTTTTCTTGATCAGCTTTGTCGCTGCCGTGTTCCATATCCAAGAAATAATCAGCAGATAAGCCAATATTGTAGGTATCAGGCAACCCTTGTTTCCCAATGGTATAAGCCCCCACCAGCTTAAACAGCCATGCGCCATCATGCGGATCCGTTTTCCAGCCGAGATTAGCTTCGTAATGATTATATGGCTGACGAACTGACGCAGAGAGACCTAACCCTACATGTTCCGTCACCGCTTGATCCACATGTGCCGTGGCACCTAATCCAGTGACACTCATCGCGGAGGTATTTTCCATCTGGTATTGAACGTTATCATAATTTACATCCAAACCCGCTTTGGTCCCCTTCCATGGCTGCACAGTAATACCAGGACTCAGTCCCCGAGCGCGGGAACTAGCAATGTGCTGATTATCGGTAAAGGATTCTATTGTCCCTGAGCTATTCACAAACGTTCCCGTTTGAATACCCGTCGATTTACTGCCAGAAGCAGAATAATAACCACTCAGTCCTAATGCCGGGTTCAAACGGCTCATAGGAGCGAGGTCGTATTCATAGGCTGCACCTAAGGCCCCTTGGTCTTCCCAGCTATGCTCGTTATTGCTAAAAAATGCGTATTCTATTTCTTGCCATAAGTATTCTGCTGATAGCTTTAATCGCTGTCTCTCTAAAATACTCCAACCTACACTCCCCCCTACACGCAAATCTTTCCCTCCACCTTCAGCTGAGAACGAATATCCACTGGTATCGGTTAATAAACCATTAAAGCCACCGCGAACAGTGGGGCCGAGAAAAGTAGTGGGATGATCAGTGTTTGGAATCGACGTTGAATAAGCTTTATTAAATAACAACACACTGGTTAGGATAAGGAGCGTTTTGGTATGTTTTTTCATGACAGCTTCCTACAAACAAAGAAGCTGTCACTATAAATTAAATAAGCCGTGCCTGTAAACGGTATCACTTAGGCAGCGAAATTCCGTCCTGCTAGCGCGATCATCAAATACACCCAACCTGCGACGAATAAATCAATACCGATAAATAAACCTATCACAAATAATCCTGATGTTGGCCAACTGTATAAAATCAGGATGCCGATTAATAAAGAAATAATACTATTTACTAATCCCCATCCCCATTGCGGCAACTGGAATGCTAAAGAATAAATTAGACGAAAAATCCCTAAGATAAGGTATAACACCCCGATAACAAACGTGAGTGCAATCGAGCTTATCACCGGATTCTTTACTAACATACCGCCAATAATGAGGTAAAAAATAGCAATGGCTAAGTGGAGAATAAATCCATTCCAATGGCCCCACCAGAACTTGAATGTATCGACAATCACCACCACCCCACCCACCATTAAAACCACACCTAAAAATAACACTGACAATAAGGTGGTCAAAGTCGAGACGCCTATTGCCGCCAAGCCTACTACCATCAATAGAATGCCCCAACTTAAAAACCATACCCAGTTTTTACTATAGCGTGCCAAATAATGCTCTTTATTCACGGTTGCGAACATTCCTTTCTCCTAATCCTAATAAATTCCACACTTTATTATGCGGAGGTTAAGTAGGTTTGCCTATAAGGGTAAGTACGAATTGCTTTTTGGTTTAATCATCAGACGTAGTAACATTCCACGTGTTTTGGGATAAGGAATAATAATAAATGTGAAAATTTTCAATCTGTCGTGAATCAGAAGAATAAGTATAAATTTTAAAGCCAGGACTATTTCCAAAAATAGGGCTAATAGAGGGGGTCCCGGTTATAGGAAGTTGGTCAGTATTATTAAACGTTAGCATCTGAAACCAACCCGTATGTAAATGCCCCACCAATACACCGGCTATCTCAGGTGCAAATTGTTGAAGTTCAGCTTCATAACGTTCTATATAAGGGGTTTGCCAAAGCTCCATTAATCTAAATAAACGATAGTGAATCGTTGCATATACATCAATACTGACCGGAATATGCATTGCGATGAGAGCTTTTTGATGATGAACTTTCACCGACAATAATTCTTGATGCAGCCAATTTAATTCCTCCTCTGCCGCTTCCTGCATTCTCCTTCCCTTTGCACGATCAGAAAATAAGACGCTATTTAATACAATCAGACGTAAATGATCTTGAGGAAGCGTCAGTGCATAATAACCAGCAACAGGAAAAATACGCTGCATATCAGCACGATTGATTTTATCTCTTAATAAATTTGACCAAAGATAAGAAGTATCATGGAAAAACTCCCCATGAGGATCAGCTGAATAATCAGCTTGATAAGAATCGTTATTGCCAATGACATTATAAATAGGAAGAGAAGGAAATGTTTCCGCTAATTCATTGGTTAAAAAAGTCATGGTTTTTTTGACAAATGCTTGATATCCCGCCGCTGTCTTATCGCCCGTATATTTCACATAATATCGCCGATATTCATGACCGAGAAAATCTCCTAATACAATTACAAATTTGGCATTGTCCGTTTTGGCGGCATTTTTTGCAGTCTGAAGTGCAGAAACTAAAAGTGAAAAGTTCGTGTCTTGACGATAATGCGGCATCCCAGCTTCCTCTTTTTCTAATATCGCGGGCCATTTCTCCACTGAGACTGCTTGCAACTGTTTTATCAATGGACAAGGGTGCTTATCGCGGCATGTCATAAAAGGAGTAAAATGAATATCTGCCACCGTCAAAAAGTGGAAAGTTTGCTCTTTTTCTGCATGAACAGCACTCGCTGCGAACAAACAAACCACTATCAATAGATAACGAAACCGGCTTCGCATTAATTTCCTATTTCGCTTTCGCTGGAATCACACCGCAAGCAATTCTCGCCCCCCCACCACCTAATTTTTCTGGCTGGTCAGAATAGTTATCGCCCCCCGCATGAATAATGAGGGAGTGACCTTTAATGTCAGACAGGGTAAAGCGAGGCGCTAAAACAGGTAAAGTTGCTGTACCGTTTTGATCCACCACTAAGACTGGCATATCGCCTAAGTGGCCTTTCTGATAAGGGCCTTCATGTTTTTCTGTCTTGGCGGGATCTAAATGGCCTCCTGCTGCCATGCCATTATCTGCACAAGAAGGGTTAACGTGAATATGAAAACCATGGGCACCAGGCGATAAACCGTGCAAATTGGGAGTCACTAATACTCCACCAAATGCATTTGTAAATTTAACTGTACCTATTTCCTGCCCTGGTCCAGTCGTAGAAACTAAATACACCGGAACCGTTATGCTCGACCCTGCATGCGCTATTTGTATCCCCAAGAGAGTAATACCTATCATTAACCAATGACGCCAATGTCTTCCTTTCATCATGTTCCCCCCCTACTTTGAGCTCTGCTGTTTATCTAAAATAAGTTTGCCAATTTCCACATACAATTCGTTATAATCAATTTAATTATGCCATGTCCATCAAAATGTTTTAATGCGGGAAAAGGTAAAAATAGATGAATATAAGGCGTGCTACCATTTTTGATGCTGATCAGATAGCTCAAGTACATGTTCATTCACGACAAGCTATTTACGGAGGATATCTACCCAATCAATTCCTTGATAATTTATCGCAAAAAAAAAGATCAGATGAGTGGCGTGAACGCCTGGAACAAGGGATAGTCGTTTGGATAGTAGAGAACAAAGAAACTATTTTTGGCTTTATTAGTACTTGCCCGACCCGAGATGTCGCTGATGATCCGAATGAGGTGTTAGAAATTAGTGCTATTTATTTGTTACCAAAATATTGGGGGAAAGGTTTTGGAACGAAACTATGCCGCGTTGTTTTTGATTATGCGATTCAAAATAAATATAAAATGATTACATTATGGGTCCTTGAAAGTAACATCCAAGCACGCAATTTTTATGAGTTACTTGGATTTCATACAACTGGAGACATTAAAATTGATCATATAGGTTGTGAAAAGCTGCCTGTTATAAAGTATAAGAAAAATATTTACCCGTAGTTAACCAAACTTAATGTGGCAGTCTTAACTTGAACTGACAGTAAATGCGACAACAAGACGGGCAACTGTCACATCAAGTCAAAACTACTTCACATTAAGTTGAACTATTTCAGACTCATTGACATTCTACTACGAGTCATTTCAATTTGTTCTCGCATACATTTTTCAAGGTCTTTAGCCTCATCACAAATAAACCCTTCTCTAATACCTGTATTTAAATACTCTTCCAACGCTACAGAGTTAGTTTCCCGCACAGAAGAGAAATATGTCTCCGCTACGCTATTACCAAATTCTAATTGACTACCTAATATGCCAAATTTATGAATGATGCCTAAAGCACAATTAATATAAACCACTTCATCTGCAGCATACTCTTCTTGCATTTTTATTAAAAATTGTAATGACCCCTTACACCCATGTTGTACGGCTAGTTGTATCCACCAAATTTTCTCTGGGCTAGAAATTATATCCGCTCCCAATGATTGCCTATAATATTTACTAACCATCTTGATTACAGCTTTATTTTTAAAAGAAAGTAATTCATTGATTGAAGATTCCCATTTCTCTTTTATTTCGTATACCGCATTTTTGTCACCTAGCTCAGCAGCTTTTTTAAAATAACTATAACTCAGTTCATTGTTATCAATTTGATAAATTCGGCCCAATAACATTAATGCTTTTGTATTTACATGTTTTTGTAGTGACTTGTTGAGCACCTCTTTCGCAGAATCGAAATTGTTTAATAAAATATACCATACCGCCATTTCATAATAAATTTCAGCCTGAATGTGTGGAAAATCAAATTGAATCAATAAGCTATTTAAATAATTAATAATTTCATGCTCTCCTCCCTTTCTTCCTTCGCTTCCAAATTTTAGTTTGATAAGTAATCCTACCAGAGGGAACCCTATCTTTAATGCATTCATACAAAATTTCTGTGCTTCTTCTTTGTTACCTTTACTCTCATAAAGTAAACTAAGTTCAACTGAAGCGCTAAGTAGTCCTTGATTATAGCTTTCTACCAAAAAAGGAATTAAATCTTCTTTTTGAAGCTCCCTGATCGCACCTATTCTCGTTAAAATAAGCGCTGCTCGATAATTATGATATTGATAAAAGCTTTCCTGTAATTGAAGAAGACCCGCTTCTTCATTGCGCTTAACGCCCAAGCCTCTATATTCCATTGCGCCGCGGAAAAGCTTAGCCCATGGTTTACTTTCATATAGAGATATAAAGTCCCATAGTTTCTTATATAAAATCTGCGCAATATCCTGTCGCTCGCAGCTAACTGCCTGGTGATAAAGATACTCCGCAATGTACTGCAATTTAGCATCTTTCTTAGCGTCTATTGCTCGTGTCTTCTCAGTGGTAATGGCAAGGGGGCGGCCAAAATATTTTTCATAACGTTGAATCCAAAACTGGTTACTCATGAGACCATGCACATATCTATGGGTCCTCTCCATGTTCAGCAAATCCTGCAAACCTAACATTTTCAGAATTTCTAACTGAATGTCTTGAGGTAAAGCTGCCTCCCCTTGGGGAGGACGAGAAAAAAATAAGCTGCTCTTCATAACTATTCCTTATGGCTAAACTTCTTTTCCTTTAAACTCTATTTTTATTTTATAAGAAACTCCCCTACCCACCAACGTTTTCGTCATTTTAATACAATTGTTTCCCTTCTTATACAGGTTTTTTGGTATGGATCTTCGAAGGCAAATGCTTTGGCCTCGTTAATGCAATGGAATAAAAATCATCTAATTGAAGCACGCTTCGAAGATAATGGCGATAATCGGGCTGCTTTCATCTTTTCAAACCCAGCCAGCATGAAGCGTACTATTTTTCTTCCACCCAAAATTTTGTCGCACCTGCGACTGCTGCCGGAATAACAAAAAAGTTAATAACAGGGATCATGCTTACCAATAGCACACTGATACCAAACCCCCATGCCACCCATCGTCTTTGAGAGAGCCATGCTCGCGTTGCCTGGAAAGTGAGACGATGATTATCAGTTGGATAATCCAAATAGGTTAATGTCATCATCCAAGCATTGAATAAAAACCATAAGACCGATGCAGCCGATTGAATAAGCGGAATAAAAAATAAAACCAGCAAAAAGATGGTTCGCGGAACATAATAGCCTAAAATACCTAACTGGCGACCCATGATGCGCGGAATATCTTTGATATTTTCTCCCATAGTGCGCCCTTCCAGTGATTTACCGGTTAGATATTCCTCGACTTTTTCCGCTAATAAACTGTTAAAAGGAGCACTCATCAAATTAGCAACTGTTACAAATGCGGAAATGAAAAGCAGAAAAAAGCTAAGAAAAAATAATAGCCATATGAATAAGCCTAACCACGTTAACCAAGTAGGTAAATGTTGTTCAAACCACTGATTAAATTCGCCAGTATAATGATATAAAAGAAAAAATAATCCCGTGAATAAGAGCATATTGATGAAAAGCGGGATGACAACAAAACGTCGTAAGCCGCGCTCAGAAATTAATCGGAATCCTTCTAATAAATAGTGAATACCGATAAATAGTTGCGTCATACTTCTGCCCGGTAATGCCAGAATTTAGGTAAGAAATAGCAACAAATACCAACGCCAATCACACATAATACCCCACCTGATACAACGGAAAACGTGACGCCAAATAAAGCTGCCACTAATCCTGCTTCGGTATCACCCATACGCGGGCCGCTTAAATAACTAATCATTTCAATTCCAGCCATACGTCCGCGTAATTCATTCGGGATGGTTTGGTTCCACATGATACTGCGGAAAATCCCGCTGACAGCATCAAACGCACCGGCAAGTGCAAGGAAGAATAAAGCCACTAAAAAGTGAGAAGATAGACCAAAGAAAATAATCGCGACACCCCATAAACTAGCAGCAACCGCAATGGCGACACCATGACGTTTTACTCGCACTGTCCAACCACTGACAAATGAAACGACAAGCGCGCCAACGGCTGGGGCAGCGTATAACATTCCCAACGCTTTTGCACCCCCAAAGGAAAGTGCGATAGCAGGAAATAAAGCCGTTGGCATCCCAAAAATCATGGCAATAAAATCGACTATATAGGTGCCGATCAATTCCTGTCGAGAAAGAGCGTACCCTAGACCTTTTTTCAAAGCAGAAAAAGCAGATTCATCTCCATTCGCCCCACTCGGTTTAGGAATATGCCTCATCATCAGTAAGGCAGCGAGTGAAATAGCAAAGGTCATTACATCGACTAAATAAGTTTCCACAATCCCAAAACTCGCGATAATCAAGCCACCGAGAGCAGGCCCCCCAATCATACAAACACTGCCTTTAAAAGTGCTCAGAGCACCGACGGTCGGAAAATCTTTTTTTTCTACTAATTGTTGGACCATGCTCTCTAATGCAGGACGATGTAAGCCATTAAAAGCGGACATTAAGGCAGATACGACAAACATCACCCAAATGTAAGGAACAGGCATCAGTGCGTTGAAGGCGAGCAACAAACTGCCTATGGCTAATACTGATTCTGCTATGAGTAATAAAGTACGGCGATGATAACGATCAGCAAACACGCCACCAATTAAAGCGGTAACAAGCAAAGGCAAGAGTTGCACCAAGCTTAATAATCCCACCATTAAGGTCGAGTGCGTTTCCATATAAATTTGATAAGGCAAGGCAACCCCGGTAATCATGGTGCCCATAAAAGAAACGAATTGACCAATGTACAATAAGGCGAAATTTCGATTGCGGCGTAATAACGATAAGTTAATGAAGTGGCTCATAGTAAAATCATTCTATTTTATAAGCCGGTGATTATAGCTGATGACCGATAGCATAGCCAATGGCTAGAAAGAGAATCGCCCACACGAGAGCGCCTGTATAGGCATATAGAACGAATTGCCTAAAAGATAATTGACCCATCCCAGCTGCATACCCCATTAAGCGTCGAACAATAGGGAGATAATAGCCAACGAATAACGTCCATTTACCCACCCGGTTATACCATTTGTTTACCTTCTCCATGCGTATAAGGGTTATTCCTAAGTAGCGTCCGTAATTTTCCAGTAAAAATACTCCCACTGTCCTACCAATGAAATAAGTCACCGTGAGAGCAAGGGTAACGGCTAAATAAATCGCAATAAAGGCAGGTAGAATCAGAAGCTTACCTTGCGCAGCCAACGCGCCTGCTAGCATAATCAAGGCATTTTGCGGAATAGGGAGAATAATCACACCTAAAAATAGCAATACAAACAAGGCGATACTGCCATATTGAAGTAACCAAACATCAAATGCTGTGGAGATAGGCATCAGGGTTCTCCAGACTGTATAAAAAATAGCTTAACTGATTCTGAGAGTTTTTGGTAATCCTTCATCATAAAAGACTATACTTTTAAATATATGCCCTAAATAAATTGTAGGATAAAAGAGGCACGGGTTTGTATGGATAATTTAATCGGATACAACAACCTGGAACAGCTCTATGTAGGGGAGAGCATTATTGTTTATCGTGCCTTGCGAGAAGTGGATGGACGGTCAGTTATTTTAAAAATGTTAAAAGAAGAATACCCCGATCCGACTAACATTGCGCGTCTGGTTTACGAATATAATTTATTAAAAAATCTCACCATACCCGATATTGTACACACCGAAGGATTTGAGAAACAGCAGAATCATTATGCGATCGTATTAGAAGATATACCAAATAGCTGCACATTAAGAGAATATATATCTACTCATAAAATTTCTATCGAAGACTTTCTGTATATTGCTATCCAGTTAGCGGATGCACTTCATCAATTGCATGAAGCACATATCATTCACAAAGATATTAATCCTGACAATATTCTCATTAGCAAAGATGGGAAGCTTGTCAAATTAATGGATCTCAGTATCGCTACGCAATTGACGGAAGAAGAACAAGCTATTATTAATCCCGAAACATTGGAAGGGACGTTGCCTTATATTTCACCCGAACAAACAACACGTATGAATCGCTCCATTGATCGACGCACTGATCTCTATTCGCTGGGTATTACTTTTTATGAAATGTTAATCGGCCGCCTACCTTTTGAAGCAAATGATGCAATTGAATGGGTCTCTTATCACATTGCAAAGCAACCCCTGCCACCCCATGAAATTTCACCTCACATTCCGCCGATGATTTCCAAGATTATTCTTAAATTATTAGCTAAATCAGCAGAAGATCGCTATTCCACTGCCTTGGGCTTAAAAAAAGATTTAGAAACGTGTTTAACTGCTTGGGAGAAAAACCAAACTATTTTTGAATTTCCATTAGGCGCAAAAGATCGCGCGAGTACTTTTCATATTCCGCAAAAATTATTCGGCCGAGAAAAAGAAATCCATCATCTGTTGGAAGTGTTTGAAAAAGTCAACCGTGGAGCACGCGAAGTTTTATTTGTAGAAGGCCCATCAGGAATAGGGAAATCCTCTTTAATTAACGAGATCCAAAAACCCATTACCCGCCAACGGGGATATTTTATTACAGGTAAATACACCCAATATCAAAGCGATATTCCCTATGATGGGTTGATTCAAGCCTTCCGACAATTGATTCAACATGTCTTAACAGAAAGCACCCAACAAGTTAGCTACTGGCGAGAACAGTTAACCAAGGCCTTAAGTCCGAATGGGCAAATTATTATTAATGTTATTCCTGAAGTTGAAAGATTAATTGGTAAACAACCACCTGTCGTAGAATTACCGCCAACAGAAGCACGGACACGATTTGAGCTGGTATTCTTTGACTTTGTCAGTGTATTTGCTAGAAAAGATCACCCTTTAGTTTTATTTTTAGATGACATGCAATGGGCAGATACAGGATCATTTAACTTATTAACCCAATTACTCCAAGATACTGAAGTCAATTATTTTCTATTATTATGCTCGTATCGAGATAAAGAAGTGGCCGCCACTCATCCACTTTTTGAAATGAAAAAACAATTTATTAAATCAAATGTCATGCATGCTACTTTACAATTAAAACCATTAACTCAAAAAAGTGTTACAGAATTAATTAGTGAAACATTAAATACGCAAAATAGCATTGAGGAATTGTCTAAATTGGTGATGGAAAAAACCGGGGGCAATCCTTACTTTGTTAATTTATTCTTGACTTCACTTTATAAGAACCATCAACTCGTTTATGATGAAAATCAAGATCAATGGGTATGGGATATTCAAACACTAAGAAACCTTCCCATTACTGATAATGTTGCTGACTTAGTGATCAATGAAATCCATCGTCTACCAGAAGCAGTACAGGAAGCATTAAAGACAGCTTCTTGTATTGGTAGCCGATTTACACTAGCCAATTTACTCTCTCTCATTAATCAGCCAGCCGAAGCGATTGCTAAATTACTATGGATTGCACTGGAAGAAAAATGGATCATCCCGGTCGGTGGCAATTATAAATTAGCCTTAACAGATACCAACATCGTGACTAATAGTACTAAAATTATTTATCGCTTTTCCCATGATCGTGTTCAACAAGCATTATATTCATTAATACCAGAAGAAAGACAAAAAGAAATTCATCTTAAACTAGGTTATTTATTATTAGCAGAATTTTTAGCCGGGAATGAACATTTTTTATTTAATGTGGTTCATCACTTTAGTATTTGCTTGCAATTGATACAAACGGAAGAAGAACGATTTAAGATCTCAGAAATATTTCGTCAAGCAGCCAATAAAGCAAAGTTTTCGATTGCCTATGATGTAGCCGTGACTTATTTAAAATCTTCACTGCAATTATTAGGTGATAAGGCTTGGGAAGAACATTATGAGCTTGCTTTTGATAGCTATCTGAATCTTGCTAATTGCCAATATTTATCAGGTGCCTATGAGCAAGCGGATATCCAATTTACCGAAGTGATAAAAAAAGCAAAGACTAATTTAGAAAAAGCAAAAGTCTTACAATATCAGGCGCTCGCTTATACTATTCAGTCTAAATATGCAGAAGGAGCAGATATTGCAGAAAAAGGTTTATCTTTATTGGGTGTCAAATTACCTCATTCTTATAATAAGTTAAGACTTGCATGGGAATTTATTAAAACCAAATGGTTGTTACGCAAAAAAACCGTTAAAGATTTACTAAACCTCCCTCTCATGCAAGACCCTGAAAAAATCATCATCATGGAATTATTAGAAAATGTTGCCACCTTTTCTCTGGTTGCTAATCCTAATAATTATTCCAAAACTATCTGCGTGAGTATGCAAGCGATTGATTATTCTTTAACGTATGGTAATTATAGTAGTTCCGCCCAATGTTATTTACATTTTGCTCTGATTGAATTTATACGCGGTAATGTGGATAGTGCCTACGAATATGTTCAAATTGCCATTAAATTAGCAGAACGCTTTAATCAAGGACAATTAGGCATGGTGTATGTCTTAAGCATGCGCATTTTACCGTGGAAAATATCTTATAAAGATTGTTTAGCTTATCTTAACAAAGCCTCCCAACTCAATTTCGAATCAGGCAATTTATCTTATTATCAGTATTCAGCCATCGCCATCATTAGCATGATGCTCCTTGCTAATTATTCTTTTTCGGAAATTGAGGAAAAAATCAAAACTTACCTGACTGATTACCAATATACTCGCAATGATTCCGTCGTTTTTGGCCTAAAGATGTACCAATCCATCATTGAAATATTACATGGCACTAAAACGATTGATGAATATCAAAACCTGCTAAATACTTTTTCCAGTAGCGAAGCAGCAAACCGAATTTCACGGGTAATATTACTGGGCTCCAAAAGCTTACTCCTCACCGTCGCTTATCTATATGAAGATTGGCCATTAGCATTAGCAACAATCGAGTCTTTAGAAAAAGATTTTCAATCTTCTCGAGCGATGAGTACACTTTTTGTCACTTCCTCTTATCAATTTTATAAAGCCTTAACCTTGTGCAGCATTTACCATCAAGCCCGCTTTGTAGACCGTTTACGTTATAAAAAAATTATAAAATCGATTCTCAAAAACTTTCAACGCTGGTCTACTTATTGCCCTGAAAATCATCAAACTCAATATTTTTTATTAAAAGCAGCTTTATTAGAATTAAATGGTAATATGAAACAAGCTTTAATCGAGTATGAAAAATGCTTAAAGGCTGCACGCGATACTGATCGTGTCTTTCTTGAAGGAGTGGCGCATGACTACATCGCCCGATGTTTTATTCGCGACGGCCAAATGCGAACGGCACGGTCTTACTTAGAATATGCTTGCGCTGCCTATCGGCAAGTGGATGCGATGGGTAAAGTGAATTATCTTTTTGATAAATATCCAGAATGGCTCATCCAACCTGCTGAGGAAGCAGTAGGCTCTATCCACTCCAGTCATCATCGATCGTCGCGTATTTTAGATTTAGACACTGTATTGAAATCTGCACAAACCATTTCAAGCCACATGAAATTAGAAGATTTATTGGAAAATTTAATTACGATCGTCGTCGAAAATGCTGGTGCCCAGCGTGGAATAATTTTGTTAATGGAACATGATCAACTGGTCGTTGAAGCAGAAGGAGGAATTGATCTACAGCCGCATGTATTGCAAAGAGAGCCTATCGATAATCGCAATGATTTAGCGCTTTCCCTGGTTCGTTTCGTACAAAACTCGCGCGAAGCCGTAATCTTAGGAGATGCTTCTGTCAAAGGACCTTATACCGAAGATCCTTATATTCGAGAAAAAAAACCATTATCCATTTTATGTGCACCTGTTATTTATCATGATACTTTATTAGGGATTTTGTATTTAGAAAACAACCTCGTCCGAGAAGCTTTTACTAAAAAACATTTAGAATTATTACATGTCCTCTCTGCGCAAATCGCTATCTCTCTTGAGAATGCAAGGCTTTATACTGCTTACGATCAATTTATTCCACATGAATTTTTAGACATATTAGGTAAACGCAGTGTGGTTGATATTCGCTTAGGTGATAACGTCCAAAAAGAAATGGCCGTTCTTTTCACTGATATCCGCGGCTTCTCCAAGCTCTCAGAACAATTAGGCCCTGCTAAGATATTTCGGTTAATGAATAACTATCTTGGTTATATGGAACCGATTATTAAAAAACAGGGGGGATTTATCGATAAATTTATCGGGGATGCTATTATGGCCTTATTCGCAGGCACGGCTGATTCTGCCGTATTAGCTGCGATTGGCATGCAAAAAGAATTAGTCAATTTTAATCAAGAAACTGCGAAAGAAGGCCAGTCACCTATTGAAATCGGTATCGGTATTAATACCGGCTCCTTAATTTTAGGTACATTAGGAAGCCGTGGACGGTTGGAAACCTCTGTGATTAGTGATGCTGTCAACGTCGCAGAACGAATACAAGAATTAACCAAAGAATATGAATGCCGATTGTTAATTAGCGATAGCACCTATAAACAACTCGTTAAACCAGAACGTTTTGAAGCTCGCTTTATTGGCCGTACTGCCATCCGTGGAAAAGCACAAGAGATAGGCATTTGGGAAGTGTATAATGGGGATCCTGAGGAACTGCGATATGCAAAATTAGCGATTGCTAAACATTACAATGAAGCCATTGTACTCTTCAGTGAAGGTGCTTACTCAAAAGCCTTATCACTTTTCCAACGTTGTTTAATTAGCTTACCAAATGATAAAGCGATTCAACGATACATCGATAGCTGTCAAAAACAGGCCTCATCTTAAATATTCTTGTAAAAAAGGAGGTACGCGTTTTTCTAGCCAATATTCAGGCCGCCACGGATATTTACCAGTCACAAATCCCACATGACCACCGGATTGTGTCACTTCTAATTGGACCTGCGGTGATAATTCATTGGTGTTAGGAATCATATCCTCTGTCATAAAGGGATCGTCCTTCGCATGTAAGATTAAGGTCGGCACTTGAATATTGCGGAGATACTGCCGGCTGCTTGCCGTGCTGTAATATTCATCGACCCCTGCAAATCCATGCATAGGCGCGGTAATTTTATCATCAAACTCATACATGCTCTGTGAGCGATAAAGCGCCTCAGGATCAACTGGCATCCCATTTGCTTGGAATTTCGCTGTTAAGCGCTCACGTAAGCACCGCATGAAATACCATTCATAAAACCGAGAAAAGCCTTTGCGAATGCGAATAGACGCTTTATGTAA
Organism: Gammaproteobacteria bacterium; assembly: GCA_021324335.1. GTDB lineage: Bacteria > Pseudomonadota > Gammaproteobacteria > DSM-16500 > DSM-16500 > Aquicella. The sequence continues at coordinate 52,108 of JAJPJH010000052.1, forward strand.
TTCAAAAGGCACGGAAACCGCAATCGCTGCTTTCAAGGGATTTTGGTAGCGGGTTTCGCCCAGCCATTTTAACAAGACGTTTCCGCCCAAGGAGTAGCCAATCGCTGCTAATGGGGTTTGGGGTTCACGTTCCCATAATACTCTCGCAACATAGCTCACATCGCCTGTATCGCCAGAATGATAGCCGCGCTGTAAGCGATTCGGTTCCCCGCTACAGCCGCGGAAATGCATAAATACACCGCGCCAGCCTTGCTGTGCTAGGGTTTTTAACATGCCTTTCGCATAGTGGGAATCGATAGAACCTTCCAGGCCATGCAAAATTAACACTAAGGGACCCACTTGATCACGATTCATCCAATCCAAATCAATAAAATCCCCATCAGGCAATTCCAAACGCTCTCTTTCCAGCTTGAGCCCTTTAATAGGACGGCGGAAAATAGGCGGCCATAAAGTTTGCAAATGAGGATTAGGTAACCACCAGGCAGGTTTAAATTGATCGCTGTTCATAGAAGCTCCCTATCAACCAACCGAAACTTATCCGTCATGAGGAATAAAGCAACCTTACGAACAAAGCGTATAACTTAATCATACAACACCTTTAATAAATCGACCACGATTTTAACATCGTCTGGGCAACAGAAAGGTCGTTCTGGTAGAGTTGGATGGGTGCCGTATAAGCCCAGGCATAGAAGACTTGGTTGTCTGAGCGGAGCACCACGATCTGCCATTGTTTAAATTCAATATCTTTATAATGATAGGTAAAAGTTAAATATTCACCCTTGGCCTTGCTACCGTCTGCTTGCGGGATAGTCAGGGGGCCTGCCTCTAAGAACTTAACCTGCTTGGACTGATGGGCAGCTTGTTTTTTGATATCTGTAATAAATTGCTTCACATTCGCATAGTCACCACCCATTTTTTTGGTGAGGATGGTTTGAATATTAACGGTGGAATAAAAAGAAGACGTTCCTTCTTTGCCACTAAATACCACTGTCCCTTCTGAAGAGGCATCATATGACCAATCTGCAGGATATTGGATAGAATATCGACTATCATGATTGTCATAAGTTTTTACCGTTGGTATCGCGGGAGACGGTGGTTGCTCAGCATGTTGTTCAGTCACAGGTTGCGATGGAGCTGCTACTTCTGGCGTATGATTTTTTTTATAAATAGCAACCGCAAGAACTATTATCACGATAGCTAGAATAAGACCAAGAACAAGTATCGTTTTTTTCAAAGCTGACATAATTTTTCCTTATTTCGCTAAAAGAAGTACTAACGCACCCAATACTACCGTCATATTCGCCACAAAAATCGTAAAATTCAGCGCGCGTGTTTCGCCTTGAAATTGCCAAAATGGGTGAAAAATGAACATAGTAATAATAGTGGGAAAGATCAAGAGAAAAGCGGCTAGTTTGGGGAAGATGTTAAATATTATCATGACACCCGCAATAATTTGCAAGCTGATGCCGGTGGGCAATACTAAGTAGGGATGGGGAATGCCTTTCTTTGCCATCACAGCTAATAAGGGGACCCAATGATAAATATTCCAACAACCCAGGAAAGCAAAATAGAGTCCAATGAGAAGATGCGCTAAGAGAGTTAAGTCAGAGAATAAATTAGACATAGAATTTCCTTTACTTATGCTAAGGGGTCATTCGTGGCGTATATGATACCGTATTTTCACTTTGGGTTGTAGATAAACTCGGTGCAGGAATAGGGATGAGGATATCTGTATCGTTGATGGATGGAGAAGGGCTTGCGGCGGGAATCGGAATCGGCTTAGAAATGGGTTTCTGGAAACTCACATCAAGCTGCCTCAGCAGATGTGCGGTAGATAAGTTAGTTATTTGAAGCTCGAGAATAAGTTCACTTATCACTACACTTTGTTTTTCACATACTTTTTTGATAATTTTTTCTAATTTATTTATTCTTTCTTCTTGTTCACGTGTTATGCGATAATCCATCACAACATTCCCCATTCCTAATGCGCACATCAACCCGATAACCACGCGTCCCATCGGTTCAAAAATGAGATATTCAAAGGTGACTTGTTGATTAGAAAGCGCCATAATAGCACCTGCAGCAATCGTCAAGCCCAGCGATACACCCTCAAAAAAAGACCATAAGCGGTTAAAAAATTTTTTGGTACCTATCCAAACAGCTTCTATCCGGCCAGGTAAAGGATGCGGTTTTGATAATACGAGAGAAAGAGAGAAACTATTTGATAAAGCAAAACCCGTTTGCACTTGATGAAGCAATTGTTGATAGTCATCGAAATGACTATCTTTATCATCCGCTGCTTTCGCGATTTTTGCTTTGAGAAAAGGTGTCATAATGGTGATCGTGGTAGAAAATTTTGCAGCCAAGTGATTCACTTGGATTAAACTTTGCCGCTTTTCATCGGTTAATAGTTTCGGTAGTTTTGAAAAAAACAATTCATCTAGTTTACGATTCGCTTTTTCGACTAACTCTTTTTCTCTTTTATTTTCTTTATAAATCCCTCGGATGGACCGAACAGTATACGCAAACACACCTGCACTTAACACACATAATACGCCGGCCATCCTTAACATCCCTATTGTTTCAGGATCAATAAATTCAAAAAAAGTAATAAGTGCATCAGCGCTAATCACCATGCTTAAGAATAATTTCATCACCAACACGAGGGTTTGTTTCAGAGAAGAAACAGAAAGCAGGGTTTTTATTTCTTCAACGTCTGGATTATTCGCATTGCCTGCTGGCTTAACAGGCAATGCTCGAGATTGTTGCCCAAAATTAAAGGTAAAATAGTTCATTGTACTTAGCAGAGCGGAAGCAATTTACGCAGTTGCACCACTCCTTCGATGTTTAAAATTTCTTTTATTAAAGCATCACTGATTTCAGTGTGAACATCGATCACTGTATAAGCAATATTTTCCCGCGATTTATTTAACAGGCTCAGAATATTTAGGCCCGCGCTTGCTAATTTTGAGGAAATTTGCGCGACCATGTTAGGAATGTTCGCATTAACGATAGATAAACGCACACCCATCGTATGCCTTGGAATATCGACGGTGGGGAAATTAGCAGAATAGCCAATCGCACCTGTTTCGAGAAATTCGCGTATTTGTTTCGTCAGCATCACTGCACAATTTTCTTCTGCTTCTTTAGTTGACGCACCTAAATGCGGCAAACTGATAACCCGAGGATGTTCTTTTAATTTTGCACAAGGAAAATCGTTAACATAAGCAAAAATCTTTTTCTCATTGAGGGCATCTAATAATGCTTCATTATCAATAATCCCTTCACGAGAAAAATTCAGTATCACTACACCTGGTTTCATCAATTGCATCCGGGAGTGATGAATCATATGTTTGGTTTCATTCATCAAGGGCACATGAATCGTGACAAAATCAGATTTCATAAGTAATTCATCTAAATTGCGTGCCTGTTGAACATTCGCAGATAATTCCCATGCTCTGTTCACTGAAATGGCAGGATCATATCCCATCACCTCCATACCTAAATGAATCGCAGCATTCGCTACCTTCACACCAATACTGCCTAAACCGATCACACCTAAGGTTTTACCCATTAATTCAAAACCAACAAACTGCTTTTTGTTCTGTTCTATCTCTTTTTCCAACTGCTCTCCTTCACTTTGCAAGCGCCGTACATAATCCCACGCCTGACAAATATGACGACTAGCAGCCAGCATACCGGCAATCACGAGTTCTCTTACAGCATTTGCATTCGCACCAGGCGTATTAAAAACAGGGATTCCACGTTTGGTTAAGGCTTCGATAGGAATATTATTGACACCTGCCCCTGCTCTGCCAACGACTTTGACCGAATGAGGAATCGGCATGTCATGCATGGTATAGGAGCGTACTAAGATTGCGTCAGGATTCTGGATTTCGGAAGCCACTTCATACAAATCGCGTGGGAATTGATTTAATCCGATGGGGGAAATAGCATTGAGTGTTTGAATTTTAAACATGATGAACTCCTGGGCTTTGTTTCCGTAGTCGGGTAAGCTTAGCATAATTTTTAATTTTCTCGAGGGATAAAAATGGCTACAAGCTGGCAACTGCAAACACCTGTGCCTGCTATCATCTTCGATTGCGATGGTACGTTAAGCATGATTGAAGGGATTGATGAATTAGCCAAACATAATGGTGTTACTGCTGCCGTCCAAGCATTAACCGCGCAAGCTATGGGGTCAACAGGCATACATCCTGAGCTTTACCAACAACGGCTGAAGTTAGTTTACCCCAGGCAAGAGCAAGTACAAGCATTAGGGCGGGATTATTTTAAGCATCTTGTACCTGATGTTCAGCATATTATTCGCATTTTACAACGGTTACAAAAGACAGTGTATATCGTCTCTGCTGGTCTTTCACCGGCCGTGCGGATTTTTGGAGATATGTTACAAATTCCCCAGGAAAATATTTTTGCTGTTGATATTCACTTTGATGCTAAAGGTCAATTCATCGATTTTGAAAAAACCTCACCTTTAGTTTATCGTCATGGCAAGCGCGATATTGTGAATCGGTTGAAATTATTACATGCAGATATTATTCACGTCGGTGATGGTTTAAATGATTTTGTGACGTATGACCTTGTCACACGATTCATTGGCTACGGTGGTGTATTTTATCGAGAAAACATTGCCTCCCAATGCCAATATTACATTCGCTCACTCTCGATGGCACCCCTTTTGCCTCTCGTCTTAACGCAAGCAGAATATGAAATGTTAGCAGCAGAAGAACATGCTCTCTATCAAAAGGGCTTGATGGCTATCCAAGAAGGGACGGTTTCCTTAAGAAAATCTTAAGAAACTTATTATATTCTCGTAAAAAGCCTGAACGGAATTGGGTGTTCTTAAACAAGGAGCTGTTTATGGTATATCCCCCCCTAGAGCAATTAGAAGCGCACGCTCAATCGATCGAACCTCTTCGTATCTTGCATAGCCAGATTCGTGAGTTGCTTTCCGCTAATAAATTGAATAAAGAAGAGGCAGATAACATAGCTCGAGGGTGCTGGTTTTATTATCTTTATACTACCCCTCCTAAATTAAACGATGGATATTTCTTTAAATCTGATAATCCTCGCTATCTTGAATTAAAGAAAGCATTACATCTTACCTCCTCGCAAATACCAGATAACGATACGCTCCCGTATCTTATTTCAGCTTATGATTGTTATTTTACTAAGAAACTCTGCTCGGCTGATCCTCATCTCAATGAATCTACCCTCATACACTTACAACAGGATTTACTGAAAAAAATGGGGCAAAATGAAATCCAGCATATCCAACCCATTCCTGCAGAGCAATCTACCTTAGGCGCAAATTTACCTTTCTATCGCCGCTATCAACTCAATAAGCAAATTGCCCCCCCTTCTCTCCCGCATTCAGTTTGCAGCTATTTTAGTCCTGCACCCAAAGGCAGCCGCGATTTCCATGCTTTGTTAGTGGAATTTATTCAATACCGTTTTCCGGATAAAGAAAGAGATTCAGAAAAAACCTATATTCACAAACACCATAGAATGAAAATTGCCACTTATCTTTTTGTTATTCATCTAATTGATAATGAATCCACCATACGTAAGCTATTTAATTACAGCACATTACGAGAAATGATTTGGGTAGAACTTTGTACTTTATGCACAAAAGAAAAAATTAAATTAGATGATAAAAAAGTCATTAATTGTATCAGCACATTTATATTGTCGTTTTCTAAAAAAGAATTCAAAGAATATATTAAAGTTAATTATCCTGGTCATCCTGTGCTTGAAACATTTGAAACGAAAATGATAGATGATTGTAATGAGTTAACTAAACTACGTGAAAGTTTAACGAATCCTTCCTCTACTTTTTGGTATTTTGTCAAAGCATTCACTATTATGAGCGCTTGCCTTGTCACGATACCCGCTTTAGGTGTAGGGAATACCCTAGGGACGATATTGGGAGAAACAACACTCTCTTATCAAGTGGCAGCCGATGTTGGCCATCGATTGGCATTACTGAGTAGCCGATTCGATCAAGCTAAATGTTTCAGCATTTTTGCCGCTCGGAATATGATTACTTCCACTACTGCTTGTGCAGCAGCCATATTAATGGCGGGACTTAGTCAATTATTTATTGCAGCAGTGATTTACGGCGTGGCTGAATCAGCCCAACTGGGGATTGAGCTAACCTGTAAATTGACACAGGAAGGAATAGAAGGCGTTCGGTATCTGCTGACGTGCAAATTAACGCAGGAAGGAATAGAAGGAGTGCAGTATCTCGCCTCACTTTGCATTCAATATTACAAGCTGCTTCCCGAATTCCTAAAAGATAATTTTCAAGATATTTACAAAAAGGCTTGTAGTTTTATGGAAATGTCGCCGAAAGTTTATTCGTCAACTAATGAGGCATTTGAACTCGTACCGCTTCCTGATAATACCTCACCGCGTTTAGCCATTTAGTATAAAAAAAAGCGCCTATTTTGGAGGCGCTTTTGCATTTCAACCTTAAGAAAAGGATTATATTGCTTTCCAGGTGCCATCAGCTTGGCGGCAAGCGGTACCGCTAACCACTTGTTTCTTGCCATTGATAACAGCTTTGGTGGTGAATTGACGGCAATAAGCATTACTACCGCTGCTCGTTGGATCACTGGTTGGGGTGACGCTGTAACGAGCACCTGTCTTTTTGTTTTTCCAGGTGGTTGTTTTGTTAGTGGGGTTATTGTTTAAAGCATTATAGGTTTTTTGAGAATCTGAACTTTCCATATTATGCCCAATATAACCACCCACAAGCGCACCGATGATCGCACCAGCACCTACTGCAATAACTTTGCCTGTACCGCCGCCAAACGCACTGCCCGCTAAGCCACCTACTACAGCGCCCGATACGGTCCCAATTCCCGTATTTTGCTTTTGTGTATTCGTCGAACATGCAACCACGCTAATACACGTCATCACAATGACTAACAATTTCAAAAACGTCGATTTCATACGCATAACTCCTTGTCCAGGTTGTTCTATCTATAGTAAGAGAGAATGGTCTGCTTGACTACTTAGGGTTAATACTAACTGCGATAAGAGGTTTTGCGGGCAAGTATCGATGAGCATTTTTTCTCGGTAAAGAGGAGGAAAAAATCCTTCGGTCACTGAATGATCAAGGAAATGGATGAGGGTATCAAAATAGTTAGCGACGTTTAAAATACCATAGGGCTTATAGCTGACACCGATCCTGGCTAAGGTCACAATTTCAAAAAATTCATCGAGTGATCCTGGGCCACCTGGCAGCATAACAAAGGCATCTGCTAGTTTTGTCATCAGAATCTTACGTTCAGACATAGTAGAAACGACGTGCATGTGAGAAAGATGCGTGTGAGCGACTTCTTTCTCTATCAGCATGGTCGGCATCACACCGATCACTTCTCCACCTAATTCCAACATACGGTCTGCCATTTCACCCATTAAACCTATCTTGGCTCCCCCATATACTAATCCTATATCAGCATTCACTAACGCTGTGGCAAATTGACGGGCTGCTTCTGCGTATTCTGGCCGATTTCCTGAACCTGCACCGCAGAAGACGGTAATACGTCGCTTGGACATAACAACAACTCCATTGATATTTAATTTAGAAAATAATTGAAGAATTTAGCGCTGCTCTTGTTGGTTAGCAATGATTTTGTATTAGTGAGAGATAAGATATAATGATTGCGCATTTATTAACAGGGAGCATGAGCATGTTTTTATTTCACATTACCTTACCATTAGGGTTAATCGCCTTAACAGGTGGTTTAGCACTCTACATTTGGGGTCTGCGTGCACAGGGAATTGGAACCGCAATGGCTAAAGTGTTTGGATTGATTATTGTGGTACTTTCTATCTTGGAAGTGCTTTGCGTACTTTATTGGGGCGTAAGATTCTGGGAATTTCACCATCAATTTTCCGGGCCCATGCCTATGATGCAACAACAGCAGCCACCTCAGCAATTACCGATGGATCATCACATGGAACATATGATGAGAACGGAGGAGCATAGAGTTTAATCGATACTACGTGGTGTCACCATACCCGACACCTATCATCCCGCGGCTTGTCCGCGGGGTCCACCTTAAATGTATCACTCTGCAGCAATGAGCTCACTGCCGAATCAACCTCACATTTGGCGCAAACTGATCTATCTTCTCCGTTGACCGATAAGAATTAATATCAATTCCCCCTCGCCTGGTTGACCGCCCATACACCGTCAACTTTTCTGGCTGACATTGTTGCATAATTTGCATGAAAATTTTTTCCATACACTGTTCATGAAACTCATTACAATTTCTAAATGACACGATGTAACGCAGCAATCCTTCACGATTAATTTTCTTGCCCTTATAGCTAATCTGAACACTGCACCAGTCGGGTTGATTAGTGACTAAGCAATTGGATTTTAGTAAATCGGAATATAAGATTTCTGTTACGATTTCATTTTCTGTTTTTAAGAAAGAAGGATCGACTGTATAAACAGAACAATCGATATCTAAGTGATCGATGCAAATACCTTCCAGTGCAGGAGAAATTTTATCTTCTTTTGCTTTATCTAGAAGAATGATATTAACAACTACAGGCGCATGGACGCGCGCTTCAATATCTTTTTTGGCTAAAGCAGCAACTGCAGCAGCATCTTTAAATTTTGTATTATTAAATGAATTAAAATAAAGCTTCATCGATTTTGATTCGATGATATTGATAGATTCGCAGCCATAGAAAATTTCTGCTATCGCAACAACGGGTTTGCCCTTTTCATTCAGCCACGAGACTTCGTAATGATTCCATAAATCATAGCCAAAAAAAGGCAATTCGCCATGTACGCCGATTTCATCGCGCTTGGCTTTTCGGGGAATGGGGAAAAGCTTATCGGGGTTGTAATGGGGATCATATTCGGTTTTTTTCCCCAATTCGGATTTTTCTGGGATGTAGGACATAGCTTGTGCCTCTTACTCATTGCTAATAATTTGATCGTAAAGTTTACCTGCTGTTTTCAATAAAACAAAGCCAAATCGCTGCATAGTTTCAGCATCTGACATATTTTCCTTTCCCTGCCCTATCCGTTGCATAAATTCAGCGTATGGGGGTAAAGCAGCGACGGTCTCAGGTGAAATTAAAGCCGTATTTTTCAAGCTACTTAGATAAATGGCGATAATGCCGTAATAAATAAAAGCAACAATACGCATAAAGTTATATTTTCTTTCTTCTTGTGCTGAGGGCTTACGTCCTAAATAAGCTGTTAAAAACTGCAAAGCAGCAGGTTCATGATAAAAATAGAAAAAATTCGCACAACAAGCTAAATCGAAATAAAAATTCTCCTGCGAAGCGGCATGCCAATCGATTAGCCAAAAGCGATGGCCGTCATGTAAAAGATTGGCAGGATTGATATCGCAATGGCTAGGTTTGATGTCTTCAGGATCCGAAAGAAAAGGTGCTAATTGATTTTTAATTTGCAGGCTTTTGGTAATGAGGTCAGCTGATTGCAGCGCGGGAGAGATTAATTGGTGAAAGAAATCAGTCTTCTCAAAAATGGAAAGACCTATTTGGAAAGGCGAGCAGCTATGAAGATCACGAATAAACTTTACGAAGGCTTGCATATAATCTGGCTCGATAAATTTAGCCATGTTAATAGGCGGCGAAGCAATAAATTGCATTAGTACAACGCCTTGTTTAGCATCAGCATAATAAACCTGTGGTGCTAATTGATGGTGTGCCGCTGCATGCATGGCATGATAGGCTTGCTCTAAATTGTGATGAGGACTGCCTGGATCATCGAAACGCGCAACATAGTGGTTATCCGCAATAATTATTTTGAAAAGCTGTGACCCCGATGCGCCACCTGATAGAGGTCCCTCTATGTGCCATTCAGTATGACCGAACGCCTTTTTTACCGCTTCATCAATTAATTGCTTCATATTCTATTTCACTTTCATGTAAGATTATTTTGCCGCGCATGCGCTGCCATAATAAAAATGACGCTACAATGAACCCGCTAGTGAGACCTATTCTTAATCCAATCGGGCCACCGTGACATGTAAAAGCAAATAAATAGCTGGCAGGTAATGAAATTCCCCACAAGCAAGCAATACCTATCCTCATAGGCGCCTTGGAATCATGCATACCTCGTAATGTGCCGGAGAGAAGATTTCTTACTCCATCAACGGATAACATGACAGCAGCAATCATGAAAAAATAAATGGCTAAATGATTTAATTCAGTATTACTGGCATCCCCGGTATTCAGATAAAGATTAATTAATTCCTGCGGTGCTAAGAAAAATAATGCGAAGGTTGCTGCAGATAAGCCCGCTAAAATGATCAGGGCAGCATTAAGATAATCTTTTATTAAATTAAAATTCCGCTGACCATACGCCTGACTAATGAGCACTGAAATCGCTTGCGTTAAGCCTAATATGATGGTGATAAAAATCAGTACGTATTGGAAAACTATTTGAGAGGCTGCTAAAGCAATCACGCCAAAATAACCCATCATGTAAGTCGCCACCGCCAATGCAGCTAATTCGGTACCAAATTGGATACCAATAGGTATACCTAAAATTAGAATACGTTTGCATAATGTCCAATCGGGCCAAAACCCGTTGGTAAAAATAGCATATTGTTTTGGTGTTTTACCTGCGCATAAATAAAAAAGAAGACTGATACAGACAATAGATTGAATAATCCAGGCAGCACACGTCACGCCTGCTAATGCTAATTGCGGCAGCCCGAATTTACCAAGCGTAAATCCATAAGACAGCAAGAGAAGCGGCAACAATGTTATCATCGAAATTTTCATGGTAAATCGCGCATGACCCATGCCGGTGTAAAATTGAGAAATTACACCATTCGTCATCAGTGGTACCATCGATAATGCGGCGTAATGAAAATAGCCTTGAGCACGGCTAATCAACTGAGGATCTTGATGGAAAAATAAAAGAATAATATTGGCATTCCAGATTAAAAAACTAAAGGGTGTGATTAATAAAATCACCAGCCAGCAACTACTTTTTACAATAGCACCGATATCAGCAGACGATTTGTTCTGCCCTCTTGCATGACCAACCAGAATACCCACAGCATAAAACAAGGTTCCAATGATAGTTGTCAGTGTCATGTTAGTTGAAGCTGCTAATGCACCCGCAGCTAATTCTTGTTTACCTAATTGCGCTACCATCATCATGGCAAAAAAATTGCTGATGATATTCATCAGCATACCAATACTAATTGGCAACGCAAATGCAGTGACTTTATAGACGTTTTTCATGTAATAATCCCAAGGCTTCGTTACACCATTTCACACTGGCTTCTAAATACGTGATACCGCCTCTTAATGAAATAAATCGATGCAGGGCATCAGGTGTCATCGGCTTACTTAAAAATCTTTTTTCTATTTCTTTATAATCTTCTATCGAAGCTTGAAGTTGCTGGCGATATTTTTCGAGGTGTCCCACCGTCACGGCTGCATCTGTATTCCAGCCGAAAAAAACTTTCAGCATTAATTCATTCCGACTTTGAGAGGGAGCAGGATATTCTGCCAGCCAATCTTGAAGTTCGCGCTTTCCATCTTCAGTGATGGAATAAATTTTTTTAGGTTTATCGGTTTCTGTATTGGCGAGCTCGCAGCTAACCATATCCTCTTCTAACAATTGCTTCAAGATAGGATAAATAGACCCATCCCCTTCACGCCAGAAATGATTCGTGGTGCGTTCCATCATTTTTTTAATGTCATAACCGCTCGCAGGGCCTAAGGACAGTATGCCCAGCAAGGCGAAACGGGTTTTGTTAATTTTAGCCATAGTTAGCATCCTCCTAATTGATAGATCGAAATAATATATCTGTTTGATATATTTATCAAGCTGATTTTGCCAACTGAAGAAGCTTAGTGTTATCGTGGGTAACTTGTTTTTAAATAAGGAAAAAATAATGACAACCGTCGCTGCTATCCAAATGTGCTCTTCAGAGGTGATTGATGAAAATTTACAAATTGCCGGAAAACTGCTCGCTGAAGCAGCAAAACAAGGAGCGAAATTGGCGGTGTTACCTGAGAACTTTGCTTTTATAGGGCAGACAGAAAATGACAAAATTCGGGTAAAAGAGCCAATTGGTCAGGGCAAGATCCAATCTTTTTTAGCAGAACAGGCGCAGAAAAATAAACTATGGATTGTAGGTGGTACGATTCCGCTGGCCAGTCAAAATGATCACAGGGTAAATGCTGCTTGCTTGGTATTTGATGACCAAGGAAAGAATGTAGCGCGATATGACAAAATGCATTTATTTGATGTCGTGGTTTCAGATAACGAGCGCTATCAGGAATCGGCTTCAGTGGAGCCAGGGAATCAATTAGTTGTTGTTGATACGCCTGTTGGCAGATTAGGATTGGGTATTTGTTATGATATTCGGTTTCCGGAGCTTTTCCGTTGCTTATTTAATCAAGGTGCTGAAATTATTGCACTGCCTGCTGCCTTTACAGTGACAACGGGTGAGGCACATTGGGAATTATTAACACGTAGTCGAGCGGTAGAAAATTTTTGCTATGTGATTGGGGCTTGCGAGGGAGGAACGCATGCAGGAAACAGGAAAACATACGGGCATTCGATGATTATTGATCCCTGGGGGACGGTGATTGCAAGGAAAGAGGATACGGTGCCAGGAGTGATTTGTGCGGATATTGATTTGAATAAGTTGCATCTTATTCGGCAAAGGATGCCGGTTAAGGAACATCAGCGGATTTTATTTCAAGATAAATTTTAAAAAATATCATCACATTACAGGCGAAGCAATTAAGATTACTTCGCCGCTACGCGATTCGCAATGAAGATTACTGAGGGGCAGGAGCTTTGATATCTTCTTTTATTTCCAACAGAGGAACGCTTGTATCGACATGCTCCAAACCTTTTTTCTTCACTTCTTCATCGAAGATTTCAGTGGATTTATAAAGAATACCTAAGGAATGAGGCATGTGCTGAGTTAGATTCTTCTCAGATGAATCAATATAATGAGCAAAAAACTTAGATACCAGTGGGTTTTTAGCGGTAGCATGGGTAAGTTTTGCCAAGATACCTATCGGCTGTAAGATATCCTGGGGATTCCTTTCAACTAACTCCACGAGTTTTCTAGCGACGGCTTCGGGAGATAAAACAGGAGAAGGCGGTATCAATTCTGCCTTGGTATAATTAATTGCATGATGATAAAAAGGCGTATCAACACTTTCGGGCATTGCTACATAAATTTTAATAGGAGATTTTCCTTCTATTTCTCTTTGCTTATTAAGCTTTTCAATTTGTTCGGCGATCTTCTGCGTTTCCTTCATGAGATCTCGTTTACTTTTAATATAATAACTCGGCTCTTTTGCTACATTTTGCAGCCTATAATCAGCCATTAACGTTCCCATATTAATAATCGTACCGCCAAGCCGTTGATTACCCATACAGGCAAATGCGAACTGCGTTCCATCAATAGCAGCCTGATAATTAAGCTGATAAACAGCCTTCTCGACGTCTGGTGGAAGGCGCGTACCTTCTGGTAAAACATCGAATATGCCAGCATTATTAATCCAAACATCGATACTCCCCGTGTATTTTAAGGCTTGTTCCTGCAAATTTTGTAATTACTCCATAATCGTTACATCTGTTGGCACAGGAAAAACTTCGCCTCCAGCCTTTCTCACTTCTTCATCTTGATTAAACGCTTCTGCCATTTCACGAAGCCGCTGCTTACTACGTGCAGCCAAAACAACTCTGGCTCCTTTTTTTGCAAACTCCAATGCTGCTGCTGCGCCAATTCCTGAAGAAGCGCCAGTGATGATAACTGTTTTGTGTTTTAGAAACATAACTGAATTCCTTTTTAGTTGAGTAGTGATGGATATTACTTTTGCATGGTTGGGGATGGTTTAACATAGGAAATTAGTGGGCTTGTTTAGAAGGGATGAAAAAGAGGGATAAAAAAATGAGCGGATAATTGAGTGGGATTTTAGGCGGTAGGCGGCTTTAAGCAGGATTTACTATAAATATCACGACATAATAAACTATGATTTTTCATTTCTTTCACTCTCAGCTCTCGAAACGATACAAAATATTCTTTTAAGATAAACTATAAAACTTACTATCTAGAGATAAATGATATCGTGGTTTTATTTTTCGAAAAAAATTACAGAGCTTTGCAAGTAACTTCATCGCTTGACCATATTTTAGAAAACGAATAATATTCGGGTTAGATGAATGGAAATATGTTATGGGCAAAGAAGATTTGAAAGGGAGCGATGGGATAATGGATCCTTTTTACAACAGGACTGATGAGGAACCAATATATAAAATTGTTTCAAAAAAATATGATCGAGAGATAAAACAATACATTTTCACCATTGAGACTAGCTAAAAATGACCTGCCCCTGAAAAAGCACATCCTGACCTGCCCCTAAAAAAGTAGACACCAAATTTGATATACTTAACCAATCAATGAGGTGTGTAAAATGAGTAAATACGATAAGTCCTTCAAAGAAGAAGCAAT
>JAJPJH010000037.1 GCA_021324335.1 Gammaproteobacteria bacterium
CACTGCAGTAGGAATGGTTCTATTGTAGGTGGGTAAGTGACGCCTGTCAGATACGAATGTGGTTGGTAAGACACGTCGGGGCAGGAAATAAAATCGTGAGCACTTTTGCTTACCTTTTTAATAGCAGGGAAGCAATACTTAACACTGCATCTGCCGTGCTCTTTGCAGTATCTATTCGCAGTTCTTCGTGTATTTTTGTAAATATAGTTTGTAATGACTCAACTTTTTCCGGATGATCAAGATAATCAACGATATGCTGTACGATCGTCTCAGGCTTGACTGCATCTTGAATCAGCTCAGGAACAACCTGCTGATTCGCTAATAAATTAGGCAAGCCTGCAAATGGGGTATGCACTAACCATTTCACAATGTGAAACGCAAAACGGGGCATACGATAAGCAATTACCATCGGCCGTTTGTAAAGCATTGTCTCTAATGTCGCCGTCCCCGATGTCACAATCACTGCATCCGCTGCTGCCATGACATCATGCGAACGGCGGGTAAAAAATTGTAAGGGTAAATCGGGCGTGAGTTTTTTGTAATAATCGTAAAATTCTTGATAGCGCTGCTCATTCACATGTGATGTGATAAAATGTAAATGAGGCTTTTGTTCCGCTAATTGCTTCGCGGCTAATAAAAACGGTTCTGCTAAATGATTAATTTCTTGTCGTCGGCTACCGGGTAACAATGCAATATACGTCGCGTTTTCCTCTATACATAATGCCCGTCGCGCTGCGATTTTATCGGGATGCAGCGGAATTTGATCAGCCAAAGGATGGCCGACATAACGCACAGGTATATGATGTTCTTCATAAATTTTAGTTTCAAAGGGTAAGAGTGTGAGCATTAAATCGATTGCTTTCGCAATTTTATAAATACGCCTTTTTCGCCAGGCCCATACACTCGGGCTGACATAATGTACCACAGGGATGCCTGCCCGACGTAATTTCAGCTCTAAACCAAGATTAAAATCAGGCGCGTCAATGCCAATAAAAATATCCGGACGATGGTGAATGAAATGCTGGTATAAATCATGACGCAGTTTAATCAAATCTGGCAAACGACAGAGCGGCTCAATTAAGCCCATGACAGCTAAGCGCTCAATATCGAATAAACTTTCACAGCCCGCTGCCATCATGGCAGGGCCGCCTATGCCTTCAACTTGCAATGTTGGGCACCGTTCACGCAGCGCTTGAATCAGTTTAGCACCCAATAAATCGCCGGATGCCTCCCCTGCTAAAATACCAATCTTCAACGTACAATCCCGGAATTTGATGTTTCGATAAAGTTAATCAATGGTTGCACTTCAGCACAGGTTATTTTCTTTAATTCTTCTATCGCTTTCGCCACGGTCAACCCTTGACGATAAATGATTTTATAAGCCCGACGTAATTGCATCATGGTTTCTTCAGTAAATCCACGACGCTGTAAGCCGACGGTATTTAAACCATAAGGCTTAGCATAATAGCCGGAAACTTTAAGGTAAGGTGGCACGTCTTTAATTACCACCGAATTTGTCGCAATAAAACTATGCGCACCAACCCGGCAGAATTGGAAAACACCAGAAAAACCGCCTAAATTGACATAATCTTCTACTTTCACATGCCCTGCTAAAGAGGCATTATTAGAAAAAATGGTATGGTTTCCAATCACACAATCATGTGCAATATGAACATAGTTCATAAACAAGTTATAACTACCGATACGCGTAATCGACGCATCTTGTACCGTCCCACGCTGAATAGTGCAAAATTCGCGAATGATATTATGGTCACCCATTTCTAAATAGGTGGTTTCACCTTTAAATTTTAAATCCTGCGGTATTTCACCCACAGAAGCGAATTGGAAAATCTTATTATGACACCCAATACGTGTCGGCCCTTGAATGACAACATGCGGCCCAATCCAAGTTCCTTCGCCAATTTCCACATCGGCCCCAATAATAGAATACGCACCGATGTGCACATCTTTCGCAATTTTTGCCGAAGGATCGATTATTGCAGTTTTATCAATCACAGCCTTAACCTCTTTATCTATTTACGCGCACTTAAAAATTCTGCGGAACAAGCCAATTCCTCCCCCACATAAGCGGAGCCTTCTAATTTCCAAAAATCGCGCTTGGCACGAAGGACTTTGACTTCTAATCGCAATTGATCACCCGGTTCCACAACACGTCGAAAACGGGCATTATCTACGCCGGCGAAGTAATATAGCACGCCATTACTAGGTGATTCATTCGTAGACTTATAAGCCAATACCCCACCTGCTTGCGCCATCGCCTCCAGGATTAAAACGCCTGGCATGACAGGCCGACTAGGAAAATGGCCATTAAAAAACGCTTCATTAATCGTGACATTTTTTAAAGCGACTAATGACTTGCCCAATTCAAAATCAATCACTCGATCAATCAATAAAAATGGATAACGATGGGGCAAGTTTTTTAATATCTCATGGATATCCATCATGTGTTTCATGTGTCTTTTCCTTCTATCAGCGTTTTTATTGTGGATTCTAATGTTTTAACGCGCTGCATTAAGTTCTCTAAGCGATAAAATCGAGCATTGTTCTTACGGAATTCTTGATTTTGCACCACGCCCACCACGCCAGAAGAATAAATGCCAGGTTCAGTAATGGATTTCTCTACACCTGTATTACCGGTGATGATCACATTATCAGTAATAGTAATATGCCCATTGATAATGCAAGCACCCGCAATAATACAATTCTTGCCAATGACAGTACTACCCGCAATGCCAGTGCAACCACAAATCAAGGTATGTGCACCAATTTTGACATTGTGGCCGATTTGAATCAGGTTATCTAATTTAACACCATCCTCAATTACGGTATTCTCCAAGGCCCCGCGATCGATGGTAGTATTCGCACCAATATCAACATCATCCCCTATTTCAACACTGCCTAATTGGGGCACTTTATGCCATACCCCTTTTTGATTCGCAAAACCAAATCCATCTCCTCCAATCACAACACCACTGGCAATACGTGCTCGTTTGCCAATTTTGATCTGATGATAGATCGTAACATTCGCATCTAAACGGCTACCTTCCCCGATTTCAGAACCATCCCCAATCACGCAACCAGGGCCAATGACCACGTTCGCCGCAATCTTCACGTGTTCGCCGATAACACAATGCGCCGCGATGGTAACAGATGCATCTAATTGAGCACTTTCGCTAATAATTGCTGTTGGGTGAATACCCGTTGATATCGCCACTTCTTTCTCAAAATAAGCAGCTATTTGTGCATAAGTATAATGAGGGTTGGCACTGATAATAGCATTGACCGGACAATTATCAGCTTCTGCCTGGGATAAAATGACTGCCGCCGCTTGAGTGTTGGCTAAATACTTGCGATAAAGTGGATTTGTCAGAAAGGTCACATGAGCGGGCCGGGATTGCTGAATAGGACAAACCCCTTGAATTAAGCAATGAGGATCGCCTTTCAGGGTCACATCCAAACCGTGGATTAATTCCGATAATGTGTAATGTTTTTTGGTTGATACCATCTTAAATTTTACCTGTTGAAAAAAAATCTCCCCCAAAAAAGGGGGAGATTCTCAAGAACACGCAAGTTGCTTAATTAGCTAGACATACCGTTAAATTCTTTTGCTACATCCTTGGTAATATCCGTCCCATCCATTGCGTAAATCACAGCTTGTGAATCTAACACTAAAGCATAGTTTTGGGCTTTAGCAATCTTAGACACGATGCTATTCATGTCACTTAAAATACCTTGCATAATCTTGTTTTGCTCTTTCTGTAGATCTTGCTGATAAGCAACTACTTGTTTCACTAAATCAGCTCTATCTGCTGAAATTTTCTTCTGCGCAGTATCTTTGTCTTTTTGATTCATGGTGACAGAATCTTTCTTAAATTTGTCTAACTCATCTTGTAGCGCTTTTTGTTGATCAGCAATCTTAGTTTGACGAGCTTTGAATTCATCTTCTAATTTTTTGCTTAGCTGAGCAACGCGTGGTGATTGTTGTAATACCTGCTGTACATTCACAACAGCGACTTTTAACTGGGGCGTGGCAGTGGTATCAGCTGCTTGAGCGACGCCAATCCCGGCAGCTAGTAAAACAGTACTAACAAATACACCTAATCTTTTTACAATCTTCATGATATTCTCCAAAATAAAAATTAAATGCTCATCCTAAACCAACACACCCTTTCATATGCTGACAAACTTATGATCTATCAGGCTTTAACGTGCGCGATAGATTCTAACATGAAGTCATATTATTTATCAGAAATTTCCCCCTAGAGCAAACTGGAATGTTTCGCGTTCATCATGCGGACGCCTATCAATTGGCTGAGCCAAGCTTAGCTCAATGATCCCCAAGGGGGTCAAGATACTTGCATCAATACCGGTTGAGTAGCGTAAGGGACCTGAATTGGTACTCTGACCACCAAAATCCTTATTATTCAAGGAACTAAACACGTTACCTGCGTCTAAAAAGACGGTAGTGCGCAAATTTTCTGAGATATAGTTGGGGAAAATCAATCCTAAACTACCATCAGCTAGCATATTACCACCGAAAGACTTGTCGTTGGAATCCCTAGGGCCTAATGAATAACCCTCATAGCCACGGACGGAATCGATGCCACCGGCGTAATAATTATTGAAGAAGGGATAATCATGAGCGCCATGTAGGGCATTACCGTAACCGAGATCAGCCCGGCTAACGATAATAAACTGATCACTCAAGGGATTATACCATTTGCCATGATAATTGGCTTGGTAATAGCTAATAGAGTTACTGGATAAGGGGGCAAACGCATCAAAGAATAAGGTTTGCAGCCCACCACGGGTAGGGAAAATAGCCTTATTACGGCTGTCTCGAGAATAACCGACTCGCATGTCCAATTCTTCAAAATGAGTCCCATGATCAGTGACATATTGATTAACCTGGTTAGACATGTCATCAGCAATCAGGTTAATTAAAGTATCTTGAACACCTGCCCCGACTTGGATGCGATTCACCACATTGCTTTCTTGACCTACAGGGATACCATAAAATACACCTGCTTTGTATTGATCCATGGTATAGCCATTGTTGACACCTGCGCCACGTGGATCGACACGAGAAATTGAGAAATCATAGGTGCGGCTGATACCATCTTCAGTATAATAAGGATCGGTATAATCGACGCCGTAAAATTGTTCATACTTGCTGCGTGACAAATTGACACCGAAAGTATTACCCGTGCCGAGGAAGTTCTTTAAGTTGAAGCCGGCACCTAAAATGGTTCGATACAATTGCGAATAACCAACTTTAAAGGTAGCTGTGGCTGCATTATCCTCTTTCACCTTGTAATTAACATCCACTTGATCATTACTGTCTTCGACAGGATTCACTGTCATTTCTGCTTCCTTAACGAAAGGCTGTAACAATAAACGATGCTTGGATTCTTCTAACTTGTTAGCAGAAGCAGGTGCAGCTTCCATTTGTTGGATTTCACGACGTAACGCCACATCATTCGTACGATTATTATCCGAGAAGGTAATGTGTCGAACATAGACGCGTTTGCCAGGATTGACCATGAACACAAGAAAAACCTCGTGCGTTTGATCATTAATTTGGGGGTGCAGCGAAATCTTCGCAAATAAATAACCTAGATTTCCTAATCTATCTGTCACCGCTTTTTCAATGTCTAGCGTTTTTTGACGAGAAAAAGTTTCACCTGCTTTAAGATTAGTAAGTTGATCTAATTCTGTACGCGACAAAATAGTATCGCCTTGCCATTCATAACCTTTAACGGTATAACGCTCACCTTCTTTTATCACTACATTTACATAAATAGATTTTCGGTCTGGCGTGACTTGTGCTTGAGCAGACACAATTTCAAAACGGATATAGCCACGATCCATGTAATAAGCACGCAGTTTATCTAAACTTTCCTCAAGCTTGGCTTCAGAATAACGATCCGTTTGAGTGATGAAAGTAAATAAACCAGAGGTAGAAATGGTTAATTGGTTTACCAAGGTTTTTTCATCAAATACATGATTCCCAATAATGGAAATACGGTGAACCTTTGCAACTAACCCTTCAGAAATATTAATTTTCACCAAAACACGGTTACGTGGCATAGGTGTTGTTTCAATATCCACGCGGGCATTATAACGACCTAATTGATAGTATTGATTTAACAAGCTCTGTTTGATTTTTTCTAATACCGCTGGGTTATACACACGGCCTTCGGAAATATCTAACGATTGCATCACGGTAGTGAGCTTATCCGTGGGAATAACGGAATTCCCAGAAATTTTAAGTTCGCCGATGGTGGGGCGTTCAATCACCTGTATCACTAGCGTACCATCACCCCGTTTGGAGAGTGTGATACGGTCAAAAAAGCCAGTTTGGTACAAGGCACGCAAAATAGCCGCCGTCTTAGAAGGCTGTAGGGTTTGGCCTTGTTTAATGGGCAGGTAACTTTCCGCGGTGGCAGGGGAAATATTTTGCAGTCCTTCAAATTCAATATGTTTCACTACAAAAGCTTGCTGAGCCCAGACAGGCATCCATAGTTGAAACAACACAATTAATAAGTATGCTATTTTTTTCATTGTATTGATGTCGTTCGCCCGAAATTAAGCTGCCAATTATCTTGGCTTTTCAATTGAAAATCCAGCATTTTATCCGAAGTATATCCCTAATAATGTGGCCCCCAGCGCAAAAACAGGCGCTGCCGCTGTTAAGCTATCGATCCTATCCAACCATCCGCCGTGCCCAGGCAGCATGGTGCCAGAATCCTTCAAGCCGGCTTGCCGCTTCACCATGCTCTCACATAAATCCCCGATGACAGAAAAACAGACAGTGACGACCGAAAGCGCTGTCATCCATGGCCAGATAGGTAGCGGTACCTGACACAAACCCAAAGCTATGACTGTCAAGAGAATAGAAAAGAATATCGCTGCTGCTAGCCCCTGTAAACTCTTACCAGGACTGACAGTGGGCGCCAGTTTGGTTTTACCCCATTTTTTGCCCACAAAATAGGCCATGGAGTCCGCACCCCAAATAAGAACCAAGAGAAAGAATAAATCGTAAAGGCCACCGCTTTGCATACGAATATAACTTAAGGAGGCCCAGCAAGGAACTAAAATTAACACCCCCATCAAACCGCGTAAAAAGAGACTTTTTCCCCACCATTGACTGCCGCGAGGGTAGAAAAGAATGGCAATAAGGGATAATAGCCACCACACGAAGGCGATCGCTAAAATTAATGGCGCCGGCACAAATAGGGCGCCTATCATGACAAAAAGAATAATAGCCACATAGAAAATTCGCCCTCGCTTTCTCTTTATTTCCATGAGATTTGACCATTCCCATGCTCCTACCAAGACCAACAGCATCGTTAAGAGGCAAAAGCCGGAAGGAGGAAGCGCAATGAGCAAGGCGATAACAATTGGGATAAGAATCACAGCGGTAATTATACGTTGTTTGAGCATATTAATTGTTCACTACTATAACCATAACGACGTTCGCGATTAGCATAATGAGCAAGCGCTTTGTCTAGCTCTTTTTCATTAAAATCGGGCCATAAAATATCGGTAAAATAAAGTTCAGCATAAGCGAGTTGCCAGAGCATGAAATTGCTAATGCGCAATTCACCGCTGGTACGAATGAAAAGATCGGGATCAGGTAAATCAGCAAAAGATAATTTGCTAGCAATTTTTTCTGGCGTAATGTCACTGCTTTTTAACTCGCCTGTTTCCACCGCCTGCGCTAATTGGCGCATTGCTTGGCAAATATCCCACTGGCCACCATAATCCACAGCGATAAGCAATACCATTCCGGTGTTAGGACGCGTTAACATCTCAACTTCAAGGATTTTTTTACATAACGCGGGGTTCAGCCGGGTACGGTCCCCGATAAAACGTAGCTGAATATTATTTTCATGGAGGACACTGACTTCGCGCTCGAGGCCCGTGAGGAATAGCTCCATTAAATGGCTTACTTCCTGTTTTGGCCGACGCCAATTTTCACTACTAAAAGCAAACAGGGATAACACTTTAATGTTGCGCTTTACGCAATTTTTCACCACTTGCCGCGCAGCTTCTACCCCTGCGCGATGGCCTGCTAAACGAGGCATAAACCGTTTTTTAGCCCAACGGCCATTTCCATCCATGATAATTGCAATATGTTGCGGCAAAGTGAGTGTAGTCATGAGAATCACTAAATTGCCATGAGATCAGCTTCTTTTGCTGTGGTGATTTGATCCACTTCAGCAATCATTTTATCTGTCAGCTTCTGCACCTCGTCACTCAAACGACGTTCTTCATCTTCCGTCATTTGTTTTGCTTTCAGCTGCTCTTTTAATTCTGCATTCGCATCACGGCGGACATTACGCACACTGACACGAGCCGCTTCCGCTTCCGTACGCACGACCTTAATTAACTCTTTCCTACGCTCTTCATTTAATGGCGGCATCGGAACACGAATCACCATCCCAGCAGTGGCTGGATTTAAGCCTAAATCAGAATTCAGAATGGCTTTCTCAATGGCTGATACCATATTCTTTTCCCACGGCGTAATGGTTAACGTACGCGCATCGGTGGCAGTGATATTGGCCACTTGATTAATTGGCATGTCAGAGCCGTAATAATCCACGCGAATATGATCTAAAATACTGGGATGCGCTCGACCCGTTCGTAATTTAGCAATTTCATTTTTATAAGCTTCAATGCATTTACGCATGCGCATTTCAGCTTCTTTTACTATCTTATGCATGAAAATACCCTCTATTCTGAAGCTTGAATCAGTGTTCCAATATCTTCACCCAACATAATTCGTCTTAATGCACCTTGTTTATTCATATTAAATACACGCAGCGGTAATCCATGGTCTTGGCATAGCAAAATGGCAGTTAAGTCCATGACACCTAGCCGTTTACTGATGACTTCATCATAATTAAGCTGCTGATAGCGTTCTGCCTTGGGATTTTTAATAGGATCATCGGCAAAAACACCTTCTACTTTAGTGGCTTTTAAGACAATATCTGCCCCAATTTCGATACCCCGTAGAGCGGCAGCAGAATCGGTCGTCACCAAGGGATTGCCAGTACCTGCAGAAAAAATCACCACATGCCCTTGCTGCAATTTTTCTTGGGCTTTATATCGATCATATTGCTCCGCCATGCTCGGTACCGGCACAGCGGACATGAGGGTTGCAAGAACAGCCTTTCGTTGTAGTGCATCGCGCAAAGCAAGACCATTGATGACAGTAGCCAGCATCCCCATCTGGTCTGCTGCAATGCGGTCAAATCCCGCCGCACAAAGATCCGAGCCGCGTATCAGATTACCACCCCCTACTACTAACGCGACTTGCACGCCCAACTGCACCACACCCATGATTTCTTGGGCAATTCGACAACATTTTGTATTATCGATACCGAATAAGTGATCCCCTTGCAGCGCTTCACCACTTAACTTAAGCAAAATACGTCGATAAATCGGCTTTGCATTCGCAGAAGATTGCTCCATGTTAGTCGCCTTTTTTAGCTACCTTGCATTGACCTGTGACATCACTGCTTCTTTAAAATCTTCCGTTATTTTTTCAATTCCTTCGCCAACTTCAAAGCGATAGAAAGCTAACACTTTGGCGCGGTGTTTATTAAGTAAACTACCCACCGTTGTTTCGGGGTCTTTTACAAAAGGTTGGCCCACTAAGCTGACTTCATCTAAGTATTTCTTTAAACGGCCAGCTACCATTTTTTCAATAATTTCTTGTGGTTTACCACTGGAAGCGGCTTGGGCCATATAGATTTCTTTTTCTTTGGCAATGACGTCTTGGGAAACATCTTGCGGAGAAATGACTAGCGGCTTGCTAGCAGCAACATGCATCGCCACATCGCGAGCTAATTCTTTATTATCTATATCCAGCTCGACGATCACCCCGATACGACCACCATGCACATAGGTGCCTACGGTTCCAGCTGAAATATTACTCAAGATAATACGGCGAATTTGGATATTTTCGCCCACTTTAGCCACTAATGCCTGGCGTGCTTCTTCCACCGTCTGGCCACTCGCGCCAATCAATGGGAGACCTGCTAATTGAACCACGTCTTGAGACTTGGTTTCCAACGCAGTTTCTGCCACGGCTTTACCAAATGCAATAAAGTTCACATCACGAGCCACGAAATCTGTTTCACTATTGATTTCAACCATAATGGCTTGTTTGCCATTATCCAACATGAAAATGGCCCCTTCGGCTGCCGTACGGCCAGCCTTTTTACCAGCCTTCGCGGCCCCTGACTTACGTAATTCTTCAATTGCCCGTTCCATATCGCCATTGGTTTCAGTAAGCGCTTTTTTGCACTCCATCATTCCGGCACCGGTCAGCTCACGTAATTCTTTTACCTGAGCTGCAGAAATAGCTGCTGACATAATTCACCTCTTACTTGCCTGATTCATCTTCACCCACATCTTCCCCATCAGAAAGCGGAAGCTCGGTGGCGTCATCTTGAACTTCGATAAAGTCTTCACTGTCACCGCTATCACCTACACTCGCGCGCGCATCCATAATAGCGTCTGCTATGCACTTGGCATAGAAACGGATAGCACGGCTGGAATCGTCATTACCAGGAATGACATAGGTGATCCCATCTGGATCATTATTTGTATCGACGACACCAATCACAGGAATGCCTAAACGATTGGCTTCACGCACAGCGATCTTTTCATGGCCAACATCGATTACAAACAACGCATCGGGAATCCCGCCCATGTTTTTGATGCCACCTAAGCTATTCATTAATTTGTCTTTTTCTCTTTCTAAACCAAGGATTTCTTTCTTTGTCAAACGGCCAAATTTACCGGATTCAAACATTGCGAGTAATTCTTTCAAACGTCGAATAGATTGGCGAATGGTTTTATAGTTCGTCAACATACCGCCTAACCAACGGCGATTGACATAAGGCATTTTGCAACGTTCAGCTTCTTGTTGAATGATCTCTTGCGCGGCGTACTTCGTGCCAACAAATAACACCTTACCTTTTCGAGCAGCAATATCGCCGACAAAATTCAGTGCATCTTGGAATAAGGGTTGGGTCTTGCCGAGATCGATAATATGGATTTTATTGCGAGCACCGTAAATGAAATTGCCCATTTTGGGGTTCCAATAACGGGTTTGGTGGCCAAAATGGACACCGGCTTTTAGCATATCTTGCATCGTAACTTGCATTGCTGTTTCCTCTTTTCGGGTTAAGCCTCCGCGCACCCCCTCTGCCAACTTTATGACAACGCCATCAAGCACCCGGCAAAAAGTAATAAACGCGCGTGTGGTTTAAGTTAATTAATGTTGCTTAATAAAGGACGCCTTTATACCATAGATCCCTCTATCCAGCAAATAAAGAAGTACCTATAGAACCCATGACAACGATTCTAATTAAAACAGCGGACGAAATTGAAAAAATGCGGACCGCGGGACACCTGGCTGCTGAGGTCTTAGAAATGATTGAACCTTATGTCAAAGCCGGTATCGCGACAGAAGAATTGGACAAAATCTGCCACGATTACATTGTCAACGTCCAAAAAGCTATCCCTGCTCCCTTAAATTATCATGGTTACCCCAAATCCATTTGTACCTCTGTTAACCATCAAGTTTGCCATGGCATCCCAGGCTCGCGTGTCCTTAAAGATCAGGATATAGTAAACATTGATATCACCGTCTTAAAAGACGGTTATCACGGTGACACCAGCAAGATGTTCGTCATCGGTAAACCTACCGTCTTAGCTGAACGGCTGATCCGTGTTACCCAAGAATGCCTCTACTTAGGCATTCAACAAGTCAAGCCGGGCGCTCATTTGGGAGACATCGGGGCTGCCATTCAAACCCATGCTGAAAAAAATCGATTTACGGTGGTAAGAGAATATTGTGGCCATGGCATTGGCAAAGGCTTCCATGAACCACCTAACGTATTGCATTATGGCAAACCTGGCACCGGCGACGTATTAAAACCCGGCATGATTTTTACTATTGAGCCCATGATTAACGCCGGCAAACGCGACACTAAATTACTACCCGATGGCTGGACTGTTGTTACCAAAGACCATAGCTTATCTGCACAATGGGAGCACACTGTATTAGTTACCGAAACAGGATTTGAGGTATTAACCAAGCGTAAAGAAGAAGTTTTTAGTCTATAAAAAATAAAAGGAGAAACACCTATGTTCCAACTACCTCCATTACCCTATGAGATGGATGCCCTACAACCTTACATCTCAAAGGAAACATTGGAATATCACTATGGCAAGCACCATCAAGCTTACGTCAATAACTTAAACAATCTGGCTAAAGATACGGAATTTGCCAATTTGCCTCTTGAAGAAGTGATCATGAAATCGAGTGGCGGTATTTTTAATAATGCAGCCCAAATTTGGAACCACACATTTTATTGGAACTGCATGACCCCTAAAAGTGCGGGAGAACCAAGCGGTAAACTAGCGGATGCCATCAAGAAAAAATTCGGTTCGTTTGAAGAATTCAAAAAACTCTTCTCCCAATCCGCCACCACCTTATTTGGATCCGGTTGGACCTGGCTTGCCAAAAATGGCCAAGGCGAATTAGAAATCATGAACACTGGCAACGCGGGGCTCCCCATGAAAGATGGCAAAATAGCATTACTCACCTGTGATGTGTGGGAACACGCTTATTACATTGACTACCGTAATGTCCGTGCCACGTATGTAGAAAATTTCTGGAAGTTAGTAAATTGGGATTTCGTAGCAAAAAATTTTGAGAAATAAGAAAGGGAAAGGGTGGTCATGTCAGAAGCCCACCCTTCTTTCTACCCTCTTACTTCAAAGCCAACCGATAATAACTCACCTTCTCCTCCCCTAGCCTCATCTCCCCTAAACTATAAACATGCCTAAATGCCTCACAAAACTCCCTAATCCTCAATTCCACCACTTTCACCCCCTCTTCCTCCTTCCTCTTCCCTTTCCCAAAAAGCGAGAACCCCGGCGGCCTTTTCCTTCCCACTGTCGCCACACTAATCACATCATTCTTAATCCCTACCACTACATATTGACAACGCGGCAAAATCTCCTCCGTACTTCTCTCCGCCGACATCAATGTAATAGGCTTCTGCTCTTCCCAATGCTTTTTCATTTGATCCAAGAAATCCAATTCCTCTTGAGAATATTTATTATCTCCCTCGGGAAGCCCCAAAATTTTCCTTTCCTGCACCCACTTTAAGACAGAGGCAAGCACTTGCCTTTGTGCATCTTCTTTCTCTCTATAATCGATAAATGTTTGGAAAAAAATTTGCAAATGCGTTAAGTAAATAGGATGGTTTTTTTCTGTCACGGATTTCCACATCCATGCTCTTTCTTTTAACCACTTCTCCCATATTGCTAGCAATTTTTTATCTTCTTGAAAAACTTCCTGACAAATTTTTCTCCGAATAAATAAGGGGGTATCTTCACTCATATTCATTAAGGAATGAAATAAAAAAATCCCATCTCCCTCTACCACGGCTGGCAAATCTGCTAATTTTTTCCGCATTTGCAAAGGCGGCACACAATCCCCCTCAAGCGTTGCCCCCGTCAACAAACTAATCACCTGATAAGCCCCTACCTCTGTGTGAAGGGCTGCATACGTCCCGCCTTTATAAACAGCATAAGCTTTTTCTAACAATTGAACCCATAAAGCACTCGCACTTAAAATGGTTTTATCTTGAGGAAGTGACTTTTCAATGACGAGATGCCTAATCTCATGACGGGTATCAAAAAACTTAACCATCACATGACTACCTAGGTCCTGGAGCAAGCTTTCCATTACTCCCAGAAAACACACGATGGCTTGCAATGCTGTTAACAGAAATGCATCATTACTCCCTCCTAACTTAATATCCTCAAGTGTCGGGGGAGAGGGAAATATTTTTTCTTCGATAGGAATATGAGGAATAGGTTTCCGATTTTTATCAGTGGGATTAGGGTCCGCATAGTAATCACCGGTTTTAAATACAGCCAACTCTGTTCTAACGTCCATGTGATAACTCCTTTTTAAATGGTGAGACTGCTACAGCTACATTATTGAATAGTTTTATTAAGGATTTCTTACATAATAAATAATGTAATTATGTTGGATGCATGCAGGTTAACACGCTTATAGAAGCGGCAGCTTATAAAGAGTTTATCAGGGCGAGGTCATCTGTGCTTGTATTTAATTTGGTATTATATATAATACCATTATGAGAACTAACTTAAAAGTTATAATCGACACGAATGTGGTCTTGTCTGCGCTTCGCTCCCTAAACGGAGCATCAAATAAGCTCATGACATTAGTAGGAACGGACAAATTTATACCCTGTATATCGATTGGATTAATTCTGGAGTACGAAGATGTTTTATCCAGAAAATTACATAATTTAAGCAAAAACCAGGTGAAGCAATTCCTTGATTATATTTGTTTGGTTTCAGAACATACCAAAGTGCATTTTCTATGGCGTCCTACGTTAAAAGATCCAAGTGACGATATGCTTCTAGAGTTAGCCGTAGCTGCTAGAGCTTCTTACATCATTACCTACAATACGGTTGACTTCAAAGGACTGCATAAATTTAATATGGAAGCAATAAAACCCCGAGATTTTTTAGTCAAAGTTGGAGAACTATCATGAGCGCATTAAGTCTAAGATTGCCCGAATCGTTACACAAAGCAGCCAAGGTATTGGCAAAAAAGGAGCACATTTCCATTAATCAATTAATCATGCTTGCTCTAGCCGAAAAAATCGCCTCATTGGAAACGGCAGACTATTTAAGTGAGCGTGCAAAAAAAGGAAATCGAGCTAAGTATTTAGGCATTCTTAAAAAAGCACCCAATATCAAGCCAGATGATGAAGATAAACTATAATTCAGCAAGACATTCTTTAGAAAAATTTGGTGAATATTTAGACGTCATTAATGAAATTGACTCATGGTTTATACATGGTTGATTTTAAGTAGTGATCATCCTCTGGATGTTTTTGGGTTTTTGGTTGCTGAGAAGCAGTATTAATTTTCTCTGGCGTCGCTTCCTGTGCAGGTGTTTTCTTTTCTTTATAAAAAAGCGTACTAGAGATGTTTGTGCTTGTTGACTCAAGTGAGGTATTAATAGCCGTATCTTTAACAACTTTCGTTTCAGCTATTTCCTCTTCTTTAAACCACTGTGTTGATTCCTGCTGATACGGAAGAAGTCGTGCTGGATTTTTCTTCTTAATTTCATCTATCTTAGTACTAAAAAGTGGAAGTATATGATCTATCACTTCATTTAAATGAATATTATAATCGACAAATGGCTCACTATAAATAAAATAGTATCGACCATTTTCATCCTCTTTCATTTCTTTTTCATGGACTGTTTCAAATAAGCTAAAAATAATTTTAGCAGACTTCGCATTATTCTGATGTAAAAATTGTAATAACTTTTCACTATCTTCTATTGATAAGTTAGGAATACGGAGCAACATGCAAGAGGGATTTTTCCCATCGATTTCAAATCGACAGCGATCACCAAACTGTGTTATCTGTGCTAAATCTAATAATACGTGTTCAAAGATATCACAAGCACTCGTGCTGATTTTTACATCAGCTAAAGATTTATTCAAACTAAAGTGAATAAAATGCCACTTCACATAATCATGGATAGGACTATAGTGTAAAAAAGATTTGAGATTATTTAATATTTTTTCGATTTTATCGGAATATTGATTATTGCTTCTAATGGCTGAGTTTTCAATGTCATAACAAATTTTTTTAAATTCGTTTAACTTTTCGGAGAGAGAATGATAATCATCCATATAGTAATTTATCAACTTGTTAAGCGTATTGACTAGTCTAGATAATATCAATTTGCCGATTTCTTCTTGTTCTGTTAATGATGTTTTTATATTTAATTCATTTAGTAATAATGGCACATGTTCTTTCATTTGTTTAATGGCATGCTTTTCAAAAATAGCGCTTGATCTTGTTTGATATAATTTAAAAACATCTGGCTGATTATTTTTTAAAGTACTAACATAATCCAAGAATAATGGGAGGATAATCGATTTAAAACGATCTTCGTTTATTTCAAATATTTCTTCTTGTATTGTCTTAGTTGATGGCTGACCACAGAATTTTAATAATTTATCCCTATTATTTTCGTTTAAGGACGGTGCAATGAATCTGCATCCTGCGTTATCGACTGGTTTTCTTAAATAGAAATTTTTCTTTTTATCTTCACGCAGATCAAGGTTTGCTAGTGTTGCGATTGAATTTTCAAAAATACGCGACCCGACATCCAAATCAAACGGTTTCAGCGCTTCGTCTAAGCTGTCTCGTATCCGGGGAAGCATGATTATATCCTTATTTCATGAACTTACATGGCTGGTAGGATATACTATTTTCCTTAAAGAAAGCTTAACTATAAAATAAAGAATAATTCAACCAGGGCAATCTCACCGGAATTGCTATCCCTTATACAACGAGGAGCTGATTAGGTGTCAGGATATAGAATGATTTACCGGAGAGGGTTTTTGCTTAAAAACGGAAAAAATGTTTTTCTAAAATAGCCAGATGTTGCCGCAATCTTTTAATTTCATCTAACTGCTCAATCAACACCGCAATGCCAGCAATATTAATGCCTAAATCTCGCTGCAAGCGTTTCGCAGATCGGATACGGCGTAAATCCGAAAGCTCAAAGCGCCAAGTCTGAGGAGAAGTACCAGTAGGTTGAACAATCACATAATCCACTAATTCTCTTACAAAATCAGGGGAAACCGAGCAAATCTCGCAGACATGCTCAAGTGTGAGAGAAGCGTCTTGAGAATGACTTACCACCACGACTAATTCTTTCTTGCTCATTGGCACCCCTTTGTTTACCAATCTTTCCGTGGATTAAATGGCATCATTTGCGCCATTTTTCGATACAACTCGCGCTGCTCTTCCGTTTTCGCTTCCGGGATTTTAATCTGCACGATTAGATATTGATCTCCCGCCGCAGGCTTTCCTGGCATCCCTCGACCTTTTAGCCGTAACTTTTGCCCTGATTGCACACCTGCTGCTAATTTCATTCCGACCTTGCCGCCTAAGGTGGGTACTGTAATTTCTGCCCCCAAGGCTGCTTCCCATGGCGTTACGGGTAAGGTGAGATACACATCCCTGCCTTCAAGTGAAAAAAGCGGATGCGGTTTAACATCAATTTCTAAGTACAAATCCCCCGCCTGCGCACCCCCTACCCCAGGGTTGCCTTGATGCGACAAGCGTAATTGTTGACCTGGCAATGTCCCCGCAGGAATGGTTACTTTGATGGTGCGGGATTGATGCTGCACCCTACCTGTCGCAGGATCAATTTCAGGCACTTGTAATTGGAAAGTTTTCGTTGTGCCATTAAAAGCTTCCTCGAGAGAAATCGTGATCTTAGCATGCTGATCACTCCCACGATGTTTAAACCCTGTAAAGGTATCGCGTTCAAATCCCGGACGCCCACGGCCAAATAAATGAGTAAAGAAATCACTAAATCCGCCTAAATCTTCCTCGCCCCCAAAATCGCCCCCCTCGCCAGCCGTATAAAAATGTGTGCGTGCTTTTTCCCATCCTGGCGGCGGCCTAAAGTCTTGGCCCGCTTTCCATTGGCTACCTAATTCATCATAAGCACGCCGCTTTTCCGGATCTTTTAATACTTCATAAGCTTCCTGTACATTTTTAAATTTTTCTTCCGCATTCGTTTCCTTGCTTACATCAGGATGATATTTGCGGGCTAAACGACGATAAGCTTGTTTGATTTGGTCAGGCGAGGCGCTTTTATCTACCCCTAACACGGCATAATAATCTTTGTATTCCATGCGAATTAGGACTCTTCTGGTAGCCGCACCGTCAGCACGTCACATTTTGCCCCATGTAGAATGGCATTTGCCGTTGAGCCTAATAAAAGTGACAAGCCATGACGACCATGGCTACCGCAAATAATTAAATCGATTCCCGCTTCTTCTGCCACTTTAAGAATCTTCACTTTGGTGGGGCCCACTTCAATATGCTGGTCAGCTTTTGCTACACCTAATTGCTCGCCTAATTTCTCCATGGATTGTCGAGCTTCATCTAACAATTGTCCTTCAATATCTTCAATGCCTAAATAAGCATAACTATAACCAGGTAAAGGTTCGACCACATGCACTAAACTCAGCTTCGCATTCGTCAAGCTGCGTATATTTTTAACTTTAGCAACTAGATAGGCTGTATCTTCAGTTAAATCGGTGGCAAACAAAATATGTGTGTACATAGTAAATCATCCTTTTTAAACTGTTGCCGTTGCTTTTGAAAATTCAATATGGCCTTTTTTCAATCCTACTTGTATGGTTTCACCAGGTAAAAATTTACCTGATAAAATCGCTTGGGCTAAAGGATTCTCAACTTGCTGTTGAATGGAACGCTTTAATGGCCTTGCCCCATATACGGGATCATACCCCGCTGCTGCTAAATAATCCAATGCTTCATCGGACACGACAAGGCCATAATCATGTTCTTTCAAGCGTGCTCGTAAACGGTTAATTTGAATTTTAGCAATCATTTTGATTTGTTCTTGATCTAACGGATGGAAGACAACAATTTCATCAATACGGTTAATAAATTCAGGACGAAAATGTTTGCCTACCACTCCCATGACAGCAGCTTTCATTTCGAAATAATCGCCATGACGAGAAATATCTTGGATTAATTCGGAACCTAGATTGGATGTCATCACAATGACGGTATTACGAAAGTCGACTGTTCTACCCTGACTATCAGTTAATCGTCCGTCGTCTAGTACCTGTAATAAAATATTGAAAACATCGGGATGAGCTTTTTCCATTTCATCTAATAAAATTACTGAATAGGGCCGCCGGCGTATACGTTCAGTTAAATAACCTCCTTCTTCATAACCCACATAGCCAGGAGGAGCTCCTAGCAAGCGAGAAACAGAATGTTTCTCCATAAACTCTGACATATCTAAACGGACAACGGCTTCTTCCGTATCAAACAAAAATTCTGCTAGCGATTTACACAATTCGGTTTTACCGACACCTGTCGGACCTAAAAATAAAAAGGAACCAATGGGACGATTCGGATCAGCTAAACCCGCACGTGATCGCCGTATGGCATTGCAAACGGCTGTGACAGCTTGGCTTTGTCCAACAATCCGTTTGTGTAAAGCATCTTCCATATGCAGTAATTTCTCTTTCTCGCTTTCCAACATTTTCGCCACGGGAATATGGGTCCATTTAGAAACTACTTCGGCCACTTCTTCTTCCGTTACACGGTTACGTAATAATTGTTTTTCTTTTTTCTGTGCATCAGTTTTACTGGATTCAACCAGTTGTTTTTCTAATTCAGGAATACGTCCGTATTGTAATTCTGCCATACGGGTTAAATCGCCGGCGCGGCGCGCATTTTCAAGTTCGAGCCGAGCTTTTTCTAATTCGGTTTTAATTGCTTGAGCATCATGCAATGACGCTTTTTCTGTTTTCCAAATTTTTTCGAGCTTTTTGTATTCTTCTTCAAGTTTATTTAAATCAGCTTCCAGCTTTTCTAATTGCTTTTTTGAACTTTCATCTTTTTCTTTCTTCAAGACTTCCCGTTCAATTTTAAGTTGAATAATACGACGTTCTAAGTTATCCATCACTTCGGGTTTAGAATCAATTTCCATACGGATATTGCTGGCAGCTTCATCAATTAAATCAATTGCTTTATCGGGAAGATTACGGTCGGTGATATAACGGTGGGAAAGTGTTGCTGCAGCAACGATAGCGGAATCAGTAATTTCCACCCCATGATGGAGTTCATAACGTTCTTTTAAGCCGCGTAAAATGGCAATGGTATCCGCCACACTGGGTTCTTCTACTAAGACACGCTGAAAGCGGCGCTCGAGAGCAGCGTCTTTTTCAATGTATTTGCGGTATTCATCTAAGGTGGTAGCACCCACGCAATGTAACTCACCGCGAGCGAGTGCTGGCTTTAGCATATTACCCGCATCCATCGCACCTTCTGCCTTTCCTGCACCGACGACCGTATGTAATTCATCAATAAATAAAATTACTTGGCCGGCTTGCTTTGCTAATTCTTTCAAAACTGCTTTAAGACGTTCTTCAAATTCGCCGCGGAATTTTGCCCCGGCAATCAAGGCACCTAAATCTAATGCGAGCAATCGTTTGTCGCGTAATCCTTCTGGTACTTCGCCATTGACGATACGTTGGGCTAAACCCTCAACAATCGCTGTTTTACCCACACCAGGTTCCCCGATGAGGACAGGATTATTTTTAGTACGCCGTTGTAATACTTGTATGGTTCGACGGATTTCAGCATCGCGGCCGATGACGGGATCTAATTTGCCCTTTTCTGCTAAGCCGGTTAAATCAATGGTGTATTTAGCTAAGGCATTACGTTGATCTTCTGCGCTTTGATCTTGCACGGTTTGACCTCCTCGTTCCTCATCGATTGCTTTTTCGATCGCTGCTTTTGTGCCGCCGCATTTACGTAAGATATCCCCTAAGGTGCCATTATCTTCGATAGCGGCAAGCAAGAAGAGCTCGGAGGAAATGTATTGGTCTTTACGTTTTTGCGCGAGTTTATCCGTTAGGTTCAAAATGCGATTTAGCTCGTTAGAGATATGAATTTCGCCGCCTGTTCCTTCTACTTTTGGCAAGCGGTTAATAGCTGTATCGAGTTCAGAGCGGAGTTTGGGGAGGTTGATATTAGCTTTTGATAAGATGGATTGAATCCCACCATCGCCTTCTTCTAGGAGGGCTTTCAGGACATGAATGGGTTCAATAAAGGCATGATCGCCACCTAAGGCTAATGATTGGGCATCGGCAAGTGCTGTTTGGAATTTATTGGTTAACTTATCCATTCGCATAAAGGTATGACCTCATTATCTTATTTCCTTTAAACATGAGGGTGGTTTATCTAACTTCAAGGATAGCATAAGAAAATTCCCAGAGTTAAAGTTGACAAAAATTAAAATGGTGTATACATTTAATGTATACATTATAAGGGGCGTTTATTATGATAAGAGTTCAAATTTATTTAACATCAGTAGAAAAACAGAAATTGCGAGCTCTAGCCCACGAAACAGGGCACTCTCAAAGCGAACTGATCCGAGAAGCTATTGATAGGTTTATCGAAATCTCTTTAATGCAAAAGAAGAATAAACTATCTGCAATTCAGGCTGCTAAAGGACTATGGCAAGATCGAACAGATTTACCGGACTTCATTGAACTCCGAAAAGAATTTGACAGATATCAATAAAAGCAAGGAAATTTATGCCAAAGAAATGGTTAATCGATACAGATATAGTGATTGATTTTCTGAAAGGGTTACCACAAGCCGTCGAGGCTATTGAAAGAATAGTGGAAAGAAATTCTCATTGTTATCTTTCTGTCATCACTGTCGCAGAGCTTTTTGCAGGAATACGAGAAGGGAAAGAAAGACAAGTATTTGAAACTTTTTTACAAGCATTTGAGATTATTGAAGTCAATGAGAGTATTGCGCGCGCCGGTGGATTATATCGGCGAGATTTTGGAAAAAGCCATGGGGTTGGGTTAGCGGATGCCATTATTGCTGCAACCACAGAAGAATGCGCTTCGAGATTAGTGACGTTAAACAAGAAACATTTTCCTATGCTAAAGGATATATTTGTTCCTTATTCAAAAACCAATTAAATGGGTCGTCTGCGATTCGAACGCAGGACCAACAGGTTAAAAGCCTGCTGCTCTACCGACTGAGCTAACGACCCATTTCAGAATACGTGTAGCGAAGTCGCATATATTACGGATTTGGAAGAAAATATCAATGGGATTGTTATGAATTATAACCCTCACGTCAGAAGCTTATTTCACCCTGGTTCCCGGCCTTCGCTGGGAGGACACATTTTTATACTGATTTACCGGATACTCATGTACGAAATTGTGAATGACGATGAGGGAGGCAAGAGGCTATCTCCCCTGTACATCGCCCCATAAATATTTATGCAACTGGATCTGTAATCGTACCGGTAACTGGTCCCGTAATATCCAATCTGCCAGCTCCCCTGGCGCTATCTGCTGATAACTCGGCGAAAATAACACCTGACAGCGATCTGTAAGTGCGTGCTCGGCTAGCACTTGCTTAGACCATTCGTAATCCGTTTCACTGCAAATAACAAACTTGACTTGATCATGAGGCAGCAAGTGAGAAATATTTTCCCACCGATTTTTATCTACTTCCTGTGAGCCTGGGGTTTTAACATCTACCACCTTAACGACCCGCGCATCTACCTGCGCAATATCCAACGCACCACTTGTTTCCAGTGACACCTCATACCCTTCATCACATAAACGACTCAGTAAAGCCACACACGCTTTCTGCGCCAATGGCTCCCCACCCGTCACCGTCACATATTGAGCTTTATACTTTTTAACTTCCGCCAGAATCGCCTCTATCTCATACCACGTCCCGCCCTGAAACGCATAAGCCGTATCACAATATTGGCAACGTAAGGGACACCCCGTCAGACGCACAAAGACAGTCGGGAGGCCGACTGTCCTTGTTTCACCCTGTAGAGAAAAAAAGATTTCAGTGATGCGTAATCGATTCACTAATGACCCGCTTGCTTAATCTGCTTAATCTGTTCCGAGGCAAGGCGAGCGGACGCAGTGCCTGGATAGTGGTTAATAACATTCTTGAAAGCACTCTTCGCATCAGCCCATTTAAATTGCGACGCATAAATGAGCCCAACTTTCAGCTGTGCATCTGACACACGGGGACTATCCGGATAATTTTTCACTACCGTGTTAAATTCAGTCAGTGCTTGATCATTTTTACCCATTAAGCCATACAACTCGCCTAACCAATAATGCGCATTGGAAGCAAATT
This sequence comes from Gammaproteobacteria bacterium, assembly GCA_021324335.1. Taxonomy (GTDB): domain Bacteria; phylum Pseudomonadota; class Gammaproteobacteria; order DSM-16500; family DSM-16500; genus Aquicella. The sequence continues at coordinate 22,867 of JAJPJH010000037.1, forward strand.
GGCCAGAAGGGTATTTTTGTAACATTTCCTGCAATTCATTAACTGCTTCATTATATTTCTTAGCTTTAATCAGATTATAAGCCGTTTGGTAAATCTGCTGTTCTTCGGCGACATTAGGTTGAGACTGGTCGCTGGACGTGCTGGCCACAACGTCGGTGGAAGCGGCATTATCATTCGGAGTGGCAGTGGGTGCATTTACCGACTTCGCTGCAGCGAGTTTACGGGTAGGCTTAGAGGTAACAGGCTTAGAAGACGCAGCAGGGGTAGTAGCTGCTTGCTGTAGCCGTTTATCGAGATCCGCATACATGCTTTTCTGTTGGTTTTGTATTTGCTGAAGCTGATGCGTTAACTGCTCTACCTGCGCTCGCAAGGATTGCACCTCGCTTTGCAGAGACTGCGTCCGTGCAGAGGAATCGCTATTCTGCATGTTGTTAACTTGCTGCTCTACCCGGCGCATGCGCTGCTCCATTGTCAACGACGGTTGTTGTAACGTCGGCGTGGTGGCAGCTTGCGGTTGAGGTGGCACATAACCACTGTCTGAATTATCCTGCTCAGGCGATGGGGGTGGCGGCAAATCTTGATCTTGTTGCGCATTGGCTTGATCAAATTGCTGCTGCACCGAATCAGCATCATAAACCGGTGCTGACTCAGCAAAAACAGGCATAGCGATGCCTAAACACAACGCTATGCTCATCCATTTAACTGCTTTTTGAAGAGTCTGCATAAAAGTTTACCGTTGTAAGTAAACGAGAACCACACGTCGGTCTAGCTGGTAATCAGCCTCCGTACGACCCGGTGCAGCTAATTTTTCAGCACCATAGCTCACGACGCGAATCTGAGAAGGGTTCACACCTTTTGCGATCATCATCTGCGCCACGGCCTTCGCACGGCGTTCACCTAAGCCGATATTGTATTCACGGCTACCGCGCGGATCAGTATGACCTTCAAGCATGATCTTCGCATTCGGATGCGCGATTAAATAATTCGCATTGGCATTGATAGCAGGCTTATCGTCCTCATGAACCACATCGCTATCAAAATCAAAATAATAAACACGTTTAGAGAGTGAAGAACGGGAACCACCGGGGCCTTGATCGCCAAAGCTGGATTCTTCGCCCAGGCCAGCCGATTGGGCTTGAGCACTATAAGCGGCATTTGCGTCGTTGACAGAATTATCGTATTGACGCTTATGAGAAGCGCAGGCTCCCAACACCAACGCAACGAAGCTTACTAAGATAATTTGTATCCATTGCTTAAATTTCATTTTCTCCCCCTTGCTCTGTCTTTACATTAACCATATTAAGGCAAAAGTATACGCTGAAATAGCGAGTTATCAAGAGTTGAACGGCGACCACGCTGGATCTTGGGCTTCCCCATTACGGGCCGGCAATACCAACTCTATGCTACCATCGGATGATACCATTCCTAATACATTACGCCCGCCTGCGAAAGTATCATACAGCACCATACTACCATTTGGCGCAACACTCGGTGAGGAGCTATCGGTTGACGAGGTGGTTAGCACGTGCGTCGTGCCAGAATCTAAATCTAAAATAGCGATTTTATAATCACCCGATACCCGATGAATCATCGCAATATGATTACCATCCGGCGTATAAGAACCGCGGGCGTTATAAGAGCCGTCATAAGTGAGACGTGAAATTGCCCCCGTACTTATGTTCGCTTGATAAATTTGCGGGCCACCGCCTCGATCAGAGGTGAAAATAAGCGATTTACCATCTGGCGACCAAGCGGGTTCGGTATTGATATAAAAGTCATGGGTCACTTGTGTCAGTCGGTGGCTATTAATGTCCATGATGTAAATATTAGGGGAGCCACTCTTTGATAATACCAGCGCAAGCTTTCGGCCATCTGGCGACCAATCCGGTGCACCATTAATACCTGGATAACTGCTCACGACACGACGAGCACCGGTGACAACATCTTGGATATAAATACTGGCATGTTGATTCTCAAATGAAACGTAAGCAATTTGCCTACCGTTAGGCGACCAGGAGGGTGACATAATGGGTTCAGGGGAGATAAGCAAAGGTCGAGGGTTATAACCATCTTGGTCAGCCACTTCTAGTGTATACCGTGCAGGAGCACCTGCAGGACGTTGGACGACCACATACGCGATTTTAGTCGAAAAAATACCGCGCGTACCGATAAGCTGTTGATAAATCAGATCGCTAATGTGATGAGCAACTGCGCGTAATTCATTGGTCGATACAGTGTATTTTTTACTGATGACAACACTGTTAGCATTTTTACCTTCAAAAATATCTAATAACTGAAAGCTAACTTGATACCGGCCTCCCCCGAGCGGCTCGACTTTACCCACCACCACATTTTCTGTCCCCAAATGACGGAAATAATCTGCTGACGCTTCTTGCGCATCATGTGGAAATTCGCTTAGTTCATTTTCGGCATAAACCTTAAACCGCCCGCTATTTCGAAGATCAGCTGACACAATGCCGGAAATATTCTGCGGGACGGCATCTTGAGGAGCAAACGGCACCACAGCGATGGGAATAGCACCCGCTGTTCCCCGTGTTAACTCCATGCTTAAAATAGCATAAGCAGAATAAGGAATGAGAATAAATAAGAACAACACTAAACGAATCACATTACGCATAATTTCTTGATACCTCGCTTTATCAAGCTTAAAACTTATACCATATTTTGCAAAAACAGGCTATTGTTTGAATATGAGAGACGCAATCTTAAAAGAATCCCTTGATGGCTTACAAGAAGATCTTCTTCTTGAGCTCGCTTATGAGCGCGAAATTATTTATCCGCAGGAATATAAAACCACACTTGAAGGTTTTTACAATAGGTTAGCAGACCCTTCTATTCCCCATTCTTATGCAGGGTTTTCTCCCCATCTTGCTATTGGCTTTGCGGAATTACACGGGCTGCGCTATGCGCAAGAAGATCGTATCGCATTTGGAGCAATCGCTGGTTTTGAAAAACTATCAGAATCAAAACGATCGCTGGCTTTGCAACAGACTATCGCCACGCTTGCTGATATAGCGGCTCAAAGCGGAATGGATCATATCGGGTCCACCCTATGTGCCACTGTCCTTTTCAACAATCACATTTATACAGCAAACGTCGGCGATAGTGCAGCTTACCTTGTCGTTTTGGATCAAGAAAATTACATCAGCCAATTTAAGCGCTTAAATATAGCATTACACCATCCAACAGAACCCGCGGAAACGACTCGCCTACAACTTGAAGGTAAAGACCAATTTATTCGTTTTGATCGCTTAAAAAATTTAGCTGTTAGCCGTGCTATCGGAGATACAGCTTTAGTGCCTTATGGATTAAGTCATACCGCTGATACTTATCATGATCAAGTGCGACTTCCTCCAAATGGTAAAGCTTTTGTGATCGTGGCTTGTGATGGCTTAACAGAACCATTGCAAAATACGGAAATGGATATTGCCCTTTTACTCCAACGCTACCAGCAACAAAATATGAAAGAAATCGCAGTTGCTCTCGCCGAACAAGCATTTATTACTGGATCGACCGATAATATTTCTGTGTTAGTGACCCAAGTAGATCCCTGCGCTAAATTACCTAAATATATGGCTGTATTCGATGGACACGGCGGCGTGGAATGTGCAGATTTACTGAGATCGCATTTTCATCCCGTATTAAAAGAAACCATCGTGCATCTCTCTAACTAATTATCCTATGACAGTAGGCGCCAATTTCTCAGCCACTTCCGCGTCTGTTAAAGGTGCACCTAATAGGGACCCCTGCATTAGACAACAACCCAATTGCTTTAGCATTTCTAACTGCTGATCTGAATCCACCCCTGGTACCATGAGTTGCATAGACATTTCCTTCGCGAGAAAAACCAGCGATTTTACTAATGCAACAGCACGCTCATTAGCTCCTAAATTGGCGATAACAGAGGCATCTAATCGGAGGTAATGAACCGTAAAACTCTGCAGCAAATTCAATGGAAAAGTACCTATGCCAAAATGATCAATCGCAATTTTCACACCCATAAATAGCAACATGTTAAAGGCTTTTTCCAACATACTCATTTCTAATTGGTTAGGATCCCCTTTAATTTCGAGTAATAACCATTCCGGTTTAAATTTCAATTCCTGCATGATTTGCGACAAGCTATAAATAAAATGGCTATTTTCGAGTTGCTTAATGGATAAAGGTATCCCTAACAATGTAGGTGAATTACTATTGTTTTGCCATGACATAAATTGCTGAGCAGCTTTTCGCAACAGCCACTGAGAAAGACTATTTAATCGCCGTTGTTTCTCTGCTTGGCTCATTAATTCTGGCCCAGGAATTAATCCTAATTCAACATGCTGCCAATAGGGTAAAACATCCATGCAAAGAATGGTATTATTTTGGATATTGATGACAGGTTGGTAATATAAAACCAATTCATTAAAAAGCGATTCACGATTTAATCCGCTGCATAACAAAAATTCACGTTTACCTTTTACATCTAATTTTTCTTGATAAAAATGATAAAGATGCTTCCCTCGTTCCTTGGCAAGATGTAAAGCAAATTCAGCATTTCTTAACAACGTTTGAGAGTCATGACCATCGGTGGGATAGATAACAATACCAATACAAGCAGTAATATTTAATTCATTGCCACTAATATGAAAAGGTTTACTAAGCGATTGTAATATTCGTTGAGCAACAATAGCGGCTGTTTCTGGTTTCGCTAATTGGGTCAATAAAACAGTGAAAGTATCCTTACTAAATCGACTGACACTATCGACACGCCGAATACAGGCTGTTATTCTCGCGGCGACTTCTTGTAATAATTCATCTCCAGCTACATAGCCTAAACCATCGTTAAGGATTCTGAAGTCATCAATATCGACAAATAAGACGCCTAATGTTAAGTGGTAGCGCTCGCTCTCTTGAATGGATTGACTTAACCGATCTTCAAATAATTGCCATCCTGCTAAATGAGTCACGGCATCGGTAACAGCGTAATGCATTTTATTTTGCAGCTCTCGGATTTCAGTGCGTAAATTGCGTTCTGATTCTTTGGCATTTTCCAAGGCTGCAAGTGTGGTAGAGAGAGTGCGTTGAGTCTGGTGATGGCCCATAAAATATACCAGCACAAGCGTCAGTAGAAGGAAAACCAGACATGCAACAATAAGAAGCTCTATCACGTTCACTATCTCCTTGTGGAACAGGGATATTTCAGGAAGATACTATATCACATTTTCCGGCTTTACTTTTAGCACAAATTGCCGAAATGCTTCAAATGCATCCGCTTGCTGTGGCACTGGCAGCGGTGAAGATTTAAATACGGCGGCGCGGGCGGAGCTGTCTAAGGCTGGATCCCCGCTGCTTTTAGTAACTTGCACATCTAGCACCATACCACCTGGTGCGACGCGGATTAACAATTCGCAATAGCGTTTTTTATCGACTTGCGGTGGCACAATCCAGTGTTCACTAATCGCTTGCATAATTAAGGCCTTATATTTATTGACCTCACCTTGTGCTTGACGGGATTGCGTCCCTTGCACTTTAATCGCTTCATTCAATAATTGTTGGCGCAACGATTTTTCTGCCTGATCATGGAGCATTTTTTCAAATTCTGATTTTAGTTGTTGTTGTTTTATTTTCTTTTGCTTGTCATTAACTTTTTTAATGTCAGCTAATAAATCTTTCGTTAATAATTCCTGACGTTTCTTTTCTTCCAAGGCTTTTTGATCTGCTAATTTCTTTTTATCTGCTACTTTTAAGGCAATGACATCCTTCTCAACTGCTTCTTTTACAGAGACAGAAGGCTTAGGTTCGGGTTTTGGCTCTATCTTCGGCGCTGGTTTAACGACTGGCGGAAGGGGCTTAGGGAGTGGTTGTTGCTGCGGTAAGATTTTACTGTTAGGCGAATCCCCTAACACCACCGCGCTGATGACATCGTTTTTATTCGTATTCTCAAATACAGGTAACGGCGTAGTAAAATCTAACCCGAATACCAAGAGTATAAAAATAAGAAGATGAACGCTCGCTGAAATAATCCAATATTTTCGCTGATGGGTCTTATCCATATCTCATCAACTAGTCGTTTGATTCGTCGGATTAGGTTGTGTGATTAATCCTACACTTTTTGCTCCTGCTTGCTGCAGCAAGACCATGGCTTCCATCACTTTGCCATAATTCACATTCTTATCACCCCGCACTAACACCGGCCGCTGTTCGCCGCCGTTTTGTTGAGTTGAAAGCTGGGTGGTAACCAGATAAGTTAAATTGCGTGCAGTGAGGGGTTGATTCGGTTTATCAGCTAAATTTAGGTAAAAATTGCCGACCGCATCGACCGTCACAATAAGGGGCTCTTTTTTCTGTTCAGGTAAGGCAGAGGCTTGGGTCTTGGGTAATTCAACCTTCACCCCTTGTGTTAATAAAGGCGTCGTTACCATGAAAATAATCAATAACACTAAAATAACATCAATAAAGGGGACCACATTGATGTCTGACATGAGCCGCCGTGATCCGGGTTGATGCAAATGTGCCATGGTCGCTTACTCCACCACTTCTAGCTTAATAGGGGTATGGGATTGGCGAATGAGGATATTGGTAAATTCTTCTTGGAAGGCATCGAAGCGGCTCATCAATTGGCCTATGGTAGTCATTAAGCGATTGTAGGCAATGACTGCTGGAATCGCCGCAAATAAGCCTAAAGCTGTCGCGATGAGGGCTTCTGCAATGCCAGGGGCGACCATGGAAATAGTCGCTTGCTGAACATTTGCAAGCGCCCGGAAAGCTTGCATGATGCCCCAAACAGTACCGAATAAGCCGATGTAAGGGCTGGTTGAACCAATGATAGCCAAGAAAGGTAAATGCTGTTCCATTTTCTCCTGTTCGCGCATTTGGGCAGCACGCATCGCTCGCTTGGTATTATCGATCACCACCTCTAGCGGGGCATGCGTGCCAGTTGGTTTGCGGAAACGTAAAAATTCTTTAAAGCCGGAGCGAAAAATGGCTTCAGCGCCATCAATAGTCCGTTTGGGTTGACTGCTTTCAGCATATAAACGCGATAAATCGTCACCCGACCAAAAATGGTGTTCAAACTGCTTGGTGGCTTTATTCATATCGCTTAAGTAAAAACTGCGTTGCAAAATGTAAGTCCAGGAAAAAATGGACGCGCTGATAAGAAGCAGCATCACACATTTCACCACAATACTGGCATGCCAAAAATAGCTTAATAACGTTGGATCATAATTCACAGCTTTCTCTCCACTGGTAGTTAATGGTTAGTTTAGCCTACTCGACTCCCTCAAACAAACTCACATTCTGCGAACTTTGCAGCTTTTCAGGAGCTTTTAAGCCGAAATGCAGATAAGCATGCTTAGTCGCCATTCGTCCACGGGAGGTGCGGAGCATAAATCCTTGTTGGATTAAATAAGGCTCGATCACATCTTCTATCGTGCCTTTTTCTTCATTGATAAAGGCGGCTAAGCTTTCTAAGCCCACGGGGCCACCGTTAAATTTTTCGATCAAGGCTAATAATAGTTTTTGGTCCATGACATCAAAACCCTGGCTGTCAACTTTTAAGAAGTCTAGCGCTTGTTTGACCACCAGTTCGGTTACTTGGCCACCTGCTTTGACCTCTGCATAATCCCGTACTCGACGCAATAAGCGGTTGGCAATACGGGGAGTACCGCGGGAACGGCGGGCTACTTCTTCAGCACCGGCTGTATCCATCGTGATATTGAGGATATAGGCGGAACGTAGCACGATTTGGGTTAGATCAGGGACAGGATAAAACTCTAAACGCTGGACGATCCCAAAACGATCGCGCAAGGGCGAAGTTAATAAGCCCGCTCGGGTCGTAGCGCCTATCAAGGTAAAGGGGGGAATATCTAATTTGATCGAACGGGCGGCAGGCCCTTCGCCGATCATAATATCGATTTGGTAATCTTCCATGGCTGGGTATAACACTTCTTCGACCACGGGGCTGAGACGGTGAATTTCATCGATAAATAAAACATCACCTGATTGTAAATTGGTTAAAAGAGCCGCAACATCGCCTGCACGCTCTAAGACAGGACCGGAAGTCTGTTTAAGATTGACGCCTAATTCGTTAGCAATAATGTGCGCTAAAGTAGTTTTACCTAAGCCAGGTGGCCCGAAAACTAAGACATGGTCTAGGGCATCGCCACGGGCTTTGGCGGCTTGAATAAAAATGTCCATTTGTTCGCGGACTACTTTTTGACCGGCATAATCCCGTAAATACTTGGGACGCAGAGCGCGATCAATGGGGTCATTTTCTTGTTGCTCAGGGGCAATCACCCTATCAGGTTGCATCATTACATCATCTCCCTCAGTGCGCGGCGGATAAGTTCTTCACTGCTAGTAGTACCATCATCAATTTTAGTGACAGCGCGGTTGGCTTCTTGTTGTTTATAGCCTAACGCAATTAAAGCAGAAATAGCATCTTGTAAAATATGATGGCGGCTGGATGGTTCGTCGTTGACTAAGGTTGCTCCTTGTGAAGCTGGGGCTTGATACCAATCGGATAGTTTATCGCGCATTTCTATCACTAATCGCTCGGCGGTCTTTTTGCCTACCCCCGGGAGACGCACGAGGCCCGCGGTATCGTTATTTAAGACGCAGCGTACAAATTCGTCAGGCGCGGCACTGGATAAAATAGTCAGCCCTAAGCGAGGCCCAACACCATTCACTTTTAATAGTGTGCGAAATAAAAGCCGTTCCTCGCGAGTATAAAAACCATAGAGATGATGGGCATCTTCACGGACAACGAAATGGGTAAATAATTTAACCTCTTGGCCGATATCAGGTAACTGGTAAAAGGTGCTCATGGGAGCATCCACTTCGTAACCGACGCCGCGCACATCGAGTAATAATTGTGGAGCTTGCTTTTCTAAAATGATACCTTGCAATTGTCCAATCATGTGATTTTTTATCCTGAGAGATAAACTTACCTCTATAAGGTACCTGCTGGTAGGAATAATTCAAGGAAAATAGGGAAGAATATGAATAACGATGAATTAAGACAGATTTTTCGATTCCTTTCGGTACATGAACGTGTTTTTCTTGGCAGCAGGGTTTGCAAGCAATGGCGTAGAGTGGCTAGGGAAGAGCACTTTTGGAAGGAAGAGATCGACCCAAGCCATTGGCAGAAAATAAAAACATCGGCGATGGAATTTTTTAAACACCATCCGGAAGCTTCTAAAAATAAACCGACTCTTTACTGGGCTATTCGAGAGGATTGGAAGACTGCTTTAACCAATACGTCAGATTGTTCATTACCTAAAGAGAAAACTTTATTGTTATTTAAAGAGGCTAAAAATGCTTTTCTGTATGCCGACGCCCAAGCCATCCAGCAATATACAATTGAGAAATATGATAATAAGAATATTATTAAAAGCTATCCGCTAGTTTATAGGGTGCAGCCGGCCAAAGAGGCAAAATTAATTAAAGACACGATATCCTCCTCTCTGAGATTAATGACGGATAGAAAGGGGGAACAGTATTGTTATTGGGAAAAATTAGAGTGTTATAAAGTATCAAGTAATGAAATCCTCCACATTTATGATGTTTCTTATAAACAAGGTGAAATGACAAGTTCTATAGAAGTAATGCCTATTATTACTAAAGAATTTCATCAAACAATAGAAAAAGAAACTTTCCGTCTTAAATCCCCTTAAGCTGTTTAATATTTCTCGCATGCGCATGGCAAAGTGCCACTGCTAATGCGTCAGCTGCATCAGGCTGTAAGCGGCCAGCAAGATTGAGCAGGCGCTGGACCATAAATTGGACTTGTTCTTTTTTCGCAGCACCATGGCCGACGACCGATTTTTTCACTTCTCGTGCAGAATATTCTGCTACGGGCATGTCAAGCGCAACGATCGCAGCACCGCGGGCTTGGCCAAGTTTTAAAGCAGAATTGGGATTTTCGTGCATAAAAATTTGTTCGATGGCAGCTTCAGTGGGGCGATAAGATTGGATGATTTGCTGCAAGCCTAAATAAAGCTGGCGTAGGCGTTCATAAGAAACGTAGGAAGTTAAATCTAAATAACCACTGGTGAGATAGACATGCCTATTACCTTCTAGACGAATGACACCGTAACCAGTACGTCGGGAGCCCGGGTCAATTCCGATGATGATACTCATAACAATCGCGTCTCAGCTGAATTAAATAAAACAACATCATTATATCTATATTCTTCGGATCACCCCACTATTTTATTTGTTCCTGCTGGAGGTTCTCACCTTTATGGAAATTCAACACTATCATAAAAATTATGCAATAATATTATTGAACCAACCTACAGCTATTGCTGAAGATATAAAATCAGCAAAAAATAAAATAAAAAATAAAGAGATCTTTATAGCAAAAAAAATGCATATCGATGGTATCCAGGAAATAGTTAATGTAGATGGATATAGCATAAGCGTCACAAAAAAAGAACTTGAGACAAATAATCCAATATTTAATTATGACGCTGTAAAAAATCTAGATTAAGCATCACACATTTAAACTATATACATAAAAAGGAAAAAAACCCGTCATTGCGAGCAGTTTTTCAGTTTAACATCCCCAAAATTTTTGCTGCTTGATTAAGTTTATAATCAAAAGACGCAAATTGTATTGGTTCATTTCTTGACTTTTGCAAATAATGTGCGGCGGCCAAATGAACACTATCATAAGCACGCAAGGCAAAAGCTTCAGCCAATTCGGCTGCATCCTTAATAAGAAAAGGTGTAGTATTGATTTGCAGATAATTTTCCCAATCACACGAGAATTCTTGTTTTATTGTGATAACTTGTTCTTCCGTCAGCTTACCTTCCCTTTGTAAGCGGGCAAATGTTGCATAAGCTTCTACAAACGCAATGTCATGCGTCGCTACTACATCCGCTTCTTGTATCTTGGAAAGCACAGTCGAGCTAAATTCTTCCGTTATATAAGCTTTAACCAAAGCAGAGGTATCAAGATAAAGTATCATTTACGGTCTTCCAAAACATGTTCAGCGGCCGTCTTCCCTTTCAACGCAGGTCTTAATTGCCCCCCTATCGGTTTTTTCCCATTCCAATGGATTCCTGTTATTGCCAATAGCGGCTTTAAATCTTTATCCACTTTCTCGATAGGTAGTAACTTCGCCACAGGCGCTTGGTGAGACGTCACAATAATGGCTTCCCCCTCTTGGACCAGATGTAAGTATTTGGAAAGATGGTTTTTTAATTCATGGATAGAGACATACATAAGTCACCCCGCACTAAAAAATGGCCATATTATTCTCCATTTATAGCTATATTATAACACATATTAGGGAAATTATGGCTACATATTAAAGGACTGAGGCATAGTATCAAATTTTTTACTCGTAGCATAAGGTGTATTTACTTCTCTCCTCAAATTTTTTGGCATTAATAAATAAGGATTAGACGAATGACCTTTTTCTTGGCGAGGAACGTCAATTGCTTTCACTTCAGAAGCAATAACAATCTGAGGATCTTGAGTAACAGGTGGAGATTCTTGCAGAGATTCTTGTTGCTTCTGCTGCAATATTGATAAATGCCGATTATATGAATGAGTAGGATTATTATTAATAACTGATTTCTCAGTATTATCAGTACTATTGACAGACTTAAATTTATCTATAAAACGCCCCATACGTGAAAAAAGACCTCCTATTATACCTGCACAAGTCGCTACAACTAACGTCGCTGCAGCAATGCCCATAATTCCTGCAAAAAGATAGGGCTGCGTCATCACAATTGCTGCAACGATGACTAGACCTACAATAACACCCACCCCTATTCCTGTGCACGCGCCTCGATATTCATGAAATTTATCTTTTGCATAAGTTGATCGAATAAAATTAATTGTTTTAGATGAATAATCTGCTATTGAAGTTAACGAGCTTGTAAAACTAATGACAAATATTGCGCCGGCAATCCAAGCAGGTAAGGCTGCACCACCCGTTACAAAAGTAGTGATACCCATAATAGATATGCCCGCTGTTAATGCAGTAGCAACCAAAAAAATCCCAAGTGCTGCACCAATAAAAACCGTAATTCCCATCGCCCATCTTTCGTTTTTTGGCCGCGTATCATCTATGCAACTACCAATACGATTTCCTATGCCACCAAAGCTACTAATCGTATTTAAAGTAAATACTGCATTCGCTAAGCCGTATAATATTCCCGTAAACGGCATAGCCACTTTCAACACAGCCATTAAAACCGCAGCACCTATACCCATAAGCGTGCCTACTAGCGTGCCAATACGTTCAGCTTTTCCAGATGATTTTTTAAAATTATCGAAATTTCTTCCAATATAAGTTGCCCCGGAGAGCATACCTCCAACAAAAGCTGGAGCTATCATCAAATCAAAAAACCATTCATCTAATAAGAGAGCGTCTGCATCAACTATAAAAAGATAAAGGAGCAAAAGCAGAGAAATGGGAATAGCAAATAACATCGCCCGCTGATAATGATCAAATCTCTTAAATCTCAACCAAATAACTTTAATAAACATTTTCAAATTCTCATTATATTGGTGAGCATAGAATAATGTTTAAATGTGACATCAATATGACAAACCTCCTTAAGAAAAACTTAAAAATTTGCTTATTTACTTTACCTTGCTGTTATCTATGCTAAAATAATGACCTATGAAATCAATATCTATACTTATTATTGAAGATGAAGCTTCAATCAGGGATATGATTCAATTCGCTCTCGTTCCCGATGGCTTTACCATCATCGAAGCTGGCGATGTTACTACTGCGAATCAAAAAATAGCTAATCACATTCCAGATCTCATTTTATTAGATTGGATGTTGCCTGGAACCAGTGGTATTGAGTTTGCTAAGCAACTGAAACGCGATCCAAACACTAAAAATATTCCTATCATTATCCTGACAGCAAGAGCAGAAGAAGATAATAAAATTAAAGGATTTGAAATAGGTGCTGATGATTACATTACTAAACCCTTTTCTCCACGCGAATTAAGCGTACGAATTAAAGCAGTATTAAGACGCGGTCCCTTAATTAGTCCAGAAGATATTATTCAAGTAAAGAACTTACGTTTGAATATTAGCACGCACCAACTCACAATAAATGATGACCCCATACTCCTGACACCGATTGAATATAAGCTACTTTATTTTTTCGTTACCCATCAGGAACGCGTCTATAGTAGAGAACAATTATTAGATTATGTCTGGGGTAAAGTGAATTATATCGATGAACGCACGGTAGATGTCCAAATTCGTCGATTGCGTAACCGACTTAAACCTCATGGTTATAATTGCTGTATCAGAACCATTAGGGGTTCTGGCTATCAATTTACGACGAATGGGCTTTTATGAAATCAAATATCCAAGAAATTCTAGCTTCGTTACCTCCTCAAGTAGTTAATCATATTCAACATCTTGAACGTATGCGTCAAGATTTCGTAGCGAATGTTTCGCATGAATTACGCACCCCTCTTACTGTCATTCATGGCTATCTTGAGACATTGCTTAATCAAGATCTCGATGAAACAAAACAATGGAAAAAAATTTTCCTCCAAATGCATCAACAAACGCTGCGTATGGAAAATTTAGTTGAGAATTTATTATTACTTTCACAATTAGAAAGCCACGAAGAGAATAAAATTGAAAAAGAAATCATTGTCTCTGATCTCTTGGAAATTATTTGTAATGAAGCAAAAGAATTAAGTAATGAGTCAAATCATCAAATTAAATTATACACCGATAAAAATTTAATCCTTATCGGGCATGAAGCAGAATTACGAAGTTTATTTTCAAATATCATCTTCAATGCTATAAAATATACCCCTGCTCATGGTCGCATTGATATTTACTGGCACAAACAAGATAAGCAAGGTTATTTTTCTGTAAAAGACACCGGGATTGGGATTGCTTCTGAGCATATTCCAAAGCTAACTGAACGATTTTATCGAGTTGATCCTGCACGCTCAAGAGACAGTGGTGGAACAGGGCTTGGCTTAGCCATTGTCAAGCACGTCTTGCTTCGTCATCAATCTCAGCTTGATATACAAAGCGTATTAGGAAAAGGAAGTACTTTTACCTGTATTTTTCCTGAAAGTCGGATGCGTTATCTTTCTATTTAGCTTTATCCAAGCTTATCCATGACTTCTTCTACAATATCCGCATTCGAATAAACCGATTGCACATCATCTAAATCTTCCAGGACATCAATCAATCCCATTATTTTTTCTGCAGTCTCTTGATCTTCAATCACCACATCCGTCGTTGCCACCATGGTGACTTCAGCTTGCACCGGTGTTAAGCCTGCTTTTACGAGCGCCTCTTTCACTTCCATAAACATATCAGGCGTCGTAATAACATCCACACTTTTATCACTATTCACGATGATATCTTCCACACCCATCTCCAGCGCATGTTCCATCAACCGCTCTTCATCCACCCCCGGTGCGTAAGTCAATTGGCCTTGCTTTTTAAATAAGTAAGCGACTGAGCCATCGGTCCCTAAATTACCACCATGCTTTGAAAAGGCATGGCGCACTTCGGCCACCGTGCGATTACGATTGTTGGTCAAGCAATCCACCATGATCGCAATCCCACCCGGGCCATAGCCTTCATAACGCACTTCTTCTAAATGCTCGCCTTCCATGCCACCGACACCCCGTTTGATAGCACGCTCAATGACATCTTTCGTCATGTTCGCTTCCAAGGCTTTATCTAATGCTGCGCGCAAACGAGGATTATTATTCGCTTCACCGCCCCCAATTTTCGCAGCCACGGTGATTTCGCGAATTAACTTGGTGTACAGTTTGCCGCGTTTTGCATCAACAATCGCTTTATGACGTTTGATATTTGCCCACTTACTATGTCCTGCCATGAAATTGTCCTACTCTTTTGTTTTGACTACACGAATACCTAATTCAATCAACTGCTCTGGCTCCACCGTGGAAGGCGCATCCATCAATGGACAGCTAGCCGTTTGTGTCTTTGGAAAAGCGATCACATCACGAATGGAAGTGGCACCCGTGATCAACATCACTAATCGATCCAAACCAAATGCAATTCCACCATGCGGCGGACAGCCAAATTTCATTGCTGTCAATAAATGGCCGAATTTTTCTTCCGCTTCTTCCTCACTGATGTTTAAAAGTCGGAACACCGCTTTTTGCATCTCCGACGAATTAATACGGACAGAACCACCACCAATTTCACTGCCGTTTAATACCATATCATAAGCACGAGCTAAAACATGAAGCGGATCGTGTTGAAGGAATTCATCGACTGTGCTTGCTTTAGGTGAAGTAAAAGGATGATGGCAAGCAAAAATTCGACCTTCACCTTTTTCAAACATGGGAAAATCAACCACCCATAAAATACGCCACGCCTCTTCGACCAACCCACGGTCGTGTCCTATTTTCAGGCGTAATGCACCGAGCGACTCATTCACGGTAGTCGCTTTATCAGCGCCGAAGAAAATAATGTCCCCTACGTTTGCTTGAGTTCGCTCTAAAATGCTGGCAACGACCTCGTCAGGCAAGAATTTTAAAATCGGTGATTGCAATCCTTCCTTACCTTCCGCATTAATCTTGATATAAGCCAATCCTCGCGCACCAAAGACGCTGATGTAACGCGTGTAATCATCAATTTCCTTACGGCTTAATGTTGCCCCCCCCGGTACACGTAACGCAGCGATACGACCTTGCGGATCTTTTGCCACATCCGCAAACACTTTGAATTCGACATCACGCAGTAAATCGCCTATATCCACTAATTCCAAGGGGATGCGTAAATCCGGTTTATCTGAGCCAAAACGACGCATGGCTTCTGCATAAGTCATACGAGGGAATGGATTAGGGAGTGTCACGCCTAATACTTCATTAAATAAACCACGAATCATATCTTCCATGATGGCTTGAATTTCATACTCATCAAGAAAGGAGGTTTCAATGTCTAATTGCGTAAATTCAGGTTGACGATCAGCACGTAAATCTTCATCGCGGAAACAACGTACGATTTGATAATAACGATCAACGCCAGACATCATCAACAATTGCTTAAATTGCTGCGGCGATTGTGGTAAAGCAAAAAAGCTACCCGGACGTGTACGACTCGGAACCAGATAATCTCGCGCACCTTCAGGGGTTGCACGGGTCAAAAAGGGGGTTTCGACATCAACGAAGCCATGTGTATCTAAATAGTGACGCAAATAACGCCCAACCTTAGCACGTGTTTTCAAGCGTTCTAGCATTTCTGGGCGGCGAATATCGAGATAACGGTAATGAAGACGCGTCTCTTCCCCCACATCATGATAGGTATCATCAATAGGGAAAGGTAAAGGATCCGAACGGTTTAAAATAGTCAGCTCCGTTGCTGCCACTTCAATATCGCCATTATGAAGATGAGGATTAGTGGTTCCTTGCGGCCGCTGCCTAACGTGGCCTTTTACTTGCACTACATATTCACTACGCACCGACTCAGCATTCGCAAAAGCGGTTTGCTGTTCGGGTGCAATCACCACTTGTACTAATCCTTCACGGTCACGTAAGTCAATAAAAATCACACCTCCATGGTCACGGCGACGGTGAACCCATCCTGCTAATTTGACTTCTTGACCTAACAACTCAGCCGTTACTTGGCCGCAATAATGACTACGCATGAAGTTTATTTACTCCGTCATGATAATTGATTTAAGAAAAATGCTTCAGAATAATTTTTTATTATTCGCCGGCATTGTACCAGGCGGTATGGGTTGCACAACTCCCAACGAAATTACAAATTTTAATGCTTGATCCACACTCATATCCAGTTCTATCACTTTACTTTTCGGCGCCATCATCAAAAAACCTGACGTCGGGTTCGGTGTTGTGGGGATAAAATAGCTCACCATGGTGTCTTCATGCAAAGCGTTTTCGACGGATTTGGTCGCTTCTCCTGTCTGAAACGCAATGCTATAAACCCCTGGTAAGGGAAATTCCACCAACAAGACTTTACGAAACGACTGGCCACCCGGGGTAAAGAGTGTTTGGGTGACTTGTTTCACCCCCAAATAAATGGTCCTAACCAAGGGAATACGCGACATTAGGGCGTCACCCATGTCAACCAAGCGCTGGCCGACATAATTCGCAACAATCACCCCGGTCAGAAAAATAATCATGAGAGTAATGAGGACACCGATACCAGGAATATGAAACCCCAGCAGCACATCTGGCTGAAACTGGGGCGGCAGCAAGAGTAAAGACTTACTTAATAAGTCCACTAAAAATGAGATAACCAGCAACGTTACCCAAATAGGGAGCCAGACTAATAGCCCGGAAATAAAACATTTACGGAGATAGGCTATCATGAAGAAGCCGCCGATTTGTCACTGGCAGACCCCGTTTCACTTCCACTGCTACTTGCATTCCCACTGTCACCTTCGTTTGCTGGCTTAGGTTTAGCTTTATAATCAGTGGCATACCAGCCTGAACCTTTCAACTGAAAGCCTGCTGCTGACACCAGTTTTTCTAACGTCTTTTGTTTACAGGCAGGACATTCGATCAAAGGCTGATCGGAAAACTTTTGCAACGCTTCTAATTGATGGTTACAAACTTTGCATTGATATTCATAAATTGGCATATACTACCTACCGCTTTTATATAACTCGAGCTTATGATAGAGAACTTGAAAATTTAAGCATAATGTAACCTATTTTACCACGGCTTTGACAGCCGAAAAGGATTTAATCATGCAAAAAACGATCCTCATCACCGGCTGCTCGTCCGGCATTGGCTTACGCTCAGCGACCCTGCTAAAAGAGCGTGGTTACCGGGTATTTGCTGCAGCGAGAAAAATAGCGGATGTGGAAAAGCTAAAATCGCAAGGGCTAGAGAGTATTTTACTGGATGTCAATGATTCTGCTTCTATTCAAGAAGCCCTAGAGCAAGTCCTAACCCTGACGGGGGGTACACTCGATGCACTCTTTAATAATGCCGGTTATTTACAAGCAGGTGCAGTAGAGGATTTATCGCGAGAATTTGATCGCGCCCAATTTGAAACCAATGTGTTTGGCACCATGGATTTGACCAGGCGAGTGCTGCCAGTGATGCTTAAACAAGGGCATGGGCGCATTATTCAAAATAGTTCGATACTGGGTATGATTACTCTTCCTTATTATGGTGCTTATAATGCTTCCAAGTTTGCATTGGAAGGTTATAGCAATACGCTAAGACTCGAGTTACGCGGTACGAATATCCATGTCGTCCTCATTAACCCAGGCCCGATTTATAGCAATTTGCGCAAGAATGCTTATCAGCTTTATCAGCATACGGTAGCCGAGCAGCCTAGTCAGCATGAGAGAATTTATAAAAAAATGGAACAAAGTTATTTCAAACCCAAAAAAGATTTTCTCACCCAACAGCCTGATGCCGTGGTAAAAAAATTGATTCATGCGCTGGAAAGCAAACATCCGCGAGCGCATTATTACGTCGGATTCCCAGCACAATTGCTGGCTATATTAAGGCGATTATTACCTGACAGTGCGTTAGACTGGGTACTTAGTCGTATTGCCCATCAACCTCAATAATAAAAAGGAAGCCTTATGGCCTATATTCTTGTTCTTTATTACAGCCGTTA
>JAJPJH010000058.1 GCA_021324335.1 Gammaproteobacteria bacterium
CACTGCAGTAGGAATGGTTCTATTGTAGGTGGGTAAGTGACGCCTGTCAGATACGAATGTGGTTGGTAAGACACGTCGGGGCAGGAAATAAAATCGTGAGCACTTTTACTCACATTTTTAATAGCAGAGGAAAACGATGCGTCGAATTATCACGGGTGCAACAGGGTTAATTGGTCAGCACTTAACTGCATCATGGCTTCAACAAGGTCATGAAATTATTGTGATTGGGCGAACAGTTTCGCATATTCAGCAAGTATTTGGACCGAGGGTTCAACCAAAAACATGGGATGAGATAACGCCCGAACTCTTCAAATCGACAGAGGTAATTGTCAACTTAGCTGGTACCAATATCGGCGCTAAACGTTGGACTAATGCAAGTAAAGAAGAAGTGCTAACGAGTCGCGTAGAAACAACGAAGAAAATTGTTGAAATACTTGCGCAACTTGGAGCTGATTCGCCGGCCTTGTTTAATGCCAGTGCCATTGGTATTTATGGTTTACAAAGGCAAGTGTTAAACGGTTTACCACCGCCACTCGATGAGAATGTTAATATAGATTGGAATGAAGCACCGGATTTCTTATCGCTGGTTGCAAGACAGTGGGAAAAGGCGGCACTTCCAGCCGTTAAAAGCGGGGTACGCGTAATATTCTTACGCTTCGGGGTTGTTTTAGATAGCAAGAGTGGGGCATTGCCGCAGCTGGTTCGACCTTTCAAGTTTTTTCTGGGCGGTCCAATAGGGAGTGGCTACCAACCTTTTAGTTGGGTGTGTATTGATGATGTGGTTAAGGCCATTGATTTTCTGATTGAAAACTCAAATACAGCGGGCCCATTTAACATTGTTGCACCGCAGTGTATAACGCAGCGTGTATTAGCAGAAACTATTGGTAAGATACTGCATCGACCCTCATCAATGCCGATGCCTGGTTTTGTATTGAAGTTATTGTTTGGGAAAGAAAAGGTGAGAGAATTACTCTTAGAAGGACAACATGTTTATCCAAAACGGTTAACGGATTTAAAATTTGAATTTTCTTATCCCCATATCGAATTAGCTTTAAAACATCTTTTGCAGCAGTGATGATTAGCGTTAGACTACCAATGGCCTATTCCTTACCACTCGTATCACATCTTTGCGTTTGCGTATTTTTCTCAAAACCTTCGCCAGATGCGACCGATTCCGCGCGGAAATCGTAATATCTACATGAAAATGATGCCTATCACTTTCCTGCGCCCGAATATTTTCAATATTAGATTCTGCTTCCGAAATCGCCAGCGCAAGCGAAGCGAGACTGCCTCGTCGATTCACCAAATCCACTTTTAATTCCACGGGAAAATCCCCTTCTACTTTTTCTTCCCATAACAGGGGCACATATTTATCAGCTTGATGATGATATTTTTCAATATGCGGACAATGCATCATATGAACTTCTATTCCGTGTCCTACTCGAATTAACCCCGCAATATGGTCACCCGGAATAGGATGGCAGCATTTAGCAAAACGTATCACTAATCCTTCTGTTCCTTTAATCAATAAGGGATGAGCAGGATGTGCTTCTATTTCTTTCTTTACACTATCCCCCAGCAATTTCGCAATTTGCTTCGCTACCAATAACGCTGGCCGATTGCCAATACCGACTTCTTCTAATAAATTGCTAACAGATTCTAAATGCGATGATTCGACAATCGATTGTAATACCTCCATCACCTGCTCAAATGCCAATCCATAAGGATGCAATGCCTTCTCAATTAAACGCTTACCCAATTCAATCGATTCTTCTCGTTGTTGTTTCTTCAAATAATGTTTAATCTTACTCCGTGCTTTCCCCGTCACGACAAAATTCAACCACGCGCCATTGGGTCTTGCGCCGGGTGCAGTAATAATTTCTACTTGCTGCCCGCTTGTTAAGGGCGTACTTAATGGCGATAAACGTTTATCTAATCGCGCAGCAACACAGGTATTACCAATATCAGAATGGATGGCATAAGCAAAATCAACGGGTGTTGCGCCAGCAGGTAATTCAATAATTTGTCCCTTAGGCGTAAACACATAGACTTCATCCGGGAACAAATCGATTTTGACATTTTCAATAAATTCCAGCGAATTGCGCGAACTTTTATCAATTTCTAAAATGCCTTGTAGCCATTCCCGTGCACGTGATTGTGCTGCGTGAAATACTTTCTTTTCCGATTTATAAAGCCAATGCGCCGCAATCCCATTTTCGGCCATTTTATGCATTTCTTCCGTACGTATCTGCACTTCAATCGGTACACCGTAAGGGCCAAATAAAGTAGTATGCAGGGATTGATAACCATTTGCTTTCGGAATGGCGATGTAATCTTTAAACCGCTGTGCAATTGGTTTATAAAGATTATGCAATGCTCCTAAAACGCGATAACAGGTATCAACTTTATCGACAATAATCCGAAAACCATACACATCCATGATTTCTGAAAATGACAAATGCTTTTCATGCATTTTTCTATAAATACTATAAATATGTTTTTCACGACTAGCTAATGTAGCGGAGGGAATATTCCCTTTTTTAAGGGCATCATGAATTTGATGATTAATCATCTCCATGATTTCCTGACGATTTCCCAATGCTTTATTCACCGCTGATTTCAAAACTTTGTATCGCATCGGGTAAAGAGAAGCAAAACCTAAATCTTCCAGCTCAATACGGAAAGTATGCATCCCTAAGCGATTTGCAATAGGTGCAAAAATCTCCAAGGTAACCAGTGAAATTCGGCGACGTTTTTCTAGCGGTAAGCCATGAAGAGTGCGCATATTATGCAAACGATCCGCTAATTTGATGAGAATAATGCGAATGTCACTCGCCATCGCCATGATCATTTTCCGGAAATTTTCTGCTTGCGCCTGAGCATAATTTTCAAAATGGACTTGCGTTAACTTCGTGACACCGTCTACTAAATCAGCGACTTCCTGACCAAATTGTCCCACAATATCTGCCTGTTCTACGGGAGTGTCTTCGACGACATCATGCAAAATAGCCGCCATGATCGTCGGAGGATCCATACGCATTTGTGCCAGTATCTCAGCGACGGCAAGCGGATGGGTGATATAGGGCTCTCCCGTGTAGCGCGTCTGGCTGCCATGCGCTTTTTTAGCAAATAAATACGCCTTCTCAATTTCAGCCACTTGATCGTGGCTAATATATTGATTTACTTCATCCTGTAAATTTTTGAATTCACTTTCGACCACAATAACCCCAATGACCTGGTTGATAATTTTCTCTCTTAATTATGACCGGCCGAGAGGGAATTGGCCACACTTAGCATTGATCTTTTCACTTCCCTCCGCTACCATCCCATCATTAGTGGAGAGATTGATATGCGAACAGGAAAGCGCGCTGCATTCTTCATCGGCTATCTCAGCATCTTTATTCTTTGCATTGGATTCCTAGCCCGATTTTATCTCACCGATATTCTCCCTGATAAACGCGTTGCAACCCTTTTCCAACCCACAGAATGTTTCCTCGAGAGTAAAAAACTCAACGCCCGCTATCCCACTCTCCATCGCTATCGTGCCGATTTTCTTATCACTTATACCGTCAATGGCGTGCAATATACCCATTGGGTGTCTGGCAACGGATTAAATCGATCCTTTACCCACGATAAAACGGTACAAGAACATTTGTTAGCGCAGTTTAATATCGGTAATATGTATCCTTGCAAATATAACCCGAATGATCCTCAAGTAGCAGTGTTAGTCGAGCGACATGATTGGATTATTCTCTAAGAAGAGCATAAAACACATGAAACAGATAATTAATACGGATGATGCCCCTAAGGCGATTGGTCCTTATTCACAAGGAATTAAAATAGGCAATACGGTGTATTTTTCAGGCCAGATTCCCTTACATCCCGAAACCATGGCATTAGTGTCTAATGACTTTGCAGCACAAGCGGAGCAAGTTTTTAATAACCTGAAAGCAGTGAGCTGTGCGGCAGGCGGTCATTTAAATGACATCGTCAAACTGACAATTTACCTCGTGGATTTAACACACTTCTCTGTAGTGAATGACATCATGAGCCGCTTTTTTCAGTCCCCTTATCCTGCTCGTACCACCATCCAGGTAGCGGCTTTACCTAAGGGCGCGCAGATTGAAGTCGATGCAGTGATGGTGTGCTGATAACATCGTCTTTAAGATGACGGCATTAAGTATTAGCTGTGACGGTTCGCCCTATTTCTTCGTCACCATATTTTGCTCATCCAACGTGTACATCGTACGCAGGATTTTTAATGCTTCGAACAATTGAAAATCATTACCTGCCATCAGGATATCATTTTGATCCAAGAGGGTAGCTGAATTCGCTGCTGCAGTAGTGCTACTGCCTTGCAGATGGTTCCTCAGTTGATATTCTTTAATCGGTTCTACCATTGCTAAATCATCATCGGTCTTATTCTGAACGACTTTCAAATCATCAATACGAACATCAGGCACAATCCCCACATTTTGAATAACGCGGCCCGATGGCGTATGGTAGAGTGCAGTCGTTAACTTTAAGGCATGCAGCTTATCAAGTGGGATCACTGTCTGTACTGACCCTTTACCAAAACTCGTTGTGCCCACAATCAACGCCCGATGATAATCTTGCAACGCACCAGCAACAATTTCTGAAGCAGAGGCAGAACCCCCGTTGATTAAGATGACGATAGGTGCGCCATTTAAAATATCCGCTCCGGTTGCTTTTGCCGAATATTGGGCTTCTGGTAATCGACCTTCCGTGTAAACAATTCTATCGTTGAACTTATTATCTAACTTTTTACTATTTAAGAAGGAATTCACCACTTGGACAGCAGATTCCAATAAGCCGCCTGGGTTATTACGTAAATCTAAAATTAATCCATTCAACGTCCCATGGTTTTGGGCTTTCAAATTCATAATGGCATCCCGCATCAACTTTGCAGTCGGTTCTTGGAATTGGGTAATGCGCACATAGCCGAAATTATCATCCAGCATTTTACTTTTTACGCTGGCAATATGGATTTCTTCTCGCGTCAACTTGAATATGAGTGGTTGTTTTTCACCTTTGCGCAAGATGGTCATGGTCACCTGTGAACCAGGTTTGCCCCGCATTTGATCCACCGCATCTTGCAGGGACATTTCGCTTACCAGCTTACCATCAATCGCGACAATATAATCGCCCGCTTTAAGCCCCGCTTTTGCGGCAGGCGTATCGTCAATCGGGGTAATAATTTTAAGAATACCGTACTCTGGTGTGACTTCAATTCCTACACCACCAAATTGACCACTCGTGGTCATCATCAATGTCTTATATGCTTCAGTATCTAAGTATTCTGAATGCGGATCCAGTCCGCTCACCATTCCGCGGATAGCATCATCTAACAGCGATTTATCGCCCACGGGTTGGACATAGAAATCTTTAATTAAAACAATGGTATTAGTGAAACGATTGACGTCATCATCATTCACATTTTGACTTTTCGAATCGGTAGGCGCTTTACTATCTGTCGTTGCTGCGGAGAGTCCGCTGCTAGTCAGGGGGGGAGCAGAAGCAGGTGCTTGCGCTGCAAACGTGGCCGAGGGGGTACCGAGGGAAATAATAGAGACACAGATAGCCAAGAGAAAAGGTCGCATAGTCATCTTGAAGTATCCTACAGTTGGTTACTCTTAGTATAGCACCGGGAGATTTCTTTATACCAATTTGACAAGCGAACTACCGGTCATCTCAGCCGGTTTTTCCAAGCCCAGTAGATATAAAAGAGTCGGTGCGACATCAGAAAGCTTTCCATCTGTTTTGGTGATGAGTGCGGGGCGGCCAGCATAAATAAAAGGTACAGGGTCATTGGTATGAGCAGTATGTGGCTGATTTGTTTCAGGATCGAACATTTTTTCAGCATTGCCGTGATCGGCCGTAATGAGGACTTCTCCACCCACTGCATGCAAGACGGTAAGAATTTTGCCGAGACAGGCATCGATTGTTTCAATGGCTTTGACGGTTGCTTCAAAGTTACCCGTGTGCCCGACCATGTCAGGATTGGCAAAATTGCAAATAATCACATCATATTGCTGCGTTTTGATCTCTTGTACCAACCGTTCTGTCAATTCCGGGGCTTTCATTTCAGGTTGTAGATCATAGGTCGCTACGTTAGGCGAGGGAATTAAAATACGGTCTTCCCCTGGGTAAGGGTGTTCCACGCCGCCATTAAAGAAAAAGGTCACATGTGCATACTTCTCTGTTTCAGCGATGCGTAATTGCTTTAAACCGTGCTGGCTCAAGTATTCAGCTAGAATGTTGTGGAGGGAGACTGGCGGAAAGGCAATAGGCGTAGCAAACCGACAGTCATATTCTGCTAAACACACAAATCGGTCTAGTTTAGGCCATTTTTCACGCACAAAGCCGTGAAATGCTGGATCAATAAACGCTTGTGTCAATTCCCGCGCCCGGTCAGCCCGGAAATTCATGAAGATGAGGGTGTCGCCATCATTCATCGTAATAGGCGCAGCTTGAGTAGGATGAATAGTGGTGGCTTGCACAAATTCATCATTTTCGCCTCGCGCATAAGCAAGTTCTAATCCTTCTACGACATTTTTGGCGTGATAGGCTGCCTTGCCCGCGACTAATAAATCATAAGCTTGATGAATGCGGTCCCATCGCTTGTCTCTATCCATGGCATAATAACGTCCAATGATTGAAGCAATTTGACCACATTGCTGTTGACGGCATACGGTATCGAGGGCATTTAAGGAAGCAAGCGCGCTACGTGGCGGTGTATCTCGGCCATCCAAAAAAGCATGAAGATAAAGGGCAGGCATCTGCAGGCGAGCAGCGAGCTCCACGAGGGCATGAATATGACGCTCATGACTATGTACGCCTCCTGGTGACAATAAACCCATTACATGCACCGCTTTACCATTTTGCTTTGCATGATGAAAAGCTTCTACTAAAACAGGATTACTAAAAAATTCGCCATCTTCTATCGCCTGATCAATCCGGGTCAAATCTTGATGCACA
The DNA here is from genome assembly GCA_021324335.1 of Gammaproteobacteria bacterium. Lineage (GTDB taxonomy): Bacteria > Pseudomonadota > Gammaproteobacteria > DSM-16500 > DSM-16500 > Aquicella. The sequence goes on from JAJPJH010000058.1 coordinate 7,000, forward strand.
ATCCGGCCTGCCCCCATATTCAGGTGGCCTACTTCTGAATTCCCCATCTGATTATCAGGCAATCCGACGCAACGTCCTGATCCTGAGATCAGTGTATGAGGGTAAGTTGTCCATAAATGTTCCCAGTTCGGTTTATGTGCAGCAGCAATCGCATTATCGCGAGGGTCTGCCCGATAACCCCAACCGTCAAGAATAATGAGAGCCAAAGGGCGTGGACGGAATTTGTTCATAAAAATACTTCTTGTATTACAAAATTTGATGAGTATTATTTAACACAGTTTTCTGAAATACTATAGAACGAGAGTAAAGAAATTAACTTTTTTCCAGATATATCAGTTAGGATAAATTATGAACCATAAAATAGCCATGCTCTGTGCAGCCTTACTCGTCACATGCACGCCAGGTATTGTGGCGGCTTCCACCGACGATCCTTACGAAGGTTTTAACCGAGCTATGTTTAGTTTCAATGAAAAGTTAGATAAATACATTCTAAAGCCAGTGGCCACTTTCTACAATGATGTGATGCCTAAGCCTTTGAATGAAGGTGTTCATAATTTTTTCAATAACATCAATACATTGCCAACAATTGCCAATGATTTATTACAAATAAAAATTTATCAAGCTGCGAATGATATATGGCGTTTCGGTATCAATACCACCATTGGAATAGGCGGCTTTTTTGATATGGCGACGCGTATGCAATTGCAGCCTTATTCGAATGATTTTGGTCTTACGCTCGCGACTTGGGGTTTTAAACGTTCCAATTATCTCGTTTTACCTTTCTTTGGACCCAGTACGCCTCGTGATGCAGTGGGATTACCCGTGGATTATTTTGCATTTTCTGTGTACCCTTACATTGACCCGACTTCAACGCGTTATGCAGTCTATAGTGTTGGCGTCGTCGATCGCAGGGCGCAGTTATTAAAAGTCGAATCCACCATGGAAGAAGCCTCTTACGATAAATATGCTTTTGTTCGCAGCGCTTATATGCAGCGCCGCACTTATCAAATCCAAGAAAACGAACATCGCGGCTATAAAGACCAATTAGCTAACCGAGCCGCTGCTACGCCCATCGCAACCGCTGGGGGAACCGATAGCTCTGCTCAATAAATAACCATATTACGGGCTTTACCTTAAGCCACAGGCAACTATGCTATGCTTATAAATGAAAGTCATCTCTATACAACTCGAGCGGTGATAATCATGACGGATGTAGCATTATTGGCAGCGTTAGTGAAAAGCACCTTGCTTGAAATAGGCCGGCAGCAGCATGCATTAGGAGAGGGCTTGCTGAGTGCTGCACCGGGAGAAAAAACGGGTACACCTAACAAATCTATCCAATACCTACTTGATGGTTCTGAACGTCTGCTCGAACTAGCGAAGCAGTGCGATGAATTTATTCCTCGTCCTTCGTCTAGCACATCGAAAGATTAAACGTTACTATCATCATTATGCCAACTTCAAAAGATGACCAAAAAGACAAGCTGTTAGCTCTTGTTCGCGAAGCCGTGGAACAGGATAAGGCATTGCGTGAAAAATATCAGATTGGTGATAAGTTCCGTTTTATTCGCGAGCGTTTGCAGGCCTTACTGTTGCGGGTGGAAGAGAGTTTTATTTCGCATCAAAACGAAAGCAAGCAGGCAATGATTGAAGTGTTGCCAGATGAAGTGTGTGTGTATGTCTATCTTTACAATGCCCAAGGCATCCTATTTCCATCCTGGCAAAAGATGCTACATCCCTCTGTGTTTTATGAATACAGTGTGAATCGACCGATTTATAGTGAGAAACCACAAGTAGAATCATTTATTAGAAGTAAGTCGAATAAGATGCAACATGGTTATGTGGTATTTGCTGTCAAAAAAGATGAGATCATACAAGAAGGTGCTGATATAGGTAAAGACACGATAGGCAATAAATTGATTAAAGTGAAAGAAGGTGCCTTGCGTGCTAATAAATTTTTATCATTTACGCATAATAATATTGAATATGTCATTAATGCAGAAGGTGAGTTGGTTAAAAAAGAATAGAAAATAGCACGGCTAACTGCGAAACATCCCAATTCCTCAAAATGAAATCGTACGATAATAAAATGTTAAGTTTTTTTCCATATAATTCCCTCAGTTTTTAAATTAAACAAAATTTAAACAGTTATTATCAATACTATATTTAAATAAAATAATTGCGAGGAGTAAGCGTATGTTTTCCTTTAGAAAGAATGAATTAAATTTAACTGATTCGCGGTGGCAATTAAAAGGACAACATATTACTTCTCAAGATTTAAAAAACCCTTCATTTTTAGAAGCGCTTAGCAAGAATGATAAATTAGAAGAACTTGATTTATCTTACAATCAAATAGAAAGCATTCCTGAAGAATTTCTTAAGGTAATCGCAAACCATCCAACTTTAAGTACCATTAATTTAGAAAAAAATGGGCAGGAAATTCCTGCGCAAAGGATTCCTGCACACAAGAAAAGAATACCTCTCATGACGCGCACAGTACATACTTATGATGATGGGAAAGGGAAGGAGAGCATTAGTTACGGAGCGTGGGAGCCCGATCCGGATGGTAAAATGGAAGAAATAATTGTACCAGAAGAAGTGATCCCTGCTTATTTTGCAATTTCGCTTAGGAATTCAGAAAAACAAAAAGTAACTAATATCCTTACCATCAAAAAAGAGCTTGCCTCCATTGAGAAGGGAGATCATTCCTATCATAGTTGGGATGATGTACGCTGGATAAGTGAATTAAGTGAGCATCCAGCGTTATCTTATTTTGATAAAGAATTAATTGAAAAACCACTAGCTAAAATTAAAGCATCAAAATTAGAGGATATAGCTAAAGGGATTGCGGCTGTTTCAAACTCTTTTGTGAAAGTGTTCGGCCGTATTAATAAATCCACCGAGCGCTATCGCAGGGACGAGGATCAACTTACAGCAAAGGAGTATGCTGATTTATGTGCTGAGATATATAAAAGCGTTAAAAATGCAATTGAAACAATAAACTATTCTCAAGTAAGCATAAAACAAAAAAAAGAGCTCATTACTCAGGTATGCGCCATCACCATAGTAGAGCAAGCTAAGATTCCTCATAAGTGGTCAAGCGGCAGGGGTAGGAGACGCTTCGAGTATAAAGATGAGAAGACTTGTCGGGAAGAGTTCGCCATTGATTTCGTGGGAGATGTGTTCGCTATCTATCTCAACTCTCTTTTAATAACGTGCCTTCCTGAGGCTAATAAAGAAAAATTAAATGAGGCTACACTTAATGAGTTGAAAGCGTATCAGAAGATTACGGATTTACCTTATCCTCCCTCATGCACCACTGATAAAGAAAAATTAGAAAAAAGTCTTTTTAATGAATTAAGAGAAAAATTCCAATATGTTTCAAATGTAACGTCCTTTCTATCCTTACAAAAGGAAATTAGAGAAGCAACAAAAGGTTATGACATGGGACTACTTCCAGGGATAGAAAAAATGGAGTATTCATGGATAATAAGTCATTTGCAAACTAACAAAAAATTAGATGACCAAAAAAAGAAGGTTTTATTTCAACAGGTTCCTGAACGATTTAAAAAATCAGAACATCAAAGAGAGCAAAGCGTATTACTTCTTTCCGCAATCATTGGTAGCATCCAATCCTATCTTGAAGATGACAAACATTCCAAACGAGCTAAAAATTTACTAGATTCTATTTGTAATAAACCCTATGAAGAAATTTGTATTGAATTGTTAAATGTTCTCAGTTCTTCTGATTATAAGTTGCGGGAACTTATAGCCAAAGATATCATTATCGCTTTTGACCTAGATCCACAAAAGGTACGGGGTCAAGATTTAATTGAGGCAGCTCTTTTAATCGTTAAGAATAAAATGTTGAAGGGCCCCGTCATGAGCCGCACAATGCACTCATCTGCTTCAATTAATCTGTTTGCAAGCGATGAAACTATCTGGCAATCCATTACTCCTCCGACTGAGGATGAATTAGCGGCATTAAAAGCAAGGTGTTATCAAATATTTTCCCTCATTCAGACAAAAGATCTCAGTAAAACAACAAGAGCACTTAATACGAAAGAATCACGGGATACGCTCCTCAAGAGATTGGAAAAGGCGAAAGATGTAGAAACAGTTAAAAATGTCATGGTGGAATTAAAAGAAAAATGCCTGCGAACTTATGCCACAAGTGTTTTGAGTAAAATATCGGGTGGTGAAGTCGACTTAGTTAAGTCTAGTTTAGAAAAAGTGCAAAACGCTATCGAAAGTTTGACAAGCGGAAAATCTATGTTGGATGTCGTTGATGAGGTAGAAAAGGCGGTTAATGAATTATCTAAAAGAAAATCCTCATCATCTGTTATCATAAAAAATAGTACAGCGAATGCCTTAATAGGAATGGAAGATCGTCTTAGCCGTTTGAAAACTAAAATAAGAACCATTCAAGCAGAGATTGATAATTTTACTAAACATTCGGTTTATATTCAGAGGAGGCTCATAGAGGAAAATAAATTTGTAATTGCAACAGAGGCTAAGCTGAATGACACTTTACGAAAATTGAGAGATGATGTTAGTAAGGTGGAGTTGCAAAAATTACAACTCGCGAATGAATTGCCAAAACTTGAAGTAAGAATGGAGAAATTAGAAAATAACGAAGAATTTACAAATCTGCGGCGTTTATTTGATGATTCTTTAGAAGTCAATGAAAAAACAATATCAACTTCTGAAATAGAAGTGGAATATCGCTTTAATAATTTAATACGTAAAATGAGAGAAATAGAAGCTGAAGTGGGTAATTTTGCTTACAATCCCATTTACATGCGGAGAAAACTTGATAAAGATCCATTTGTAACAGAGACAGATGAGCAATTAAATAAGATGTTACGTGAAATTAAAGATGAGATTGGCAATGCGCAATTAATGGAAAAAGCACAACGCATCAAAAAATTGTCAAAAATTGAAGAAAGAATAACTGAATTGGAACATAATAATGAATTTAGATCCCTTCGGACTTTAGTTAGTGAAGATATAGAGGTTAGTGAGAGCGAAATATTAACTGCTGCTATATTGCCTAATGAAAGAATAGCCCAATTAGTGAAACAAATGGATGAGTTAACTAAAAAATATCCGCATATTCCTGACCCTTTTAAAGGAGAAGGAAAGAATGATTTAGTTCAAGGGCTAGCTAACCGGGTCTATTCCCTACAAAACGTCCCCGTGACAACGAAGCTAATAGCAGAAATTTCATCTATTGAAGCAGAATTACGTCAAATAGAAAATAATCCTGAATACAGAGAATTGCGTGCTATGGCTAAACCAATCTCTGTTGCAACTAATATGGGCTTGTTTGTACCTCAAAAAGATGAAACCATGATGTTAGGCAAAAAAATCGATAATTTACTAAACGAGCTTCTTGCCTTAGGGATGAGTGATAATAATGCCAAGCGCTTGATAAAATTTGTTGAATTCATGAAAAAAGAAGTCATTCAATTAGGCAGTAAATCAGCATTTGAAAGGAAAAATAGAATAAGGGAGTTAAATGATCAATTTAATAGAGCTACTAACATTTATCAGGCTATCAGTGATCGTCTCCTAAGCGAGAAAATATTATCAAAAGCACCCCATGTGCCTACAACGGAAAACGAAGAAAAAGAAGTATCTGCGCTAGAACAGGAAGCAGAATATAGGAAAGAACAGAAAAATATAGAAAAAAATCGAACCCCTATTTGCGTGTAAAAGACGAAGGAGGGCATAATATGAAAAACCGTAGCCACGTATTAGAACAGCCATTAGAACAGTGGAGTCAACCTTATTTCCCTATTGTAATGGGTTATTTGTTTGAGGAAATAAAGAAATGGGGAAAATCTTTGCAGGAGAAGGAAGATCAATTAAAAAACTTAAATCAGCAGATTGAATGGCTAGAACATTCTATTCCAGAATACTCCCAACAGAAAGCATTAAAACGTGCATTAGAAATTCAAAAACGGTTAACGGAAGAAATACTTGTAGACAAACAGTATTTAAGCAAGATGTATAAAGAATTTCGAAGAGGCTACGACTATTTCGAAACTACTCCCTATCCTTTACTCAGCAAAGAGGATGACCATTTATGGGAAGGGATGGAGGAATTTGTTGAGAGCATTTACGATCCCCTTGATGGTGTTCCTCCTATTGTTGATCATAATCTTCCTAAGTACTTAATTGTGGGTAATGGTCATTTAGCTTCAACCTACGCAAGATTCTATAATGACTCCTTCATATGTATGGATTTAGATAAAAGCGTAGACCCCGATTATATTTTCGATTTATCCAAAGCTAATATCGAAGAGCTCCCCCCCTTTCCTGCCAATCATTTTGATTTTATTTTTTTTGAACACTTGCCCCCGGTGGACAATATTCAGCTCATGTTAGCAAATGCCCAACACCTGTTAAATGAGAATGGCGTCATTCTTTACATAGGAAATAATTATGAGGAGAATGGAGAGCTGACTGTTAGAGATTATATAGAGAATAATTTTGACTATGTAAAAGAAATAAGAAGTACTAACAATGAAAGCATTAAAAAATATCGACACTTTTCCGAAATAGATATTCATGAAGAACTTCAATTAATTGGTAGTGCTAATATGGTTAATCTTGGGGATATGGAAAGTCCTCTATTATATAATTATTCAGGCTTTATGATAGCTAAAAAGCAAGAAGCATTGAGTGCTGAAAATATCGCTAGATATCCTTTCGAAGTCCAACTGCAACTTGTCATGAATGGTTATAATGAGGGAAATTTTGCGCAATCTTTTCTGCAAAATTATCCAGCTAAGATGTTAGAACATGTAAATGCAAGAATAACTGAATTAGAAAATCAAATTAGGACCACTCCTTCAATGCCAGATCAAATGTCTCGGCGAAAACTGGTAGAACTTTTTGAGCGTTATAGTTTAGGGGGGTTTCTTCTTCTTCAGCGTAAACAATTAGAAGAATCTGGGAAAAATTTTGAATGGGCATTTCATTACCTGCTAAAAATCAGTCCCTATCCTACTCAATTAGGTGATATCGTCAAGATGTCTGAAATTTTGTGTCCTTTCTGGTGTTCGGATAAAGAAAAATTACAGGGTCTTTTAAATATGTTAATGTCTTTATTTGAAAATAAGACGGCTTCAATAGGAATTTTTTATCATCAGGAGAAAGGTAAGCTATCTCAACTCGCTAAGATCATCCACCATATTGCAACAGTACTTAACGACTCGGTAAACGCATCCAAATATGAGGAGCTTTATATTTTTTATAATGTTTTTTATGACAGCAATGATAAATTGATTAGCGCATCTTATCCAAAAATTTGTGAAAAATGGGATAAGTGGCTCCAATTTCTCTCGGAAATGGAAAAAAAATTGGATAAATTTAGGTGGTGCGACATGGTTGAAGGGGATAAACAAGCGGAACATATTTATAAAGAAGTGTTAGATGATAGGAGATCCTTGAATAAACTATGGAAAGAGGTAACAGGGAGTCCTTCGCTCGACAAAAAACCTCAGGTGAGGAGTAACCCTTTCCAAATGTGGCAACAGTTTAATAATAATAGGAGCTTGCCACCTTCAGCCAACCCATTTTTTAGCCCTTCCCGTCGCTTTTAGTCATTCCCGCGAAAGTGCACTAGTATCGGGTAAAGCAGTAAAAAGTGTCATCGTGGAATTTAGCGCTGTTTTTAGCGCTAAATTCCAGGATGACACTTTTTTATACCTGATTCCCGGATATTCTTGCGCGAAAGCGTGGATGACAGAGACATTATTTCGGCTTCCACGTTCTTTTGATCGCATCAGTCAACGGCTGCTCGCTTTGTTTACCTATTTCTTTCCCTAGTCGCCGTTTCAACGTATCAAACAAAGGCGATTGGCTATATTTAGCCTCACCCAAATTAATCGTTCCCGATATCCTTACCTCTCGTTCTTGTTCAAACCGACGTTCTTGTTCCGTTTTACTGTCAGGAGCTGGCTGTTCCGTCGGTTTAACTTTCTTTTCTTCCGCTTCAGCCCGGCGCCTTTTCTCATCTGTGACGGAGGTTTCTTGCTTTAAGGCTTTTTCCAACCAAGCTTTCGTGCCTTTTTCTTGTTGTTTTTCAGCCTCCTCTTTCAGTTGTTTGACTAATTCTTTTTTATCACTCTCCGCTTTCACTCGCTCCCCAGACCGAAGTCGGGAACCCCCTACGTCCCGCCGAGTTTCACCGCCATGTTCCTTCGTTGATTTACCTTGACGACAATCCGAGCAAATATTGCTATACGTCATACCCAATAAGCCCGCCCGGAGCGTAAAAGCAGCCAATGGTTTTTCCAGCCCACAGCTAGCGCAAATTCTTGTTGACGATGAAGTTGATTTATTCATAAGATTTATCTCAGCTACTTATAATAGCATATTAGCAGCATTAGGCTAGTAAATGATCAACGCTTTTCCACCTTATGCCTATAATCGATCTTGCTTGGCAATAGTATATCCGATATCCTCTGGTGTTTTCATAACCTGTCCATTAACAAGGACTTTTTTAGTTTATCATGGGAGAATAAAAACATGACAAAAGGACCATCGTTACAAGATCCTTTCTTGAATTCGTTACGAAAAGAAAAGATTCCTGTATCTATTTATTTAGTCAATGGGATTAAGTTACAAGGAGTGATTGAGTCATTTGACCAGTTTGTGGTATTGCTCAAAAATACTGTCAGTCAGATGGTTTACAAACATGCGATTTCCACCATTGTACCCGCACGAAATGTGTCATCACCATTTGAGTATAATAATGGCAATGGAAATAATGGTAACCATAAGCACAATGGGAATACCGGTAAAATGGGTTATCCCCGAGATGAGCATGAGTAAGTAAAAAGCGAGGTAGTAGCGTTGATCGATCGCCCCTCTGGCGGAGAACATGTTGTTTTAGTTCATATCAATTTCCCTGTAGGCAAAATGGCGCAAGATCTTGATGAATTCAAGGAGCTTGCGTTGTCTGCGGGGGCGCAGGTAGTGGCGGTCGTCACGGGAACGCGACGGTCGCCTGAGTCGCGTTATTTTGTCGGCTCAGGGAAAGCAGAAGAAATTCGCGATGTCGTCGTAGCGCATCAAGCACAGCTTGTTATTTTCAATCATGATTTATCACCCGCCCAGGAACGAAATTTAGAGCGCTTAGTGAATTGCCGTGTGTTAGATCGCACGGGATTGATTTTGGATATTTTTGCTCAGCGTGCTCGTAGTTTTGAGGGGAAGTTGCAGGTTGAATTAGCGCAATTGAAACATCTTGCCACGCGATTGATACGTGTCTGGACTCACTTAGAAAGACAACGGGGTGGTATCGGATTACGAGGACCAGGTGAAACGCAATTGGAAACAGATAGGCGGTTAATCCGTAATCGAATCAAAACAATCACCACACGCTTAGCGAAGCTTCGTGCGCAACGAGAGTTGAGTCGCCGTGCGCGGCGGAAAGCGACTATCCCAACTGTAGCACTCGTTGGTTATACCAATGCGGGTAAATCGACACTTTTTAATCGATTAACGGGTGCAGAGGTGTATGTGGCCAATCAATTATTTGCCACACTGGATCCGACTTTGCGCCGAGTGGAGTTTCCTGAAACAGGTCCATTTATTTTAGCGGATACGGTGGGATTTATTCGTCATCTTCCGCATGATTTGGTAGAAGCTTTCCATGCGACTTTAGAAGAAGTCAGTGAAGCAGATTTATTACTTCATGTCATTGATGCGCATGACGAACAGCGGGATATTCATATCGAGCAAGTCAATCACGTACTTGCTGAGATTAAAGCAGACACGGTGCCGCGACTGCTGGTATATAACAAAATTGATTTATTATCAGGCGTGCAGCCTGCGATTGACCGAGATGACGATCAGCAAATTAAGCGAGTGAAAATTTCTGTCACGAAGAATTTAGGTATTTCAGCATTATTAACAGCAATCAGCGAAGTATTGGGTCGAGAAGTGGCCGAGCAAGAGATAATTTTGACGCCTAAGCAAGGTAAGTTACGAGCAGAACTTTATGCTCGTAATGTGGTAGTGGCGGAGACGACGGATGAAGAGGGTTGCCATCACGTAGTAGTGCGTATGTCCAAGGTAGAGTTAGAACGGCTTTTCCGCTAGTATAGTCACCGCACGCTAAGAATGAGAGGAGGATGACAGCAGCATGATGTGGTCAATTTTTCTAACAGCAGTGGGCTTACTTTTTGTTTTCGAAGGAATTCTTCCGTTTTTATCACCACCTTTTTGGCGGCGGTTAATGCAGCAAATGTTTATTCAAGGTGACCGTGTCTTACGGATTTTGGGTTTAGTAAGTATGCTAGTGGGACTAGCATTGGTATCCATCGCGCATGATCTTTTTTAATATAGAGACTTTATTATGGGAAAAAGCATTGTTGTTCTAGGTAGTCAATGGGGTGATGAAGGTAAAGGTAAGATTGTCGATATGCTCATGGAGCAAGCCTCTGTGGGGGTGCGTTTCCAAGGTGGTCATAATGCAGGGCATACGTTGGTCATAGACGGTAAAAAAACGATTTTACGCCTTATCCCATCTGGTATTTTGCATGCGCACGCTCAATGTTTAATCGGCAGTGGTGTGGTGCTTTCTCCTACTGCATTATTAGAAGAAATTGAAGAATTAGAACGCGCAGGTGTGCCGGTGACAGAAAAATTACGTATCAGCGAAGCATGTGTCTTAGTGCTGCCCTCACATGTGGCATTAGATCGCGCGCGGGAATCAGCGAAGGGTAAAACAGCAATAGGTACGACGGGGCGCGGTATTGGCCCTGCATACGAAGATAAAGTCGCAAGACGAGCGGTACGTTTTGGTGATTTATTTGATGAAAAACGGTTGAGTGAAAAATTAGAAGAGGTGCTCAATTACCACAACTTTATTTTAGAGCACTATCACCAGCATGAACCCATTGAGTATCGACCACTACTTGAAAATTTGCTGAAAATGGTACCGCGTTTACGGCCAATGCGAGCGGATGTGGCTGCTTTGCTAGCTCGTTATCGGGAGGAAAGAAAAAATATTTTATTTGAAGGGGCGCAAGGAACCTTATTAGATGTCGACCATGGTACGTATCCTTATGTCACTTCATCTAATACGACAGCAGGTGCGGTTTGTACTGGCAGTGGTTATGGTCCGCGTCATCTCAATTACATCTTAGGTATTACGAAGGCCTATACGACGCGTGTGGGTTCGGGCCCTTTCCCAACAGAATTAAAAGACGAAGCAGGTAAGCATTTAGCGACGCGCGGCAATGAATTTGGCTCCGTGACAGGTCGCCCTCGCCGTTGTGGTTGGTTAGATATCGCGGCGTTGCGTCGTGCTATTCAGCTCAATAGTATTTCAGGGTTATGTATGACGAAGCTGGATGTATTAGATGGCCTTTCTGTGATTAAGATTTGTACGGGTTATCGCTTGAAGGGGGAGGTATGCCCTTATCCACCCTTGGAAAGTGATAGTTTTGCTGCCTGTGAACCGATTTATGAGGAATTACCTGGTTGGACCGAATCGACTGCCAGCATTAAGCGTTTTAACGATCTGCCAGCTAATGCCCAAAAGTATCTGTTGTATGTAGAAAAATTAGCGGGGGTGCCGATTGATCTCATCTCAACGGGACCGGACAGAAAAGACATCATTATGCTGCGTAATCCGTTTGAGGTGATAGAGCTAGACCCTTTCATTGCCGAGGAGAGGACTTGAACCTCCACGGGGTTTCCCCCACAGGCATCTGAAACCTGCGTGTCTACCAATTCCACCACCCCGGCAGGATGATTGAGAAGCGCATTTATACATGCTTGGATTTTTTTGTCAATGACTAAACCAAAGAGGGTCTTCTTTTGCGTGCAAAGAAGAAAAACACACCTGAGACGTCGCTGTCTTTTCGCTTGCGTGGTGTTGGAAAGCAAATTGCAAAACATCTCGCTCGTTTAGATATTCATTCTGTCCGAGATCTGTTGTTTCATCTGCCTGCCCGCTATCAAGACCGTACGCAAGTTCAAGCGATTCGAACCCTCCTTCCTGGCAATGAAGTAGTGATTGAAGGCACCATTCAATCCATTTCTATGCCAACACACGGCCGTACGAAATTATTATGTGAATTAAAAGACGAAACTGGCACCCTCTATTTACGTTTCTTTCATGTGCTGCCTTATTTAGTAGATAGCCTAAAACCAGGTAATCGGATGCGCTGTTATAGCGAAGTGCGTTTAGGAGCAAAAGGATTAGAGATGGTGCATCCGGAATTTCAACTTATTACGCCCCAAAGGCCTATTCCTATCGATGCTCATCTCACCCCCGTTTATCCTGCTACCGAAGGATTAAGCCAATATGTGCTGAGAAAGATAATCAATAATGCATTGGCAATTATTCGCCAACATCCTGAGTTGCGCGAAATACTTCCACTTCCTTTATTGCAATCATTATCCTTACCGACATTGCAAGAAGCCTTGCAGTTTGTTCATAAGCCCCCACGCGATATTGCGATGACCGAGCTCCTGGAAAATAAAACCGTCGCCCAGAAACGATTAATCTTCGAAGAGTTACTTGCACATCGCATCAGCTTGTTGCACATTAAACATCAATTTCAATCCCAAACTAGCATTCCTTTCCAAATGAAAGATCATCTTTCGCAACAATTCCTCAGCAATTTACCTTTTCAATTGACTAATGCCCAATCGCGCGTCGTTGCTGAAATTAAAACAGATTTATCACGCCCCCATCCGATGTTGCGATTAGTGCAGGGCGATGTCGGCTCGGGTAAAACGGTTGTTGCAGTATTAGCGATGTTGCAAGCCATCGAAAACGGTTATCAAGCAGCCATGATGGCGCCGACGGAATTATTAGCTGAGCAGCATACTCGGGTGACGAAACGCTGGCTGGAGCCTTTAGGCATCAAAGTCGCTTTTCTCTCTAGCAGCATTAAAGGACGTGAACGAACAACAGCCTTAAAGGCCATTGGAAATGGTGAAGCACAAATTGTGTTAGGAACACATGCGTTATTTCAAGAAGAAGTCGCATTTTCCAAGCTAGCATTCATTATTGTTGATGAACAACACCGCTTCGGTGTGCAGCAACGTGCGTTATTTCGCCAAAAGGGTATGCAAGCCGACTATTATCCACATCAATTAATCATGACAGCGACTCCCATCCCGCGCACACTCGCCATGAGTTTTTATGCTGATCTCGATGTCTCCATGATTGATGAATTACCACCAGGTCGAACGCCTATCATCACCAGCATCATCGCTAATTCTCGCCGTGAGGAAGTGATCGAACGTGTACGAAGTGCCTGCCGTGAAGGACGGCAAGTGTATTGGGTTTGTCCCTTGATAGAAGAATCCGAAGCATTAAATTGCCAAGCTGCAACCAACACAGCAGAACAATTGCAAGCAGCTTTACCCGAAATAAAAGTAGGTTTAATTCACGGACGTTTGCGTGCCAATGAGAAGGACAAAATCATGCAGGCTTTTCAGCAAGGTGAATTACATCTTCTCGTTGCCACAACGGTTATCGAAGTCGGTGTCGATGTACCCAATGCAAGCGTCATGGTCATTGAAAATGCCGAGCGCTTAGGGCTTTCCCAATTACATCAATTACGTGGGCGCGTGGGACGAGGTAAGGTGGCGAGTTATTGCTTATTACTCTACCAACATCCTTTGTCCGAATTAGCCAAAGCTCGCTTAGCAGTGATACGTGAAACAACAGACGGCTTTCAAATTGCGCAACGCGATTTAGAATTACGCGGCCCGGGTGAAGTATTAGGTACTCGACAAACTGGCGAGCTCTCTTTCCGCGTTGCGGATCTTATTCGTGACAGCGACCTCTTACCTCACGTCCAGCACGCTGCCGAACGTATTTTACACGATCATGTCGATATCATCGAACCACTAACAGAGCGTTGGCTAGGCAAAGGCAGAGAGTATGGAAAAGTCTAACAATTGAAGGGCGGCATTTTTTTGGCCTGGAAGGAAATCATACTGCCGCCACAATCAATTGTTGGGGTACGACACTTACGATTATCAATGGGCATGACGCTGGGTAAAATAAAACTCCTCGTTTTGTTGTTTTTCTATCTTCTTTAAATATATTTTATAATGAATGCGCCTCGAAATATTAAAAGTGATTTTTCAATAACATAGCAGAAGGGCTTGTATGAAAAAAACAGCTCATTATTTTTCTTCTATTGCAAACAGTAGCTTAGGGAATATTTTAGAATGGTATGATTTTGGCTTATTTACTATCTTTTCTGCTCTTTTCAGCCGTCTATTTTTTTCGCCTGAAGACGCGCACGCTAACTGGATAGCAACGATCACGATCTTTTCTATCGGTTTTCTCTGCCGTCCTTTGGGAGCATTGCTGTTTGGTTATTTAGGGGATAAATATGGCCGTGCTAAAACGTTACGGCTATCCGTCCTTATGATCTCGCTACCGACTTTGTGTATTAGCTTTTTACCTTCTTACCAACAAATAGGTATCACCGCACCTATTTTGCTCATGCTGATTCGAATCTGGCAGGGGATTAGCTTAGGCGGTGAATACAGTGGCAATTTAATATATCTTGCTGAGACTGCTCCAGAGCGTTACCGAGCCACATTTACTTCATTTGCAAGTACGGGTTCAAATATCGGTATTTTATGTGCGGCGTTTGTAGGCATTCTGACCAGTCACTTTCTAAGTGATCAAGCGCTAGAAGCTTGGGGATGGCGCATTCCCTATCTTATCAGTGGTATTTTTTGTTTATTTATTTATGCATTTCGTTTGCGCATCCATGAAACCCAAGTGTTTGATAGGTTAAAAGAGAAAAAATTATTAGTGAATAATCCCATCAAAACCGTTTTTAAAAATCATTTTCAACAACTATTGCGTACACTTGGTCTGGTTTGCATGGGGAGTACTTTTTATTATTTTTGTTTTGTCTATATCCCTATTTTTTTAACCCAAAAATTACACTTCTCTATTCATCGTGTTTCCATTCTGATGTCGTTATTAATGGGGCTGATGGTGTTATTCGTTCCAATCGCCGGTTTGCTTTGCGATTATTTAGGCAGAAGAAAAATGCTATTGTTTAATGCGACTTTAATTACTTTATGCGTCATACCAGGTTTTTATTTCTTACAAATTGAGAATGTGACGCTAATGGCCGCGATTCTTTTACTCTTCACTATTTTCAGTGCGCTAGAGCAAGGTACGACTTCTATTTCAGTCGTCGAAAATTTTCCGCCGCCTGCGCGCTATACAGGATTATCCTTAGGCTACAATATTGGTAATGGATTTCTGGGCGGTACCGTTCCTTTAATTTGCAATTGGCTGTTCTTAGCTACCAATATTCCATTTGCCCCTGCTTTTTACATCGCTTTTTGCGCTGCCATCACGGGATTCGTTGTATTATTTTTTGTACCGGAAACGCGTGGTTGTGATTTAGGGATGATAAATGCCCCCTAATACAACCGGTTTTTTCGCGCCAGTTACACTTGGTAAATTGCCTGGTTGACGCAGCAAGGTCTGTTTAGCCAGCCATGCAAATGCAACTGCTTCCACCCAATCAGGATCAATTCCATATTTCTGGGTCGAATTCACACTAAACTGCGGTGCTGCTAACGTACGCATACGCTGCATGAGATAGGCATTGTGCGCACCACCGCCGCAAATCACTATTTCTCCTTCCAATCGATAGGATTGTATCGCCTTAAGAATACTGCATGCGGTTAATTCTGCTAATGTTGCTTGTACATCTTCAGGCAGAAATTTTTTCGGTAAGGCAGATAAATATTTTTGTAGCCACGTCAGATGAAAGTACTCGCGTCCTGTACTTTTAGGAGGCGGTAAAGTGAAGTAGGGATCGGATAATAACTGCGCTAGCAAAGCAGGCTGAATTTTACCTTGCGCAGCCCACGTACCCTGCGCATCGTGAGTTTTCTGGTGATGTAGCTGAATCCACGCATCCATCAATACATTTCCCGGGCCTGTATCAAAACCGATGATAGGTGAAGATAACACCGTCACATTCGCAATCCCGCCAATATTTACAATGAGTGGTGGCAATTGCTGACGCGCAAACAAATGATGATGAAACGCCGGTACCAACGGTGCTCCTTGTCCACCATACGCCATATCTTTACGACGAAAATCAGCAATAGTTGTAATACCTGTTTCTGCTGCAATCGTATTGGGATCACCAATCTGCAACGTAAAACGCTGCGGCGCATGCCGCACGGTTTGGCCATGGCTGCCTATCGCTTTAATATCTGCAGACGAAAGCGACTGTTGCTGTAATAAGGTATTAGCTGCTTGTGCAAACGTTTTGCCCAGCAGCACATCCAATTCACCCATACGCTGAATTTCATCTTCGCCTTGCACGCAAAGCGCCAGAATTTGTTCCCGCAGCGCCGCAGGATAAGGCATATAATAAGTCGCAACCATCGTAGGAGTAGGCTGGCTAAAATCTACTAATGCAGCATCAATTCCATCTGCACTCGTGCCAGACATCAACCCAATATAAAGTTCTGCCATACTCAATTCTCGGTACTGTTGTTGTGTTCAGGGCATATTGTGCCATAATTCTCCAAAAATCGGAGATGACTATGACAACAATTGACGAAGCGCTATCCATCATTCGTCGCGGGACAGAAGAAATTCTGATCGAAGCAGAGTTAGTGGAAAAATTAAAACTAGGCCGCCCTTTACGCGTCAAGCTGGGTTGTGACCCTACGGCTCCTGATCTTCACCTCGGCCATACAGTAGTATTAAACAAGTTACGCCAATTCCAAGATTTAGGTCATCAAGTTCAATTTTTAATTGGTGATTTTACCGGCATGATCGGCGATCCTTCTGGCAAAAATGAAACCCGTCCTCCGTTGACACGCGAACAAGTCGAGGCGAATGCAGAAACTTATCGCAAGCAAGTCTTTAAAATTCTCGATCCTGCCAAAACAGAAATCTGTTTTAACGCCACTTGGATGAACAAATTAAGTCCAGCGGACATGATACGATTAGCGTCAACGTATACCGTGGCGAGAATGCTAGAGCGCGATGATTTTCATAAACGTTATACTTCTGGTCAACCGATTGCAATTCATGAATTTTTGTATCCGCTTTTACAAGGCTACGATTCTGTTGAGTTAAAAGCAGACATTGAGCTAGGAGGCACTGATCAAAAATTTAATCTCTTAATGGGGAGAGAATTACAAAAACATTTCAGTCAGTCGCCCCAAGTTGTCATCATGTTACCTTTATTACCCGGCTTAGATGGCGTTAAAAAAATGTCCAAGTCACTTAATAATTACATTGGGATCGATGAGCCGGCTGATCAGATTTTCGGCAAAGTCATGTCTATTTCTGATGAGACGATGTGGTTATGGTATGAGCTCATTAGTTTCCGCAGCCTCAGCGACATTCACAAGCTACGAGAAGAGGTCAACCAGGGCATGAATCCGCGTGATGTGAAATTTCTCTTAGGAGAAGAAATCGTATCGCGCTTCCATGGAGAAGCAGCAGGCAAGCAAGCTCGCGAAAATTTTGTCGCTCAATTTCAAAAAGGCCAATTGCCAGACGATATGCCTGAATTGACCGTCATGGTAGGTGACGCAGGCATGTCGATTGCGAATGTTATGAAGTCAGCAAGCCTCACGGAGAGTACTTCTGAAGCAGTGCGGCTCCTACAGCAAGGAGCGGTGCGTTTAGAT
Source organism: Gammaproteobacteria bacterium (assembly GCA_021324335.1). GTDB lineage: Bacteria > Pseudomonadota > Gammaproteobacteria > DSM-16500 > DSM-16500 > Aquicella. The sequence goes on from JAJPJH010000058.1 coordinate 24,688, forward strand.
GGTGAACGAGTCATGGATAGAAATTTGCTATTAACGAAAAATAAGACAATTATTTTCCAAGTCGGCAAGCGTCGATTTGCAAAAATTACGCTTAAGTAAAAAAAGTTAAAATTATTTTGAAATGAGTGTTGACACTCAAATGAGATCGGGTAGAATGCGCCATCTCAAGCGAAAAAAGATCTTTAACAAGTTGGAAAGAGTGAAGAAATGTGCGCGCTTACCTGAGAGAGGTA
>JAJPJH010000004.1 GCA_021324335.1 Gammaproteobacteria bacterium
TCACACCCATTTTTCTCATTGATAAACTGCTTGCAACAAGCAAAAAAACACCATGGATTAACAGAGGATGATGATACATACACGCAACTCATGGATGCCTGTCTTAAAAATTATATGATTTTTGGATCAAAGAAAACTTTATTAAATGCTTTTAAGATAGCTAGCATATTATTCTATATTTATGGAGCATTGGGTAATTATCGGTTGATGATCGCATGTAATAGAACAAAATTTACAAACTCCTTTCAAAGACATGGAAGACCTAGTGTTCCATTGAAAGAATTTATGACCGTTTCTAGTGGATTGAAAGACGAAAGCTATTGATACGAGATTAAAGCTGGAAACTAGTTTATAGATTAAAATCAAGTAGCTTTTATAACCGTATTTTTCCGCATGACCGTGCTCGTTGATCTAATAATATAATCGTCACAACCTGACTTAAATAATAATAGTCAGATAGTGACGATTATTATATAATGGTCAGAGTGTGACTATAATAAGAGGATATCTTATGGCGCGGCCAAAAGAGGGCGTTACACCGAAAAATCTTCTACATGTTGAAAATTATTTTTCCCGTGCATTTCGATTTGATCGATTAAGAGGGCAGGGATGGTTTAAAGATGAAGATACTTATTATGATGCCAAAGAAGCCTATAAAAGCTTGCCACATTTTAATTGGACTACAAAAGACACTAAAATGATAGATAAGCGCTGTAAAACACTCCAAAAATGGATTGATCAACATGTTGCTAATGATAAATGGCAACGTTGTTTATTAACGCTTAGGCAAGCAAAATCTAGGAAGAAACTTAAATTACGACAGCTTAATTTAAAGGCTGATGTTTATTTAACTGTAAAAATCCTCGCAGAAGAGAAAGGCATCACAATGGGTGAAGTGGTAAAAAAACTTGCTGAACCTGCACTGAAGAGAATATACGGTGCGGAATTTGAAGCAGAATATAAATATCCAAGGAATAACATTAAAAGCATTATTAATAAAAAAATGAAACGTTCAAAGAAGAGAAAATAAGATACATATGAGACCGATTGTGTTTATAGAAAATCCGACTGAAAAAGATCACGGTGCCATTTACCACGGAATGAATAAGTATGCAGCTGGAAGAGGTTTATCTGGAACAGGAGGGTACTTCTTTGCGGCATACGATGATAATAACAATATTATTGCTGCTATCTCTGGATTTGATAATTTTGGTCCAGCAGAAATAGGCGGTTTATGGGTTCATGAAAATTTTCGCAATAAAGGCTATGGAAAGGCATTAGTGCAAAAAGCAGAAGAATGGGCTAAACAAAAAGGTTGTAAAGCTGTTACTGTTTTTACTCTAAAAGATTGGCCAGCTTTTGAATGGTATCAAAAGCTAGGATTTAAAGTCGAATTTGAAAGAGTAGAGCATGGTAATAATTTAATAGGTTGTTATTTGATAAAAAAATTGATGTAAGTATTAACGGATAAGGAGATCGAACATGGATAAGATAAAACCACTTTTTACAATAACTGCTAAAGCAGTTGGTGGACGTAATGGTCATAGCGAGACACAAGATGGCTCTATCAAGGTTGATCTTTCAGTTCCAAAAGAAATGGGCGGACCTGGCAAACCTAACACTGTTACTCCTGAACATTTGTTTGCAACAGGCTATGCAGCATGTTTTGGAGGAGCTCTCGATTTTGTTGGTAAGCAAAACAAAAAAGATGCATCGAAGGCAAAGGTTGATTGTAGTGTCTCAATTGGAAAACGGGAGCCATCAGGTTTTGCACTCGCAGTTAAAATGCGCGTCGAAGATAAAAATCTGTCACAAGCAGATTTAGCAACGCTTGTTAAAGAAGCACATGAAAAAATTTGTCCATATTCGCATGCAACACGTAATAACATCGAGGTTGAATTTGAAATTATTGGAGCTCCTTCTGTGTAATTGTAACAACAATATGGGGATGTCATTATGAAGTCAAAACAACTGCTTCTCGAAGCATTCCAAAAACACGTTGATGCAGAACTGCGAAAAGATTTAGATACAACAATTGCTACAATGACGTCGGATCCTCATATAAATAATATTCCAACATTAATTGGCGGTGTTGGTTTAGAGGGTGTTAAAAATTTTTATAGTTCGCTCATTCCTTCAGGAAAGTTTTTTCCACCGGATGCTGAAATGATTCCTGTGTCCAGAACCATCGATGAACACCAGTTGGTTGATGAAATTATTTTTAAATTTACACATTCCACGGAAATAGGTTGGATGCTACCCGACATTATACCTACAGGAAGGCGCGTCGAAATTCCTTTGGTGGTAATTGTTGGATTTTCCAATTTAAAAATTACACATGAGCACATTTATTGGGATCAAGCCAGTGTTCTTGTTCAACTGGGATTATTAGATCCTTCTGGATTGCCAATAAACGGCTTTAGCACAGCTGAAAAAATGCATAAAATCAAAGAGAGAATGATTAGTGAATAGCAGTTTTACAAGACTGCTCCAAATTGCCTGATCAAGTGTAGACCAGATATTAGAGGGCAAGCGATACTGTATTAACTTATGGTACAGACACAATGATGCCTGTAAGTATGCCATCTCCAGTTCTGTCTAGTTTTACATTTTTATTTGGCACCCGGATTATTTTGCCGCCTTTAATTACTAGAACAACTATGTTTCCTGACGGACAAGCAGCCGTCTCTCCATTGCCATACTGATCGATCAAAACGGGCTCTGGCGATCCTTTAATACAGGGCTTCAGATGAAAAGACCCTGAGTAATTTCCATCAGCCTTTACAGTAAGTACAGGTGTTCTTTCACATGAAATAAGTAAGAATGGAATAAAAAAGGTTATGATATGCCAGTTCTTCATTGCGTTTCCATATTATATTAATCGATCGTCCATTATTAATAAGATAACATTATTATTTGATTAAGATAATGTAGTATCTCTTTTTTGTGCTTTCTAGCCTAGGCAGAATCTCATGCGAAGCGCGACAAGCTATTGATCATAAATTAACCATTGCACAAAGAAAATCAATGCCTGAATTTCGGCGCCAATAAATACCAAACTCACTATAATGTAACCAAAGCTTTGATCTACTAAGTGAGAGAGCAGTTTAATGTTAGACTTTAAAAAGCGGCAGGAATATTATCAGGCATTAATTAATAAAAATTCAGCCTATGAAGGTATTTTTTATGTGGGGGTTAAAACAACAGGTGTATTTTGTCGGCCTACTTGTCCTGCTAGAAAACCAAAGCTAGAAAATTGTGAATTCTTTAAAACCGCTAAAGAAGCATTACTTGCGTCTTTTAGACCTTGTCAGCGCTGCCAACCTTTGTCTCATCCCAATCAGGTATCCGACGTTATTAGAGTTTTAATAAAAGCGATTGAAAATAATCCAGAGAAGCGCTGGAAAGAAGAGGATTTCCGTCAATTATTATCTATTAATGTTTCAACTGCCAGAAGACAATTTAAAAAACGCTTTGGGATGACATTTGTTGAGTATGCAAGAGCGAGACGCATGGGATTAGCATTAAAACATATTAAAGAGGGAAATGCGGTCATTGATGCACAATTAACTACAGGTTACGAATCTAGCAGTGGTTTTCGTGATGCATTCTCAAAGATAATGGGAGCTGCCCCTACACGTGCAAACCATTTAATTTTAAAAGCAGCATGGTTAGATACTAAGCTTGGGCCAATGATTGTTATAGCTGATGAAAATGGTCTGTATTTATTGGAGTTTGTTGATCGGCGCGGTTTAGAAAATGAAGTTAAACGATTAAGAAAAAGATTAAATGCCGCGATTATTCCCGGCGAAACAAGCATTATTAAAAGTATTGAATCTGAAATAACGGATTATTTTGAGCGAAGAAAATATATATTTAATACCCCAATTCACTTGATTGGTTCATCTTTTCAAAAGAATGTATGGAATGAATTAAAAAAAATTCCTCCTGGAGAAACTCGTTCTTATTTGGATATTGCAAAATTGCTAAATTCTCCTACGGCGTTTCGTGCAGTGGCGCGTGCTAATGGAGCAAATCAGTTAGCTATTGTTGTGCCCTGTCATCGCGTTATCAATACAAATGGTGAGCTTGGCGGCTATGGTGGTGGGATCGTTCGGAAACAATGGTTATTGGAACATGAAAAAAATTTTAAATAGGATGAAGTCCTCATGAATATTGAAGAATATTTTAAAGAAATGTATGCCAATATTTGGCAAGGCAATAATCTGGATAAGATTGATGACTATTATGCCAAAGATTTTGAAGAAATCATTAGTGTTTGTGATGAAAATAAAAATCCGATTGAAATTAATATGAAATACTCCGATTTGGTTAACCAAGCAATTAGGCAAAAAGAAAATTACGAAAAAACAACTTTTGAAATTAGAAAAATTGTCGAAAGTTTAGATAATCATATATCAGTATATTTTTATTCATCATCTATAGATAAAAGAACAGGTGAATTAAGACATCGTTATGTATGTGGGATATGGCGTCTTAATAAAGATAAGCAAATTGATCGGGTTTGGGCAGTAGTAACTCCATACTATCCCTCTTAAATATTGCCGATAATGGGTTAATAAGCGTCTAAACTTGAATAAATGCCATGAATAAAAAATATAATCACTTAACTGAGAAAGATCGTATATTTCTCAGAATAATGTTAGAAAGGCGGTATCCAAAAAATAAAATCGCTGAAATATTAGGTGTTCATCGCTCAACAATCTATCGCGAATTAAAACGAAATAGCTTTAAGCATTGGCGTCATGACATAGATATTTATTGGAATGAAACAGCTCATCAAAATTATCTTGATCGCCGCAAAAGAGTAAGAAAAATAGATAAATATTCTAATTTAAAAGATTATATTCATTCAAGGCTCAAAGCAGGCTGGTCTCCGTGGCAAATCGAAGGCAGGCTTAAATTAGAAAATGCAGGACCCTGTATTATTTCTCATGAAACAATCTATCGCTATATCTACAGCGATTATGGCATTCGCAATATGTTTTATGAAAAATTAAGACGTAAACATTTTTGGCGTGTTAAACGGAATGCAAGAAAGCCACGTGTACCAAAAGATTTACTTATTAATAATCGTCCAGATGTAATCAATAAGCGAGAAGAATTCGGCCATTGGGAAGGTGATTTAATGATGTTTAAACAAGGTATCAAAGGTAACTTGATTACCTTGCGTGAACGTAAAACGCGTTTCATTGTGGCGATAAAAAATATCGATAAGACTGCAAGCGGCACAGCATTAACATTAATTAGCACTGTCAAAACGATTAAAAAGCATCTTAAATCTATCACATTTGATCAGGGTTCTGAATTCAAAAAATACGAATGGATCAATGAATGTTTTAATACCAAAATTTATTTTTGCAAACCAGCATCGCCTTATCAAAAAGGGACAGTAGAGAATGGCAATGGCGTGATTAGAGCAGAATTGCCAAGAAATTATGATATTGCAAAGCTAAAACAGAAACACCTTTCTAAATTAATCGAAGAAATTAATAACCGACCATTAAAGTGTTTAGAATACAAAACGCCGCAAGAAATGTTCCAACACTCGATTGGCAATTGAATGCCATAATCATTTTTCCTGGGAGGCCCTGGCACGATTTTTATTTTGCCAAAATTTAATCGCTCAGCTAAACGAAAACGATGAATTATCCACAGTTTTGAAAACAATCAGCGAATCTATCAAAAGCTTAGCAGGGCAAATGATGCACTTGACACGAGATTCTGCACCTAGCCCAATAAGCCCAATAGTTATTACTATTGGGCTATTTACAATTAATTGAATATATGTAATAATTATGTTATATTTGTTTCGCTTACGGCTGTAAGCGAATCTTTTATTGTGTATAGCAGGCCAAGGGTAAGCTTTCGCTTACGGGCGTAAGCAAAAGTTTTAGGAATGAGAAATGACTAAAGATATCGAGTTTGAAGAGTATAAAAAGGTGCTTGAAGAAGCAAAGCAGGCTATTGCAGGTGCACAGCAACAATTTCTTCAACAGGCAACCCGCACAAGCATTGAGCTGTATTGGCATTTAGGAAAGTTACTTGCAAAAACAGCAGACCGCTATCAGTGGGGAAAACAAATGTTAGCCCGTCTTTCTTACGATCTTACGAAAATTTTTTCTAATGCGCGAGGATATTCAGAACAAAATTTACGACATATGCGTCAATTCTATTACGAATATGCAGAATCCCCCGACCTGCTAGATATCGCAAAAAATGTTCGATGGAGCACCAACTTACTAATTATGCATAGGGTAAAAATGCCTGAGGCGCGAAAATTTTATCTTCAGATGGCAAGTGATACTATGTGTAGCCGTGACGTTATAGATTTACAAATAAAGTCAGAAGCATATGAACGCGAATGTTTACACAATAAAAGACATAACTTTGCGCTAACATTACCAACACATCTAGCTGCTAAAGCAGAAAATATACTAAAAGCGAGTTATTTTCTGGAAACAAGCAAACCATTCGTGGGTTCTCAATCCTTATTAGAAAAACAAATAGAGAATGAAATGGTTTCTAGAATTAAAGAAGTAATCATGATGCTCGGAAAGGGTTTTGCTTTTATTGGAAATCAATATCGTATAGTTGCAAAAGGAAATGAATATTTTATCGATCTTCTTTTTTTTAACAGGATCACAAAATCGCTTTTTTGCGTAGAGCTCAAGGCCAAAAAATTTAAAGCAGAATACGCAGGTAAAATGAATTTATATTTAGGTTTATTAGATGATTACGTTAAACAGCCGGATGAAAACCCATCGATTGGTTTAATTCTCTGTACAAACAGAAGCTCCTTTGAGGCAGATTATGCCTTGCGAGATGTCAATAAACCAATGGGAATTGCTGAAATAAAATTATCAAAAGTTTTACCGAAAGAATTAGTAGGAAAACTTCCTGATTTAGAAGAGCTAGAAAATGAGATATTACACGAAATTGAAGATTTAGATGATTTTGAAGATAGCAATAACGATGAGTAAGCATTATGTCATCAATAAAATTAACAATACCTAAACCGATAATAGACACATTAGATCATATTGATGACCATATAAATAACGTTTTAAATAACTCTAATTACTTATCAAATGATTTTTTAATAGCGATCGATTTTTTAAAACAATATAAAAATAATAAAGCAACATTTGAATCGTATCGTCGAGAAGTAGAAAGATTGATTCAGTGGTCTTGGCTTGTTAATAAAAAATCCATATTGCAATTAAAAAGAGAAGATATTGAAAATTACATTGCGTTTTGTCTTAATCCACCAAAATCATGGATTGGAATAAAACGTGTAGCAAGATTCATTGATCGTGGTGGTATACGAACTGCTAATCTTAAATGGCGACCTTTTGTTGCTACAGTTACCAAGCAAAATTTCAAGCACGGTGAAAAACCAGACAAAAATAAATATCAACTATCACAAAAAGCGATTCGTGAAATATTTGCTGTGTTAAGTAGTTTTTACAATTATTTATTATTAAATGAAAAAATTTCAATTAATCCAATTTCACTTATTCGACAGAAAAGCAAGTACCTCCAAAAAAGACAACAACAATCGCCCGTAATGCGATTAACAGAAAAACAATGGTTGTCTTGTCTTGAAACGGTAAAACAATTAGCTGTAGAAAAACCAGAAAAACATGAACGGACGTTATTTATTATGTCAGCTTTGTACTTACTTTATCTCCGTATTTCAGAATTAGTCGCAAATGAACGGTGGGTTCCAATGATGAAACATTTTTACCAAGATACTAATGGTTCATGGTGGTTTAAAATAGTTGGTAAAGGAAACAAAATGCGTGAAATAGCAGTAAGTGATGATATGCTAACTGCTTTAAAAAGATATCGTGAACAAATGAGCCTAACTCCCCTTCCCTCTTCGAATGAAAAAACATTTCTTTTATCTAAAGAGAAAGGGAAAGGTGCAATGACAGATTCACGTCATATACGAAGATTAGTTCAGTACTGTTTTGACAAGGCTATTGATAATCTAAGAAAAGACAATTTTTTGTCTGAGGCAGATGCTCTGGAATCAGCTACAGTACATTGGCTCAGACATACAGGGATTTCTGATGACATTAACAAGCGTGAGCGTCCTATCGCACATGTCCGAGATGATGCTGGACATAGCTCAAGTTCCATTACTGATCGATACAATGATATTGAGCTAAAGGAGAGATATAAATCTGCTAAACTAAAAAAGCTTACCCCATAAAAAGTTATTTAAAATATATTATTGAAATTTAAAAAATATCCATATATTAAAAGAAAATGCGTACAAAGGTTGGTAAGAAAAAAATAGACAATTTCTGGATTATTACGCTTAATGAAAAAAACAACATCACATAAAACTGTCTTGGAAACCCTATTGGATTGGTCAAATGATAGACCTCTATGGCAACGAGATGCATTGCGTAGAATTGTTTCAAAAGGTCGCTTATCTAATACGGATATTAAAGAGTTGGTTGAGCTCTGCAAACAAGGAATATCAGGCAATTATAATACCCAAATCAAACCCATCCCCCTAACAACAACTCATCTCCCTGCTAACCCAGATGAAATTGCATCAGTTACATTGACCTCAATTACAGATGTTGCAGATGCCAATAATCTTGCAAGTGGACAGCTGCTTATCTTCGAACAAAATGGTATCACTATTGCATTTGGCAATAACGCTACTGGAAAATCAGGCTATGTTCGAATTCTAAAACGTGCTTGTCGCGCACGACATTCAGGGGAAATACAACCAAATATATATGCCCAAAATCAAACATATAAAAAAGCATCAGCAACAATCCACTATAATAGCGGCGGGACGCCTTCTTCTGAAAAATGGCAAGATTCAGATAATCCTCATCCGATATTATCAGCAATTAGTGTTTTCGATAGCGATTGTGCTGCTGTTCATCTCAGCGAAGAAAATGAAATTGCTTTTCGTCCATTTGGACTTGATGTCCCAGACGAACTTGCAGGTGCTTGTCAATCTGTTAAAGAAATTTTAGTTGCCGAACAAAAGCAGTTAGTCAAAGACAAGAATCACCTTTTTCTAAGGCCCACATGGAAAGAGCATACTAGTGTGGGTCAAGTACTTAATTCTTTACAGCATGATTCCGATCTTCAAGCAATACGTGACTTAGGTAGTTTAAATGAAGATGAGATGACACGACTCAATCGTCTTAGAGAGGATTTATCTAAGAACCCAATGAAAACTGCGGCAGAACAAAAACTAAAAGCGGATAATATTAAACGACTTCATGACATGATGAGCACTTTTGAAAAAATCACTACGGATGATTCGTTCTCAGAAATTTGTTCTCTTCATAGTGATGCAAAATTAAAACGATCAGCGGCTACTATAGCTGCTAAAAAAATATTTGCTGATGAACCACTTGAAGGTATTGGCAGTGACGTATGGAAATTACTTTGGAATTCAGCACGACGCTATTCGATAGAGATTGCCTATCCAGACCAGCCTTTTCCACCAGCCCAAGATGATGTTGTCTGTGTTCTTTGTCAGCAGCCACTTCAAGAAAATGCCATTAAAAGAATGGCATTATTTGACGATTTTATAAAAAATGATGCTGAACAACAAGCTCTGAAAGCAGAGCAAAAAATCAATGTTGCAATACAAGCGCTCACTAATTTACGAATAGATACGCGCACAATAAGAGCTAGTCTTCAGGAGGTTATTCTTCAAAATCCAGGGCTTGCAAAACAAACAGTTCGTTTTGTTGCTTATGCAAGATTACGTAAGTATAAGATGATAAAGGCACTAAAAAATACTGAATCACCTGACATTCGAGGCCATCAAACCAGTCCTGTAGCTGATATTAAAAATCTTGAAATAACTGTTAGAAACTACGCTAATGAACTTCTAAAATCTGCTATGGATGATAGTAGAAAAAAATTAGAAAAAGAATTTTCTGAGCTTTCCGATAGAGAAATTTTAAGCAATATTTTACCTATTGTTACAGAAGAACTAACTCGATTAAAAAACATTAATTTTATCGAGCGATGTCTATCAGAAACTCTAACAACTGCAATTACTAAAATTGGTAATGACATAGCTGATACAATCGTCACACCAATACTTCGGGACAGATTTCAATCAGAAATCGTAAAATTAGCCGCTGAAAAAATACGTGTTGAAATTGTACGATCTGGAGGGAAATATGGGTCACCTCAATATCAGATTCGCCTTTTAGCAAAGCCAGATGCGGAATTAAAAATGATTCTTAGCGAAGGAGAGAAAACATGTGTTTCCTTAGCTTCTTTTCTAGCTGAATTATCAATTGCAACCCATAGTTCCGCACTAGTGTTTGATGATCCCGTGAGCTCTCTTGATCATCGTTGGCGTCAACAAATTGCAAAACGTCTGGTAGAAGAATCTAAGAAGAGACAAGTTATAATATTCACTCATGATCTAGTCTTTGTTAATGACCTGATTGACATCGCAGATACGGAAAAGCAATCAGTTAAACCAATTACTATAAGTCGAGAAACAATTGGCACAGGGGTTGTTAGTCAAGGATTGCCATGGATAGCGCAAAGTGTTGAAGACCGATTAGACAAAATAGAGAAATCTTTAAAAGATGCTAAACAAGCCTATGATAATAATCAAGAGAGAGAATACGAAGATAAAACAAAAAAGATATATAACGATCTTCGTGCTACCTGGGAAAGAGCTTTAGAAGATATCGTATTCTTTCGCGTCATTCAACGCCACAGAGATTATATAAATGCAAAGTCACTAAAAAAAGTTTCCGTATTAAATGCAAATGACTGCGATGTTTTTCAAGCAGGATTTAAAAAATGCTGTGATTACGTAGATGCTCACGATCCATCTAGTGGTAGAAATTCTGAAGCGCCTCCGCCACTTGCAGTGGGACAAGATATAAAAGCTCTTAAAGATTGGGTTTTAGATATAAGAAATAGACAAAAAGCAATTACAGTCTAGAAATAAATAAATAAAAAATAGCAGCCTCCGATTCAAACTGTTTTGACCATGTTGAATTGTAAGGAACAACTTCAACAAATTTTTCCATCTTCATTCCCGGCAATTATTTAGCTGCTATTTTGCTTAATATTAATTGAGCTTTTTCGACTTCCTCTTTTCGTCTTTTTTCCCATTTTTTTGCAATATCCTGTTTAGTAGCTTCTGGAAATTCTTTTTGAAATCGACGCATGAAATTTAAATACGCCCATTCTTGTTTTGGATTGGCTTCAGAATTTTTTCTTTTCAAATACTCTTTCTGCCAGAAATTCGCGAATTCTAAATAAGTTGGTGGTTTACCTTTTTGCCAACGTTCTAAAATCCAATCTTGTCCAAATGCAGTAAAATGAAAATGATCCCCAATTATTTTTTTGAGAAAATTTCTTGTGGCAGTATCATTTTTATATGATCCACTCAAAATAGGTGTTTCAGCATGGAGAGGATATTTCTTTCCGCTTTTCGCTTTGGAAATTTCAGGTAATTCTTTTGGTTGTAAAATTTTTCCTGTTACTAAAAAATGTTTTATTCGTTCTAATATCGCACCTTTTTTACCGCTAACTGGAATACTATGCTTATGGCAAAATTCTTTAATTTCATCCATTTTCATATAATTTAACGCATCAAAAAATTCTTCTTTCTGCTTTTTAGTTAAATGCTTGATTAGATCTGCCATAAATATTCGCCGGTTAAAATAGTTTTTCACCATTCGGAACACGTGGGTCCACTGTCACTAAGCACACCGATTTATTTTCGTCTGGAAAACCCACTAATAAGAACTCAGAAACAAATCCGCCAATATTTTTAGAGCCGAGATTCACACAGCCTACAACTTGCCGACCTATTAAAGATTGTGGAGTGTAATGTTCTGTTACTTGCGCTGATGTTTGTTTAATCCCGATTTCAGTGCCAAAATCAACCCAAACCTTATAGGCGGGTTTCTTCGCGCGTGGAAATTCTTCAACTTTCACGACTGTCCCAGAACGAAGGTCGACTTTTTCAAATTCTTCATACGATATTGTCATCATCAATTCTCTTAAATATCTGTGCTCATCACAGTCACCGGATGATCAAATAATTGATCCATTCCGATTTTCCCCCAGCCCAATTTGGAATACCAATCTGGTATAGTAGGATCAAATGCGAGCAAATAAATTTTGTTAAAGAAAAATTGTTTGGCCTGTTTTTTTATAGCATTAATCAGTGTTTCTCCTACCTTACGCTTTCGATAAGCTGGATCCACAACTAGGCTACCTAGCCATGGGGTTAGATCGGGTCTAATACCATCATTTTCGCGTAGGGATGCCATGCCAATTGCTTTTCCGTCTAAACTAGCAACAAATGTCATTGGTATTTTATTTGTATTAGAGTGTCTTATCAGATTTTGTGTCGCCCGTTCGACACTCGAATTAGGCACCCAAATTTTGCTGATTTCCTCAAACCAAAGATTCGCTAAAACAGGTATATGCGCTTGGCACTCTGTTAGTAATTTAATCTCAACTTTCCCACTCATTTTCTGTCTCTTAGCTCAAAATTTACTCAAATCAAAAGCATATTGTAATGCTTGTTTCCTCTTTTTTCTGCGATAATAACGCCCAATTAAAACCGCATATAGGATACACTTTTAAGACTATGATTTCAGAAAAAAACTTAACAACAGAATTCAATTGGTTAGATCCCATCCCCTTAATTCATGAGTACGAGAAAGGCTTGCCCTACCCTGTCCATTCTTTACCCAAAATAATTGGTGAAGCAGTCAAGGCTTATCATCAATATGGAAAACAGCCTTTATCACTTATTGGGTGCAGCGCTATCGCCAGCATTTCGCTCTCATGCCAATCTTTAGCTAATGTGGCTCGAGATCGTTTATTAGTCAGTCCGATATCGCTTTATTTTTTGCTTATTGCTGAAAGTGGGGAAAGGAAAAGTTCCGTTGATTATGCGTTTAGTTCGGCTATTCGAACCTGGGAGCAACTGGTTAAAAATAAACTTGAGCCAAAAATCCAATTAGCAAAATCATTACATCAAACTTGGTTTGCAGAAAAGATTGGCATTCTTAGTCAAATACGACGGGGCTCAGTAAATGGTGAATCTGTTAAAGAATTAGAAGAAAAGTACTTAGACATTATGGACAAAGAACCAATCATTCCTCTGTTGCCTCATTTATTTTTTGAAGATGCGACACAAGAAGCCCTTGTACAACAAATTTCTGAAGGCTGGCCAAGCGCCTCATTATGGAGCGATGAAGGAGCATTGGTACTGAATGGCCATGGAATGCAAAACAATGTTGCAAAATTTGTTGCCCTTCTTAATCGGCTTTGGGATGGAAAACCATTCGCTTCGCATCGTAAAACCTCAAAGAGCTTAACTGTTACTAACCGACGTCTTACCGTTAGCCTGATGCTGCAGCCATTAATCTTGCAACAAATGCTTGCTAAAAGTGGTGGAGTAAATCGACAAAGTGGATTTATGGCGAGAAGTTTAATGGCGTTCCCAGGAAGCTCTATGGGTGAACGGCTTTATCAAGAACCGCCAACATCTCAACCCGCATTATCTACTTTTCATGAAAGACTCATTGAGTGTTTGAATGAATCACTTATCCTAGATAAAGATGGTTGTCATGAATTACCTACTTTGCAGTTTTCTACTCAAGCTAAATCGAGTTGGGTGTCTTTTTTTAATGAAATTGAAAAAGAGCTCGCTGATAAATGGTCGACCATTAAGGATTTCGCCAGCAAAGCAGCCGAGAATACTGCTCGCCTGGCCGCCCTTCTCCATTTATTTTCTGGAAAACAGGGACAAATTAATCATGAAGAAATGCAACAAGCAATAGAAGTAATCCGGTGGCATTTGAATGAAACAAGACGTATTTTTTATTCTAGACCAAGATCGAGTCAGCATGCTGATGCCGTCAAATTATTGGATTGGATTATTGATAAGTCCTTTTTAACTACTACGCCTCGTTTCCTTCAGCAATATAGTCCAATTCGAGAAAAACAACGAAGAGACAAAGCGGTTCAAATGCTGATTGATCATCATTATTTGTGTGAAACAAAAATGGACAATAAAACAACTTTAATAGTGAATCCGAGGATAGTATGACACCTAGGTACGGTATCGCTTGCTACATTGCTACAGATGCTACCTCTTAAAATATCGATTAGCTAAGCATAGCAATGCGAATTATTGTTTCAATTATTATTCGATCAGAAGGGCCCAAGGGTAAGGAAGCTTATTGACTAGACCGACAGAACTTCCCCGTCAATTATGTCATTTATTGCCAACCATAAAAATTCTTCTAAATGGTAACAATATTTTATTATTTATTTGCTTGGGATACTTAGTTGCGATGGATTGAATATATATTTTTTTAAACTGATCTTGATTTTTAGCGTCCATTTCAGAAAGCACCGGTCGTAATCCTGTTGCTTTGACCCAGTCAAAAATTTCAGGATAATCTGACATTTCTTGAAAATAAGTTGTTTCCCAAATTTGTAACGATTTCACAGAGCATTTGGTTAAAAGATCATAATACCAACTCAAATTATATAAGGGTTCACGTAAGACACCGTAACGCAATTTTATTAGCAATGATTGCCATTTGGTATTGGATTGTAAAATATGAATGGTGACTTGGTGGGATGGAGAATGAAAATTATTTGGCATCTGAAATCCGAACATTCCACCAACTTTCAACTGTTGCAAAAGATTTGGGATTAGAATTTCATGATGATCTAGCCATTGCAATGATGCATTAGCAAAAATACAATCGATTTTTTCTGAAACTGTGAAATCAGCAATGTCACCATTTACAAAAAGAATATCAGGATAATTTGCTTTTGCATTGGCGAGCATTTCATCAGATGAATCAAGCCCAATAATTTCAGCATCAGGCCATCGCTTTTTTAATAAGATAGTGCTATTTCCAGGCCCACAACCCAAGTCATATACCTTATGAGGTTTGAATGAATCAGGAATTGCCGATAATAAATCTTTGGCGGGACGGGTTCTCAAATCTAGAAATTGACTATAGCGTTCTACATTCCAAGAGTTTTTCATAGTAATTCATCAATTAAAAAGGTTTTGGTTGTTGCTGATTTTCAACTTCAGAAGAATGATCTGCTGAGATATAACGATTATCAGCACCTAAAAACCTAAAGATTACATTAGAAACTCCTCTTGAAAATCCAGCAGTACCTGCCAATACAACAGCACGATCATTAAAATGTGTACGTTTACGCTGTGTTATTAGTTTTACAGTTTCTGCATCAAGACACAAGTTAAGACGTTCAGCAGCGCCAGGAATGCAATCCAATAAATCATCAAAAACATTATCTGGATTTTCCACGGATAATTTTTTGAATGTTTCTAATATAGGACGTAATGTTGGATTAGCATAATTCATTTTGAGCAGCCATTCCGTTTCTATGTAACCCAGGCCGCGTAGAGTTGTCGCTCTTTGAAATGAGGTGATTCCTTCCAAACTCATCCCTGAAAGTAAAGTAGAAATAACTAAAATACGGTAATCATCTGAATTTAGTGGAACAGCACCAATGACACCTCTCTGCATCGCCATATTGTAAAGTTGAAAAGCAAAATCAACATCTTGTTCTACTCCTCCTTCACCTTGGGCATACATTCTTGCCATTCCTGTGAGAGCAACTTCTAATCCCCCTGCAACTGCTCCTCGATAATATTTTAAAGCAGCTTCACGATTGGCTTGCTGCATTGCTCTTTCAGGATTTCGCCCATGAAATGTAACTCTAAATCTATCGTCGATGCCCATACGATGATTACCGCAGGTTGAATCAGCATAGAGAGCATTACGATACAGATTATTTGGATTAAGAGTTTGCCACATGGCAAAATAAGGAGGATCAGACTCTGAGCCGTTACGAAACATATAGTAGTCAGTATCATCTCGTAATGACCATATATCGAAAGTATCCATCAGACACGAAATAAAGAAATAAAATTCCGGATCAAAACTAAGATCTCTATATCTAGTATCACCATCTGCAGAATATTCATCTGGAGCTATTTGTTTTTGCATATCCATACATTGCTCAATTAATTTATCCTGCAATTCATTGCTTGATTCAACTATTTTTGGATCAGCTAAGCAATTTAAATAACTTTGCACCATACTAAAGAGAGAATCATTTACCTGCTCTTGATCAAACTTTTGATCTTGCACTGGTTTTTTAGCTGAAGATTTTTGCTCTACATATTGACTTACAAATGAAGCGACTGCTTGGCTATCAGTTTCGAGATTTTTTCTCATTCGTAAATGAAAATGATACGGTGATAATGCACAGGGTAAATTTGCAAGCCGAGCTTCAGCATCATCACGGTCTTTAGCTTCTCTTAGTGTTTGGATAATTTGTAATGTATTTAATATATTAATGTCTGCAATAATTTCCGTTAAAGGTTTTGACCACACTTGTTCAAAACTGCTTAAAGCTGCTTCTTCTTTGCTAAATTTTTTGAACTCTGTTGGTGTTGAAAACATAAATACTCCTATATAATATTAATTATCTAACAATGTTTCTATCCCTGTTATAAATGGTTAGGCGAGTTTTTAGATTTCCTGTATGAAATTCGAAAAGATGATTATCATAATCATAAAAGTATAAGGATTTACCCTCCGATTTATTACGCTTCCTTCCAGGTAGAATAGTCAATCCTAATGATTTAATACGGTCTTCTAAGATAGATAAATCGCTTTCATTTACCTGACAAGCAATATGATTGTATGATTTATCAACTGATTCACCTTCCATGATTGCATCCCATAAACCAGCAATACGAAAAAATTTTTCTTTTGAAATAGAAAATGTACTATCGCCACTAGAATATATTTCTTCTGCGGAAAATATTTCTTTTAAAAATTGAGAGGTTTTTTCTAAATCTTTACACATAAAGGTAATATGACTTAAACCTTTGATATTTGTTTGTTGAGTCATTTTCCAAAATTCCGATTATGAGTAAATTAATTTACGCATGATGTAAGTTGTATATCCTTTAAAATTTTCAGGTAATATTGCAACAACGGAATATCCAATTTTTTCATAAAATGGTTTTGCTTGAAATTCGGCAGTATCCAATTGTATTATTTTACAGTGATTCTCTTTTGCAAAGGATTCTAGTTTTTTGAATAAAGCAGTACCATGCTTTTTATTCCGCTCTAATTCATGAATCCAAACGATTTGAACCATACACACTTTATCTAGAATTTCGCCTTTAATTCCGCCAAGCACGTCATTTTCATCGTTCGTTAAATATATTGTAAATGGTTTATATTCGTAGATACCAATTATTGATTCATTATATTGTTTTAATGATTTTCCAAGTAATTTACCAACCTTTTGCACTTCATCTGCGTCATTTTCTATATTAAATTTAATCATAAAGTAATTTCCCTTTACCACAATTGACGGCTAAATCTATTGGATACCACGTCAGATGAAATAACGCATGAGAAAATATAGCCGCATATAAACCATAGTGCCAAAATAACCACCCAAAAATAGTTGCCGCCCAAATATTTAACACAATGACCATTGTGATAAATGTATTTGATTTAATACAACCGAAAGCAAGATAAGCTGGTAAATGGCCTATGGCAAAACATAATCCAGATAATAAAATAGATATCCATATAACTGTATTTGAATATCCAAATAAAGAAATTCCTATCCATGAAATGAATGACATTAAACCCCATCGAAATATAACTTCTTCAACAATTCCACCGTAGAATATTCTTCCAAAAATTCCAGTATCTAAGCGGAGTTGTTCCATTGACCGTATTGTTTTTAAATCTAAATTAGGCCTAAATAAAAAATAATAAGAAAAAAGAAAAATTACTATTCCTCCTAAATTAATTGTTGTTATTGGAATAATATATTTTGTGAAATTGCAAATTGAAATTGAGAAATGAGTTGAATGCAATACTTTTGTGCCAATAAAAGCTGCCAAAGTAACAAGCATTAGACTTTGGAGTACGGATACAAATAAAAATAAATTTTCTGATGGAATTTTTTTATTTTTTGATTTATCACTTTTTATTATCTTATAAATATTTTTAGAAACAGGAAGAATTAACCAAATTCCTGGTATGCAAGCTAATATCAAAAATATAAATAATTCCCAATTAAACATATTCATCTCATTTCATCTATAAAACTCGGCTAACACTTTTATTTCTTCGAAGCTATCGTCCCGACATATTCCTTACCGTTAGTTTTGTATTTATTTGGTATATTCTCATAGCAAAAATAGAAGATATCATCCACAGTAAATCCGGATTGTTCGGCAACAGATCTCATGACATGAATATCAAAAAAATGAGCATATTCAGGTAACTGATCTCCCCACCCACCTTTGGCGAAATTCTTGCAGTTTATTTCTCCAGGCCATTTTTCACCTTTTTGAACACGTTCAAAATAATATTTCGATAATTCTTGCCAGTTAAATAAACCAAGATAGGGTGTCATGTTGACAATGTATAACTTGCCACCTGGCTCTAACCATTGATAACATTTTTTTAATCCTAAAAGGATATCCTCGCCTTTCATAAAATGTAAAACCATGCTGATATGCACGGCACTTAAACTTTCTTTTTCAAAACGAAGATTATTAGGGAATGAGTCTGATGTTGTTTGCAATAAATGGCGGTGTTCTTGAGGTACACTACTTTCTAAGATCGACAAATGTTCATTATCAAGATCACAACCAATAACTTTAGCGCCATTTAAAATAGCCGGTATAACTACAGCACCATATGCACATCCAATATCTAATAAAGGTTTTTTTGCAATCTTTGCAAAATCAATAAATGCTTTTGATGGTGGAGAATTTTCAATTGTCATAATTCCCATTTTATTTTTAGTTTTTATCATGCCTTTTACCCAAACGTCTGGCCATGCTTTAGGTATTGCATTATTGTTAATTGTCATATTTATCCTATCTTTGCAAATGAAATAAATAAAACTCAATTACTTTCTTAATTATTTCTCTAGAAACTGCATTGTCGTTATATAAATCAAATGCATGCTCCCCGGAAGAATAATTTATTAAATTAATTACTAAATTATTTTCTAATGATTTTAAAACAAAAAGATCTATTGTTTCGTTTATATTAGGCATCTGGTCTTTGCCTGCTCGCACAAGAAAGATCGGAGTTTCAATTTTACTTAACAATTGAGTTGAATCTGGGTTGACAAATCCAAACTGTAAAGAAGCATTCTTTGTATAATTTACTTTGGCAGAATCAATCATATAACCATATAAAAATGCAGCGCATTTAAACTTATTTTTTACAAGAATAGATAATCCTAAAGGTACATTACCTGAACATGCCCAAATACCGACATTAGTTATATCTATACCGAGTGAATAAGCTTTTACAGAAAGGTAGCTTATAAGTTTCTGAATATCCTCTTCTGGATTAGTATAGCTATAAGTAATTGCAGCAATACCTTTTAGAGCAAATAACTTGGCCCAGCATTTATATTGTTCCATTTGTTTTAATCCTTTGCCAAACAACGAATCAGAAAAACCAAAAATAAAAATTACAGCAGGTAATCTCTTATTGGGATGATTTGGCAAATACAAATCAAAATTTAATTCATCAGGTTTAGACTTATCATAAATAATATTTTTTTTAATGGTGACTTCATCCATATTTGGAAGTTCATACACCACTTTTCGGAATGCAATATCATTCATTTTTAATCAATCCTCTCGCGCAGATCTTGTTATTTCTTTGATATAACTTTTAAAAGTAGGCACCCAAAACGGAGTGATTGGCACATGTCCACCATTAGGTATTATCCACAAAGCAGCACCAGGAATGTTTTTATACATTTCAATTGATACTTCTAGTGGATAAAGAGGATCGCGATCGCCTTGCACGATATGCGTTTTTATTTTGATTTTATTCAAATCATCAGATGTTAAATTCATGTCGTCTTCGCTAATACCCATCGCATTAGCTTGCTGCCAAAGCATTTTGATTTGATCATCTCCATGAAAATGAATTTTTCTCATTGCATCCCATTCTTCTTTTGATCGCCCTTCGACTATAAATTGCCGCATTATTTCTCGAGCTTGATTTGGAAAATAAGGAGTAGCACTTACTATTAGTATATTTTCAAGTACAGGATTTTGCCGCACGGCCATGTGTAATAAAATATTTCCACCACCGCTAAAGCCAACCGCGGAACATTTTTTTATATTCAGATAACTAAGTAGAGCTTCTATATCTAATGCAGCTTGTCGGTGCGTAAATACTTTGGAGGGATTCGTAGACCTGCCATGTCCTCTAATATCAGGGATAATTAATTGATATTCCTCAGTCATATCTTGAAATAGTTCAACGAGTGCAACTCCTGAACCTGTGAATCCGTGCAGTAGTAATAGAGGAGTTCCTTTTCCATGAATTTCATAATACAGATCAATGTCATTAATTCGAATCGTATTAGCTAACATAAAAATTTCCTCGCTATTGGTTACACAAGCAACCCTACTTCTATTTATATGCAACCTTCAAGAAAAATATTATTTTTTTCTTGACGCTCTCAAAATCATATGCTAATAAGAAATAGTCATTGAAAATGGCAGCCCATCAATTACTCTTTTTCCTCTATACTTCATTTTTAAGAAATTCTGACTATCCTGGATTCTCATGATAATGTTTTAGAGACATATTCAGTGTATCCCACGGTTGTTTATCCTGAATCCACATACTGGCTTGAGGATTAAAATCAGCAGGATTATCTAACGAACTTGCAGAAACAGTTCGATGCTCGGGAAATAATTCAAGTTTGCCAAACAATGTCGTTCCACAGTTTCCGCAGAATCCTCGTTTAATTTGCTTTCCACTTGATCCAACGGATACGTATTCAGTAATTTTTCCTGTAATTTCCAAGTCTGCATCAACAACAAATAAAAATGGAAAATATCCAGAACCAGTAGCGCGTTGACATGTTCTGCAATGACAAAACCCTGACCCATTGGGCAGGGATTTAAGTGTGTATCGCACTGCTCCACAGAGACAGCCGCCAGTAATAGGTAATTTCATTGATACCTCATATAATAAAACCTTATTCTAATTGGTTTTCTGACTCGAGATGACATTTTTGGATCGATTTAATTTGATCAATAATTGATCTGTAAAAATGTTGATTTGGTACATGACCAAGACCTTCTACCAATACATATCTGGAATTTTTGATAGCTTTTGCTAATGCTTTACCATGATCCTCTGGAAACAGAGGATCATCAGAGCCTTGTATCACCGTAGTAGGAACTGTCACTTTGAATGGTATGGTTCTTATAGTTTCTTCAGCGGTTTGGCAAATCTTAATATGATTCAGGTAACTATCTGGATGACGCGCTCTTTCTAAAAATTCTTTATGCAGTTCATAATATCGATCTTCTTCAAAAGGTACCTTGGTACCGCTCATTATTCTCCACCCTTCTACTCGAAATTTCACATGGTCCTCGATTGTTTTAGGTGGATTAGATAAAAATGACTTCATCCATTGCAGGTAAACATCGCTAGTACGTGACAAACCATTTGGTTCAGCGGGTAATCCTGCATAGGCAAGGTTTCCTGGTCTGAAATCGCAAGAAGACGCAATTAAAGTCATGCCTAGTGTTCTTTCAGGTAAATTAACTGCAATTAATTCAGCGATGGGGCCACCCAGCGAAAGACCCATTAAATGGAAGGTTTTAATATTTAAAAAATTAAGTAACTCGATAGCATCCTGCGCCATGTCATCAATGCGATAAGGATTTTTTTCAAAATCAAAATAAGTTGATTGTCCTGTATCACGATGATCATAACGAATCACATAAAACCCTTCCCTTGATAACATTTCGCAAAATTCAGTCGGCCACATGATCCCTTGGCAGCATGCGCCCATGATAAGAAGAATTGCTTCGTCTTTTTTATTTCCAAATGTTTCATACCATATATCAATACTATTTGCATGTGCGATAGGCATGTCTTATTCCAATCGTATTATTAATAATTGACCTGAAAGATTAGAGGAAATAACCTTTAAATGGAATCCCGAATTGAATACGGGATTAATTGTAATGCATTGATTAATAAGGGTTTATTTGTTTTGAAATATACAATTAAGGAAAATTTGTCTATAATTAAGAACCATTTAATATACTGAATTGCGACGCTTTATGAGAAATATTGATACTAGCAAAGAACTACAGATATGCCGTTATAGAAACGGGGTCAAATTAATCCGGCCGAAAGAAAACTCATCTTCCCATCTTTCTATCGCAAATTTATTAAAACTCCCTTTTCCGTTTTATTTAAACGCTGATAAATTTATCATTGACTGCAATGAATCATGCGCTGAAGTAAATGGATTTATTTCTCGTGAAGATAGCATCGGTAAAAAGTGGTATAGGCCTTATAAGTTAGATAGCATTTCAGAAACCTTAAAGAATGAAAATGATGTAATAAATAATAATAAATATAAAATAATCGAGGATATCCTAATTCGAAAAGACGAGGTCAACATTCATGCTCTTTCTTTTAAAATGCCATGGTACGATGAACAAGACAAAATAATCGGATTATTTGGTTGTTCAGTGTTTCTTGGAAAACAACCACTTGCAGAATCATTATCACAAATCGCAGAGCTTGGTTTTTTAAATATAATTAATAACACGTTTGATCCATCAAATTTACCAAACAATAATATTCACCCACAACTTTCTAAGCGAGAACAAGAATGCTTAAAGCTATTCTTGAATGGCAAGACAGCAAAAGAAACGTCAGTAATCCTTGGTCTTTCTTATAGAACTATTGAAGAATATTTTACAAATATAAAGAAAAAATTAGGCTGTCGTTATAAGCGTGATTTATTCGATATATTAAATTAAGTCAATATTAAATTTTACTTGGAACAAATGCATGATAACAACACCAGAAATTTTTTTGTTTAGCAAAGATAAAAAAGGAAAATATTTACAAGCTAATTCCGCTTATTGTAATTTTATAGGAATTTCAGAACTTGATTTAATTGGTTTATCTGATTTTGATTTATGCTGGAAGAAAGAAGAAACACTTAATGGCTACAAAAATGACCAACATATTGTCAAAAGCAAATCATCCAAAATATTTCTTGAATTTGGAACTGGCCATCAAGGAAAAACAATACATACATTCAGTCATAAATTTCCTTTGCTCACAAAAAAAAGAAAAGCAAACGGCATCATATGTATGGCATTTAAATTACCTAAAGTTAAATCAAGGATGAAATTAGATAATAAGTCAAACAACCACAATATGCTTGAAGTGCTTTCTAATCGTGAACAAGAATGCTTAAGATTATTCTTGAATGGCAAAACCGCAAAAGAAACTGCCATTTTTCTTGATATATCGTATAGGACAGTTGAAGAGTACTTTTCAAATATCAAGAAAAAACTAGGTTGTCAGACAAAACGTGAACTATTATCAATATTAAATTATCAGCCATATGAAAATTGAATCGCTCACAAGTTCATTCCCCTTATTTAAATTGATGGGTGTCCCATCAATTTTTGAAAATGGTTTTTATTATTCAAAAAATTTAGATTCGGAATACATCGATTGCAGCGAAAATACTGCGGCCGCTCTTAATCTCGCCTCTCTGAAAGACATTAAGGGTAAACGAGATCAAAATTTTGGATGGTCAAAGCAACGCATTGCTTTTCTTCGTTCGCATGATTTAGAAGTCATAAATAACCAAAAATCCATATTCAAAATAGAACAGCCCTTTACATTAGCAAATGGAAAAATTATACAACTTGTGAGTATCAAATTTCCATTAATTATCAATAAAAAAATGGTTGGAATCTCTGGAATTTCTTTTGATCTTAAGTCCAATAGATTTTCTATTAGCAACAATAATATTCTTACCAAACCAGATACAAAACAATTACTTACAGTTCTGTCTCAAAGAGAACAACAATGTCTAAGATACTTTTTAAATGGCAAAACAGCTAAAGAAACTGCCATGATACTTGGACTATCGTATCGAACAATAGAGGAATATCTTACAAATCTAAAGAAAAAACTTGGATGCCGGACCAAACGAGATTTACTAGCGCTAATGAGTGGCCTATGAAGATAATCAGCAAAAAAACAAAAAAATATAACATTGATGTAGAATCATTTCGCTTACTTCCCATTCGAGGCCATGTCTACTGGAAAGATATACATGGTTATTACTTAGGCAGCAATGATTTAATGATGGAAAAATGTAAAGTTTCATCTTATAAAGATTTATTAACAAAAACCGACCTCGATTTTGATATGGATGAAAGAGAATTGTATCGACAAGAGGATGAGCTGGTTATTCAATGCGGACAAACAATGCAATTTTTTAATTCGACGACAACTCATGATTGACGTATGAATTTTTTTACAATTAAATCACCATTATTGGATCTTGATGGGAATATTGTCGGCATTTGGGGTTACTCTGCTTATCTTTCAGAAGAAAAAGACGATAGTATTAATGATTATCAGAAATTGCAGAATGCTGGTGTCCCATTAAGACATTTAAAGGCTATTCATGCAATGAATAATCAACATGGTTCAATTTCAAAACACTTTGAAAATAAATGCTATTTGCCAGAAATTTCAAGTCAATATTCATTATCTAAGAGAGAACGAGAGTGTTTAGAATATTATCTCAATGGTAAAACCTCAAAAGAAACAGCGGCTAAAATGGGATTATCTTATAGAACCATAGAAGAATATTTTACAAATATTAAGAAAAAACTTGGATGCCGCTTTAAGCGAGATTTATTCGAAATTTTTAGATAATCGTTTTCTTCATTCAGTATCATATCCCGCAATTTTACCCCCCCGAATTCAATACGGGATTGAGGTTATTTATAATTTTGTTAATAATCTCAGCTTGTTAAATTGACCAGTATTGCATTATAGATAAATCTTGTGGCGCTTATTAATAAAATACTCAAATCTTAAAAAATCATCATGAAATCTCGTAAGCCTAAAAAATGGGTAAGTAAAACATCAAATAGTAAATTGCTCTTTGAATTATTGGATGATGATGTATCAGTAGTACAATTACTTAATGATAAATATTATCCAGCTGATCCCAATTACAAAGTGAAAGAAGGTTGGTGGAATGGTTGGACCCCTCTCGCTTATGCGGTTTATAAGAAACGCCCTGGTTTAGTTCGTTACCTACTCTCCAAAGGCGCGAATGCAGATCAACTGCTTCCTGGCACACCCTATACACTTTTGAAATATTCTTTAGTTTATCCAGATATTAGTTATTTTCCATACAAAGATGTATCAAAAGCCGAGATGGATCCTGTCACTTTTGAATTGGTATGGCATATATTAAGAAATGGTTCAGCACTTTCTGTACCTTTAGATTCTGAATTAGTGTTAGATACCCTCATGTATCAAGCTATAGAACGAGATACTATTGATCTCAAGTTGATTCAATCGCTTGTAGCTATACCTATTTTATCATTGCCGTTATTTTTTCAAAGCTTGCAAAGAAATTATGAGATTGGTAATAGCGGTGGAAATGAAAACAAAGAAAGCATTGTTCGATATTTCACACCCGGATTGTTTTTGCTTGTAAAAAAATATTCCCATTCGCATTGGATAATCAGCCGCAGCATTATTGAAAGCATAAAAGATATTCCACATAAAACTCCTGACACTAACGAACTTGTTGTTGGTATTGCATTACGCAATTTAGATTGGGAAATAGCGGATGCGCTAATTGGTCGAGGAACCGAAATACCAAAAGAAATGTTAGATTTTGAGCCATATTGTGCGGTGCCTAGCAAATATACTTTGGTATCTTCAAAAGTGAGAGCTCGATATTCGCCTTTGGTTTGGATAGTAAAGCATACGAGACGAGAAGATTTTTTATGGGAATCGTCTCCTTTCCATCAGAACCCAATCAATTGTTTGTTAGGAATTTTAAAACGAGGTTTTAATATTGATGAACCCTTCCAACATGAAGAACAAACATGGACATCACTCAGTTGGGCGGTATTCAGAAATAATATTATATTAACAAGAATATTGTTACGTCATGGTGCTGATCCAAATCAAAATATGCCCGGAACAGACTTGCCTTGTCTTCACTATGCTGCTTCGATGGGTTTTAGCGAAATAACTGCTGAGTTTCTTGATACAGGCAAAGTGCTTATCGAATCGCTTTCGAATAGACAAAAGACGGCATTGGATTATGCAATCATGGACAAGCAAATTACAACGATAGGATTATTGCTATCCCGTGGTGCTATCATTCAGTCTCTTTACCATTGGTCTTTATATTATTTTTTAATAACTAAATACGACCCTAGAGATCCTAGAGATTCCGATGTCCTGATAGCGTTGGATGCTTTAGTTACACAATTAACCCATTTACGCGATACAAGACAACTAGATGCAATGTTTAATAGAATACTTAATGAAATTTCACGTTATCTAGATGACTTAAAGAAATTAACGAGTCGATGCGGAAATGAAACTTTTCAAGTAATTGATGAAGCAACAGGTATGCAATTACCTAGAGAAATGATACATACTATAACTGCTTATGGTGGCCCGCTTCAACACTTTGGCATGTTTCGGCTCGTTGATGTCAAGAAGGTGTTAACAAATGGTTTTGCTATTCCAGACAACACTGGTTGTATGGTGATGTAATTTTATGCTTATATTGCACCAAAGTTTTTTTACATTATACAAATTGATATTTGAGAAATTGTGTCATTTGACTTCGATTAAAAGGTGGCACTTATAAATTAGAGAATAAAGAATGTATTATGCATTCTTTATATGGAAAAACAGCTAAAGAAACCGCTGTTATCATGGGACTTTCCTATCGGACTATAGAAGAATATCTTACTAATATTAAGAAAAAATTAGGTTGCAGACATAAGCGTGATTTATTGCCATTTTTCAACAAATAAAATTTGTGGATTATTTAATGAATGAAAATATTAATAAATACATTGAATACTTATCATTTCTTCATCTTCAGCAAAATCAGGAAAACTGGTCTCAAAACTTTATTGCGTGCAATACCAAAAGCCACATGCCAGCAGTAAATAGAGTGTATGTACCGAATCAATTAGATAAAAATGATTTCAAAGATTTAGAATTATTTTTTGGGGAATTTGATTTCACTCTTTGGTTGAATCAATCAAATGAATATGGAAACGAAATAGTAACTAGAAAGGGATGTTCTCCTCGTTGCTCATATCCTCTTATGCATGCTGATTTAAGCAAACCAATTTCACATTTAGAGAATTCATCTATAAAAGTTTCACAATTACTTACTCAACAAGAGATTCTATCAATATGGGCGCCATTGGTTGTTAGTGCTTATGGTAAAATTGATTTAACTCAGTTTCAAAAATTTATCTCCTATTTATTATCGACGACTCAAAAAAATAAAATTCATTTTTATATTGGTTATTATTTAAATCAGCCATGCGCGACAAGCATGTTTATTTTACGCGATGATAATATTGCAGACATACATTGGGTTGGAACGCTGCCGGAATTCAGAAATAAAGGATTGGGATCAGCAGTAACATGCTATCCTTTGAATAAATTGAAAAATGAATTGTCTGAAGCGATTTTATATTCTTCTGAAATGGGTAGGCCTATTTATGAAAAAATTGGTTTCAGAGAAATATGTAAGGTTAATGTTTACAATTCTTTGAATTTTCTTAGCATTTGAAAAACAAATTCGTTGGGTATACCGAACGGGTCATTCATCATTTTACAATAAAGGCCAAGCCAATACCAAAACAAATTAATGAAACACCCAAAATTTTAGCAATATATTTTTCTGCTTTTTCAAGGAGGCGCTTGATATAAGAGTGTGAAAGTATATTAGTTAATAAACAAAACCATGTTGTAGCAGTAAAAATGATTTCCACAGCATAAATCATCTGCCATGTAATGGGTGTGTTCGGTTTTATTAAAACCGTAAAAAGTGAAAGAAAAAATAATGTTGCTTTAGGATTTAGAAGGTTGCACAAAAACCCTTGTTTAAAGGCTGTAAGGTGGGAAATATCCTTCTTGATCTTTATGCAATTTGAAGGAACAATTTTATTGTGCTGTTTTGAGATTAATGAATTAATTCCTAAATAAATCAGATAAGTTGCGCCAACGAATTTGATAGCGTTGAATAATAAAATTGATTCCGATATTACAATAGCCAACCCTAATAAACAGTAAGTCATGTGTACTAAAATAGCGGTTCCAACGCCAATAGAAGTAAAATACCCAGACTTTCTTGAGTGTATGATAGTATTTTTTGTTACTATCGCAAAATCAGGCCCAGGCAGCATCGCACCTAAAAGAGCAATTAATGCAACGGGGAAAAATTGTCCTACCATAAGTTTTACTCATCGTTATTTACATTAGTCAATATCATAATAATATATTCAGAAAACACAACCCAACCCCGAATTTAATACGGGATTTAATTTTTTCTTCATAACCTTATATTAGCGGCATTATTAATTGCTATATAAAAAAGTTATGCCGACTGTTGACTCAATCAAAGCCACCTTTGTAGGTTGCCAAAATATCAAAAATCAATTTATTCATAGTCATGGCATCATGCTAATTAGCGTTGGCCAAGTACAACATGAAAGTGCAAATCTAGAATCGATGGTTTCCCTAATCAACAAGAGTTTTAGATGTTGTACAATAGCGGTTTGTGATTCTTTGCAAAGACATAATATTGATATTAATAATTCTTATGCGAACAACAAATATCATGGCTTAGCAAATTCAAAAGGAGATGATTGGATATCTAGAAATCAACACAGAATAAATTTATTTAATATTCCTGTAATGATTAAAAGATGGGACGATTGGCTAACCAACGAAACATTTCATGAGCAACTTAAAATTGTGATGAATTTATATAAAAATAACAATATATTTTACACGGCAATTCATGAAACAATAAATCAATTCACAAATCGATTTATCAAAAACAATAAAATTATAAATCCAAATTATGAAATTATTTTTACAAATTGCCTTAATTATCTTATTGAAGAAATAGCAATTATGATGTTAATCATGCCAAATGAAGGTTATCAATTTGTTTTATACCCAAATAAATTTATAAGTGCATTTACTGTTGCGCATGACATTTTTTTAAAATCAAACGGTATTAATTTAATGAATTGGGTCCATGTGCAATTAAAAAGAAAGTCATCAACACTTTACTATTAGTAAATGTTGCGGTTTATATTAATCAGTAGGTTTTACATAGTAATGCCGATCCAACTACTATCCCGAATTTAATACGGGATTCAACTTGTATTTTATTTATATTAAAATGCCATGTTTGCTAATTAAAATTAACACTAAAATGAGATTATTAACATGCTAAGAAGAACTTTCGTTAGATCAGCGCTCAATTTGTCACAAATGAGTCCAGTAAAAATCAAAATAAGTCAGATGCATTTTTCACAATTTAGAAAGCCACATTTACCTACCACAAAACTTCAAGAACGAATTATTGTTGCTGGTCGAGATAATGATCTTAAGACACTTGAAGAACTCAAACAATTTATTCGTTTTGCCAATCCAAATGTGGCTGGTAATACACCGCTACATTTAGCTGCCATCAACGCACATGAAAGGGCTGTAGAATATTTATTAAAACATAATGCGCCAATGTATTATCGGAATAGTTACGGCCAACAACCCTTTGAGCTAATATTTGTGAATCTATTTTACTATCAAAAATGGAGTACATATCAGAAAATTCAAAAATTTAATAGAATACTGGATTTATTTTTAGGTCATGGTTTGGAATTAAATGATCGACATAATCCTTCAGAACCGTATTTGCATCTGTTAGCTAATCTTGGTGCTTTAGAAGCTTGCAAAATTCTCCATAAAAAAGGAGCTGATCTAAATCTTTGTGATCATCATGGAAATACTCCGTTACATATAGTTGCAACCAAAGGACAATATCATAAAGAACAACTTGAAGTTGCCAGATTTCTTCTAGCAAATGGCGCGGCTCATTGGGCAGAAAATGCTAAAGGCAAAACTCCATTGGATATAGCCCAATCTTTTAACGGACACGAAGAAGTAGGCAAATTGCTTTCTCCATACAAGACACCAAAATTGCGTTTTTAATTTTACACATTAATAATCAATTGCAGCGAAACAGAATCATGAGAGTCTGTATTGGCTCCATAAAAGTGCAGTATAGGATAATTTTATGCCGTGGTCAGAACAACTAACATTACTTGGCAATCATTGTACACTAAAGCCACTTCACTTGGATCATCTCAATCCTCTTATCGAAGCAGTTTCAGATGGCGAGTTGTGGAAAATCAAATATGCGCTTGTTCCCCATCCAGATACAATGGAGAATGAAATAAAGCACAGACTTGCATTACATGATAAAAACGAAATGATGCCATTTACCGTTTTTGATAATAAAACACAAAAAATTGTTGGTATGACATCATTTGCTAGAATAGACCAAGAAAATAAACGTCTTGATATTGGTTTTACTTGGTACGCCAAAAGTCATCAAAGAACAGCTTTGAATACAGAATGTAAACTTGTTCTGCTAACACATGCATTTGAACAGTTAAATTGTATTGCTGTTGGATTTCGTGTTGATTTTCTTAATCAAGCTAGCAGAATGGCTGTTGAGAGATTAGGCGCCAAACTTGAAGGAATCATACGCAACTATGGTGTCATGCCAAATGGGCATACTCGTGACATGTGTTTTTACAGCATTCTTCCCCACGAATGGCCTAATGTAAAATCGCATCTTCATTATTTGTTGGAAAAATATTCCTGTTAAATTCCAAGCTTTAATGCTATCCATCCAAAACTAGATTTATTTTTTATGAATCAATGCGATATTATAGCTCAAGCTGATGTTACATCCCTTCCTTATATAGTACCGATATATTGCCGAATTAAATCATTGTCTACAATCTCTTTTAAAATCGTTCTGCAATCTTCGAATGTCGGCAGTCACATTTCTCCAGTAGGTAACGGGATCACAGCAATGTGATCCTGTTACTTACCAATTTATCTATCGATTAATTTAGCCTCAAAGTTAAAACCATAATATTTTGGAGAGTTAGATTCCATCGTTTTTTCATCAAGCCATGCTGAATGAGCTGGTGTTCCAAAAACTATCACTTTCATGTTTTCTTTTAATTGATTGTTGACATAGGGTTCATAGGAATTTTGATCAATAATAGAAATCAAATCAGGACTTGTTAAAAAAACGGATTCATCTATCCATGCTATATGATTTTCATTTTTAAACCAAATTTTTAGTGATGATCCTTCAAACTCATTTTTACCATTAATAATAATCTCACCAACATAATATCCTTTTTCATCATTGCCTTTAAACTTATATATTATTCCTGAGAATATTTTTTTTGCACCAATTAGATTTTTTAGAAGAATATCGATTTTTGTATGGCTATTTTTAGCTTCTCGCAATACCTTCCCGACAGCAAATGCCTTTGATAAGGTGTCTGTGATTATGTATTTTTTTATATTTTCAAATCGATGTAATAATGTAGCTTGTCCAATTAATCCAAATGAAGCTGAGGCAATATGTTTCCCGATTCTTTCAAGCATATGTCTATTCACTGCTTTGTTGATAATTGTTTCATTACCAAATGCATCTGAGCTAGCAGTTGGGCATAAATCCATTCCGTACAATGCGGGCAACATTTGAGTGGCTTCCGGAACAGATCGTCCTACAAAATCCGCATCTATCGTTGGAATACCAAGCATTGCAGCAGTAGCAACAGCACTTGAAGTTGCAGCTGCACCTATTTCATAGGGAATAATCGCCGATAAAGTGATTTTGTTTCCAAAGTAATTCAAAAGTGAATTTGTTGCAGCAGCAGGCATGTTATTCACAGTAGCTATCGATAGTCCATATTTTATTTTTTCCTGCTTGATTTCATCAGTTTCAGGACCACTTGTTCCCATTAAATAAGGACAGATAATCCAACCTTCATCATCTATATTTTTGTGATTAATTATGGTGATATCTTTTCCTTGTTCAAGCACATCTCTTAACATTTTTTCGCCAAAATCAGCGTTGCCACCACCACCAGTTCCAAAGAAGCAACAACCAGTTGTAAAATCTTTTATATCCTGTTCATTTGTTAATTTCAGCATCCGAACTCCAATGAATTGTCTTAATCCAGATTCACTTGAATCTATCATAGACCATAATTACATGTAGCTCATCACCAATCACAAAATTTACCAACTTTTTAAATCCACAAGTCTGATAAACACGAATCGCTTTTAAATTTTTTGGATCGGGGTCTACAATGACTCTGACAGCATCATAACAATACAACTCAATAAATTTTTGCATGATGTCCTTTGCAAAACCTCTTCCTAAAAGCTGTTTATTACCGATAAAGAAATCGACACCGAATGTTTTTGCGTTTTCCTTTGAAAATTGTTTGTATTCAGAATGCAAATTAACATTGTATGACTGAATGTACCCTGCTGGTTCGCCATTGATAGAAAATATAAAGCGATTCACATCGTTTTCACGATAATAATAGGATGCTGTTTGCTCAATAGTGCGCAACCCATTATCCCAGAATTCTCGAACATGTGGTTCTTGCAGCCATGCGTGCAATAATTGGCAGTCTTCTTTGTTTAAGACCTTGAATTCAATAATAGGCATCGTCATTTTATAATCGGCCTTTGTATACTATACAAAACATGCAGACTCAACCGATGGTTCTCTGGTAATTTTGGATGTCTGAAATCACCTTTAACATCCCGAATCATACCAATTTTTTCCATCACTTTAATAGAGCGATTATTTTCTGGAACAGCAAATGAGACAACTTCGCTTAATCCAAATTCTTCAAATGCTAATTTAAGCACTGCTTTTGCTGCTTCAGTGGCATACCCATGTCCCCAATGGTGTGAACCGAGCCGCCAACCAATTTCAACACATGGAGTAAAATGAGATTCGAATGCAGGAACATTTAAACCGACAAAACCAATTAGCTCACCGGTATCTTTTAAGGTTGCGGCCCACAAACCAAATCCATGTGTTTTAAAATGCTGCTTAATCTGCAGAATCCATTCACTTACTTCCTCTTTGCTTCGGCCAGCGGGCAAAAATTCCAAAACTTTAGGGTCCTGGTTAATTTGCGTGAATGGTTCAAGATCCGAATCTTGCCATTCGCGTAAAATAAGTCTTTTTGTGATAATCTTTTTCATTACAATTTTTTCTTAATCATTAAAGTTTCATCTTAATCAAACGATGCTTAACGACTGAAAAGTGTTCGTTTCAGAAGACGATTTCAATGAGTACCCAGAATTGGTGGGACATCTAATTCTATTGAAAAGGACTTCTGATGACTGAAGTTGTCTTCTGAAACTGACAAAATCCCAGAGTTGCTGGCCAGGCAATATAGCATCGATTGCTACATTGCTACATTTGCTACTCCCATAATAACAGATGATCAATAATGCAAATAATTAGTTTTCTGTGCTAATAACTGTCAATTTCTCTTTCATTTCCAATTTACATAATTCTTTATAACGATCGCTCGCCTGGAATGCTTTCGCGTATTCAATCATGTCTCGCATTTCAAAATCTTTTTTTTCATCAAAAATATCTGGGCATTTCTTTTTTAACTCCAGTAATTTTATCATGTTACCTTGTCGGATCGCCTGGTGTTTTTCGTAATATAATTCTATGGCATCATTAAATGACATTTCATCGAGTGACATCATATACATCCTTTAATTATAAAAATTAATCCAAACACGTTATTATTTTATGTTGAATTTCCTTAAAGTGCTCTTCACTTTCGTATTCAGTACGAGGCCAAAAAAATCCCTTTAGCCCATCGCCCTTATTTCTAGGGACGATGTGTACATGCAAATGCGGAATGGTTTGACTAACATTGTTATTAATTGCAATAAAAGTGCCTTCGGAGTTCACCGCTTTTTTGATAGCTTTTCCCAAGTTTTGAATGGAGGTTAAAAAATTATTTCCAATGTTAACAGGTAACGAATATATATTTTCAACATGATTTTTAGGTGAAATAAGACAGTGGCCAATAAACAAAGGTCGGATATCTAAAAATCCAATAAAATTGTTATCTTCAAAAACGTTGAAGCTCTTCTCCTTTCCACTAACAATATCGCATATCAAACATTTCATCATTTCTTACCTATTTCTATTGCGCAAATTTATAGAAAATTTTTTTTATACAATCTTGCCTTATCCCAAGCTACCTTTATTTGTTCTGGTTTTAAATTTTCTTCCGCTTTCTTTTTAACCGCATAAGCACCAAGAACTTCCCTGCAACATGCAACCGATGCCCAAGCATATGCTTCAATAAAATTCTTTGTTTCAATCAAGTGATATTCAGCTAACTGAAGCTGAGAGTTTGGCAGTTTATTAAAAGCATTTCTTGACAGCAGAGTTAAGGCGGGGGCGTTAAAAAGGAATCTTACCGCTTTTTTAAATTTTAGTGAAGTCAATATTGTTCTGATTTTATGTAACATTAAATTAATCCACAAATCGCATAATCACTACTCTTTTTCAATACTCTTGATAAACCATTCGATTTCATCTGGCGAATGAACAGAAATGACAATTTTACCCTCCCCTTTTGGGTTTAAACTTATTTTAACATTCGAGGAGAGTCTTTCAGAAATTATGCGTTCCCAAATAGCTATTCGATCTTGGTATTTGTTCTCTGGTATTAAATTCATCAAAGGTTGAGTTTTGTATTGTTGAACTATTTTTTCTGTCTCTCTGACTGACAGATTTTTATCCACAATTAACTTCGCAATTTTTTCCTGTGAATCTAGGTCTAGACTTAAAAGAGCCCGTGCATGCCCCATCTCAAGCTTACCCATCTTGAGCATTTCTTTTACCATATCAGGCAAAACTAATAATCGAATTAAATTGGTGACTGTAGAACGAGACCGTCCTACTCTTTCCGAAATTTCCTCATGGGTCATTTCAAATTCATCACGTAAACGCGAAAACGCCAGTGCCTCATCAATGGGGTTAAGCCCTTCCCTTTGTATATTTTCAATCAAGGCAAAAGCTAAGGCTGTTTCATCTGACACATCACGAATAACAGCTGGAACAGTTTTTAATCCAACTATCTTGGCTGCACGCCATCTTCTTTCACCGGCGATAATTTCAAATTTTTCCGGATTTATTTTTCTAACAATTAGAGGTAACAAAATTCCTTGCGATTTAATTGAAGCGACCAAGTCACTGAGATCATTATCATCAATATCACTTCTTGGTTGATATTTGCCCGAGGTCAAGCTTTCAATGGGAAGATTAAAAATACTTTCTTTAAAAGATTCTTGCCCTTTGGATTGTGCAATAAGCGAATCAAGACCGTTTAAGTTTCGTAATCCCTTCAGTTCTATATTCGACATAATGTCTCCTTCGAACGGCATTATACGCTAAAATTTAAATTGCCTCTTGCACGCAAACGTCTTACCCTAGCACGCTAATGTCTTAAGTAGAGACCATTTTTAGCACGCAAACGTCTTACCCTCATCCTGTAAATGTCCTACTTTAGCACGCAAACGTCTGACTCTTGCACGCAAATGTCTTACTCTTCATTAACAATACTTTGATTAATCTAAAAAATCATATTCCTAAACATATTAAACTATATTAAACATAAAAAACACTGTGTGTTTCTATTTTTAATAAAATTTTATAATCTAGTTGCATTTTCACTAAATCATAGATAAATTTTGATTTTAGTGAAACTTCATTTTTATTTATTAAAGGAATAATCATGTTGGAACATACGATAGCGCCCTATGGCAGTGATGAGCCAGAAAAATTAATGGAAAGATTTTATAACGCTGGCAACGAGATGCTTTTAACTTTAAGGAATTACATTACCAGCCCGGACAATAGGAAAAAAGCAAGGACTTGGGGAGCAATTGAAGTTGCCAAAATGGTAGGTGTTTCTGATCCTACATTCCGAAAGTTACTTGAGAGATATCCTGATTTACCTGGTGTTGTTACAGAAACGTCCCCAGGAAACCGAAAAATTAATCGCTTTACCCTGGAAGCTATTAATCTATTAAGAACCTATGCCAATACAAGATATAGTAGACCTGCTGGCTCAAAACCACTAACTATAGCAGTATCCAATCTTAAAGGTGGTGTTGGAAAAACTGAAACTGCAGTTGATTTAGGTAAAAAAATTGCAATCGAAGGATTGCGCGCACTTTTATTAGATTTTGATGCACAAGGAACAGCAACCTTAATCAGTTCTGGTTTAATCCCAGATTTGGAATTGAGATATGAAGATACGATCACAAATACATTAGTTTCTAATCCAGAAGAGATTCAAAATATCATTCTAAAAACTCATTTCGATGGATTCGATATTATTCCCGCTAATCTTGCTATCCAAGATTGTGATTTATTACTGCCTAATGAACATGACAATAATCAAGAAGCTCTAGGAAGTCCTTATTTACGTCTTACTAAAGCATTGAAGCAAATAAAAGATAATTATGATGTCATTCTTATCGATTGCGGCCCAAATCTAGGTATCCTCACTTTAAACGCTATTATTGCTTGCGATGGCATGATCATCCCTATTCCGCCCAGCATGAATGATTATTCGAGTTTTATCATGTATACAGCAACTCTACGAAATTTATTTAAGAACATATCAGGAAAAAAACTCGAATATTTAAGAATACTTATTTCAAAACACAATGGAAATAATGAAGCACTGCAAATGGAAAACATGATGCGAGAACAATTCGGTCGCTATATTTTGTCGAATCATATGTGTGAAACCATCGAGGTATCCAAAGCAGCGAATGAAATAGGTACTATTTACGATGTATCAAAACCTAGAGGAAGCCGTGAAGCTTATCGCAGAGCTATCCAGCATTTAGATGATGTAAATATTGAAATCATCAATCACTTCAAAGAAATTTGGGCAAAACAAGCAGAAAAAGCCAAGCAACCAATAATGGAGGAAACTGTAAATGGATAATAGCAAAAAAAGCGTACATAACTCTGGCCCTTTAGGAATGCTAGTAAAAACTGGTCAAATTAAAAAAATTGAATTAAATGATGACCAAAATGATCAAAAGACAGGTAATTTACAACATGTTGGTATGGCTGATTTAAAATCTGCTGGCGCTTATTTTAAAACGCAATCAGGCATTAAGTTTAATGAAAATGAATTAGTATTTATTGATCCGAAAGAATGTGAACCATGGGAGTATGCGAATAGATCATCTAGTGAAATGGGTGAAATGGATGAATTAATTAATTCAATTAGAGTGAATCATCAATTACAACCTGCTCTAATACGTACGCACCCTACCCCTCATGACAATATTAAATATCAAGTTATTTTTGGAAGACGTCGTCATGCGGCTTGTTTACAGTTGGGAATTCCTCTTCTCGTCATTAAAAAAGACCATCTTTCGTTACAAGAAGCAATCGCATGTCAGGACGCTGAAAACAAGTTCAGAAAAGATATTAGTAATTATTCCAATGCATTGTTATACAAAAAACTACTAGAAAATAAAGTATTTAAGACCGAGAAAGACCTTGCTGAAAAATTACATTTATCAACCTCAACGCTCAATGATTTGATGACTTATACGAAAATTCCTTCGGAGATAATAAATAAATTACCGAATATCAATGAACTACCTGTTTATATGGCGATTAAAATCGTACGCTTGATTGCAAGCAACCCGGATTTAATTGAGAGATTCATTGCTATTGCCCCTGAAATTGGAAAATCAATTACTACCCCATCTAAGCTAGAATCTATGGTTTTAGCTCAAAATAATAAAAAAAATGTTCCACATAGAACGAAAATTATCAAAGATGAAATGGGAAAAACACTCTTTACTTTTAAAGTTGATCATAAAGGCGTTCCTTCCATTACTTTTCAAAAAGAATTATTAAATAAAACTAACTTTGATGAACTCTGTGAGAAGCTTAAAAACTTAGTTGCTCTTGGGATTAAATCCGGACGTCCGGATTTAGTGACATAAAGCAGATAATCCGGACGTCCGGATTATAAAATGAGACAGACAAGGAGTCTGTTATGGAAATAACAGAAAAAGAAGTCAGCCCGATATTAAAGAAGCATGTTAATACAATTCATTGCTCTAACAATCTAACATTAGTGCAAAGGAAGCTATTTAATGTGTTGCTATTTCACGCTTATCACGAATTACCCGAAAAGTCCCAATATGAAATTCCTGTAAAAAAACTATGTCAATTGATTGGCTATGATAGCCGGGATTACAAAAAACTAAAAAAATCGATAATGGATTTAATTGTTACAGCTATTGAATGGAATGTAATGGCACAAGAAAATGGAGAACATCAAGAAAAATGGCGTTCAAGTGCTATCGTTTCTGCTGCAAAAATAGAAAACGGTATTTGTACTTATGAGTTTAGCTCAGTAATGAGAGAGCTTTTATATAGGCCCGAAATATACGGAAAAATAGATATAGGAATTATGATCGAGTTTAAATCCAGTTATGGCCTTGCTTTATATGAAAATTGTGTACGTTTTCAGGGTATTTCAAGCACTCCATGGTTACCCATCAAGGTATTCAGGAAGTTAATGGGAGTTCCTGATTCTTCATATCTTAAGTATTGCGATTTAAAAAAACGAGTCGTTGATGTCGCTGTAAATGAAGTTAATCAATATTCTCCTATAAAAGTAATTCCAGAATTAAAGCGGGTGAATAACAAAGTAACTAGTATCAAATTTAAATTATCAAAAACTCATGAAAATTCATTGCCATCTGAACAAGAGAGTATAAATGAAGGGTCTGATTTAATAGCAATTATGGAACGTGAGATGGGACTTAGTTCAGAATTAGCAAGAGAAGTTATATTAAAATATGGTGCTCAATATGTAGATGAAAAAATAAAGTTAATCAAGAATTCAGATAGTTATAAATCTGGAAGAATACGAGAAATTTCCGCGTATTTTATGGATGCACTAAAACGAGACTATAAGCCAGGCAAATCAAGTGCTGCTGTTATTAATAAGGAACGCAAGGACAAAGAAGCCCAAGCACGAAAAGAAAAACAATATCTGGAGGATATTAGAAGGGAAACTGCCGAGACCACTAGAAAAGTAGTGGATGATTATTTTAATAACTTAAAAAGCGAAGAGCAGAATTACATAATGTTGAAATTTGAAAAACATCTTAAAGAAAATGATGGTTTTTATGCATTTAAGAAATATAAAGAAATGGGCTTAGATAATAGGGTGGTTAGATCATTATTTGATCTTTATGTCAAAGAATTGGCTAATATGGATCAAGAGAAAAGTAAGACATTTGCGTGATAAAGTTTCAGAAAAAATTTGCGTATAGCAGAAAATTTATTAATAATTCACTAGTTGCAGAATTATTTTAAGGAAAAAACAAGATGAAAAAATTTGCTCTAATTTTGGCCGGCTGCGGTCAGCATGATGGCTCAGAAACACACGAAGTAATTTTAACGCTTCTTTCGATGAAGCAAGAAGGAGTTGAGTGGGAAGCTTTTGCTCCTGATATTCAACAGAAGAGAGTAGTTAATCATATCTCTGATACTCCTGACGAAAATGAGACACGATCTGTATTGAAAGAATCTGCCAGATTGGTGCGCGGTAAAATCAAACCAATCAACAAGGCAAATCTTGCCAATTTTGACGCAGTTATTTTCCCAGGCGGGGTAGGCGCTGTTAGCAATCTATGCGATTGGATAGAGAAGGGTAAAGATTTTACTTTCCATTCCGACATCAAACATCTCATCGATAATGCCGTCAGCCTAAAGAAACCCATGGGTTTTATTTGCATAGCACCTATGATGATTCCAAAGATTTATAAATCTGCCAAATTAACGATTGGTAACGACAAAGGTCTAGCAGAGCAGATACATGAATTAGGCTGTAAACATGTGGATTGTAAAGCTGAAGATGTCGTGGTAGATAAAGAAAATAGGATTGTCAGTACGCCAGCAAATATGGTCGCAAATGGAATTGACGAAGTGTACACAGGGATAAGAAAACTTGTAAAAGAACTGGTACAAATTAGTCAATGATATGAAAAAAGAAGAATTCAAATTTATCCTAACGAGTGTTTCAGGCAACGTGCTTGAATGGTATGACTTTGCGCTTTATGGATATTTTGCAACGGTCATAGCAAAGCTATTTTTTCCTGTGAAGGATGAATTTATTTCTTTGATGCTAACCCTAGGTGTTTTCGCAACCGGATTTATTGCAAGACCGGTAGGGGGCATTGTTTTTGGACATATCGGTGATAGATACGGCAGACGATTCGCGTTAGTCGTATCTATTATTCTTATCATGGTTCCAACCGCATTAATAGGTCTTTTACCGACCTACAACTCTATCGGATTATTAGCTCCGATATTATTAATGTTATTTCGAATTTTGCAGGGCATTGCTGTTAGTGGGGAACTAACAGGGGCTGGAACATTTTTACTCGAATGCGCTGCCGCACACAAAAGGGGATTTTACGGAAGTTTAATTATGTGCAGCACGTATCTAGGGCTATTAATTGGCGCATCCTTCTGTGTATTGATTTCCTATACCTTTTCCTCAGAACAGGTATCCAGCTTTGGATGGAGAATTCCATTTATATTGTCATTCTTTTTTGGAATGGGTGCACTTTTTCTTAGATTAAAATGTGAGGAGTCACCCGTTTTTCAAAAAATACTAAAAGAAAAAAAGGTACTTAAGTCGCCTGCTTCTAATGCAATAAAATATTTCCTTAAGCCAATTGTATTAATATGTTTAGTTAGTAGCGCTCTTGCAGTGGCGATTTATTTATTAATAGGGTATTTCCCTTCATATTTTGTATTAAATAAAAAAATGACGCTTGAACAATCTATGACTATCAATTTTGTTGGATTATTTGCTTTAACGTGCTGTGTTCCATTGATGGGACGATTGACAGATATTATTGGTCACAAGCGTGTTCTTTGTTTCGGAGCAATTGGATATTTATTGTTTGGTTACTTGATCTTCGACCTGGCTTCTCGGGGCGATTTTATTTCTGCTATATTTAG
Source organism: Gammaproteobacteria bacterium (assembly GCA_021324335.1). Classification (GTDB taxonomy): domain Bacteria; phylum Pseudomonadota; class Gammaproteobacteria; order DSM-16500; family DSM-16500; genus Aquicella. Next base: position 41,185 of record JAJPJH010000004.1, read on the forward strand.
TGTTATATTAACAGCGATATTCCTTTCACCCATCGCCGCATCATTGATTTTCACTATAGCTCACCTTTTCCCTGCGAATGTCAGATACAGTAGCATGTCAATTGGTTATAACGTGAGTATGACTATTTTTGGCGGAACAACACCATTGATTGCTATGTATGCGACAAAACATCTTGGATCTGATTTAGCACCATCAATTTATTTAGGAGTTTGTAGTTTAATTACTTTGTTGGCAGTGTATTTTATTCATAAAAATAAAGAAAATAATTTTTAAAAAAGAAACGAGGGGAGAGGCAAAAATATTAATGCTAAGGATATAGCGTATGTGTATACCAAATTTAAAAAAAGCTGAAATTTCTTTCCGTCATGGCGAAGAAATTCAGAAAATATTTAAAAATGATATTCAGGGTGAACTCTGTATCGATCATTTTTCTTTGAATGTATTTTTTGGAAATGGAGAAAGTATTTTTTTATCACCCACTCCCAAAATGGCAGAAGAACTCTGCAAAAAGAATTTTGTGAGTTTTGATACGAATTATAAAAAAGAAATTTATACACAATATGAAGTATATCCATGGCGTTCAGTTGAACGTCATCAAATTGATAAGGCAATAAATCATATAAAAGAAGAAAAATTTGGAATGCGCAATGGTATGATGATCGTGAGAAATCTTAAGGAAGGCCGTCATGTCATGTATTCATTTGCTACCCGCAAAAAAGGGAATTACGAAGGGCAGTTTTATTTTCTTTATCATTGTAAGGCAAATTACATTGCTGAAATGGGTGATTACATGTACAACCAGTTGTTGCCTGTAATCAATGAATATGCACAGCAAGAAAATATTTTTATGCCTGAGATAAGAAATTTTGAACCGATTCATTTGGAGCAAAGCTTTTCTTCTGATTCACAAAGAGAATTATTCGAATCGATTAAAGAGAAAACGCAACTTGATTTGAAGAGATTATCGAATCAGGTAAAAAGAACACCTTTAAGACTTATAAATGGTGGGAAAATTGAGCGATGATTTTCCGATTGATAAGCTCGGTGTTTTTAACTACCATCGGCATTTTTAAATTAATTGAAACAACAGGCACACCAAAATGATGTCAAAAACAAGATCACCTAATATGTTTATCAATCGTCCTCGCAACCCAGTTAGGCACAGCTTGTCAGAAGTGATCGGACAAAATACGCTCAACATGCTTATTAAAGGTTTTCTCCATCGAGATGCCATGGAAAAAGAAAAGCGTTTAAAAGCTTGGGAAGAACAAAAAAAAGCTAGTGCTGGTCCTCATACCATCCAGTGGAAACCCAACGTTAGAAATTGGTCTTATCAGATTCTAGGAAAACCACATTTATCGAATTGGGTTCAATATCCTAATGCATGTATAATGACCATCAATCCAGCAGCTTCCATTGAAGCAAACAAAGTAACGCTTGATTTTGATATTATTTGGCAGCCGCCTGCTGAAGCAAAAACAGACTATACTGCTGAGTGGAAGCATCAACATGTTCATCCTTTTCAAGATAGTTTCTCTTTCGCATGTGAAGCGACTTCAGCTGACGCGCAATTAAAAACTTTTTCACCCAATGTGCCGAATAAAGAAGTCAGATTCAAAAGCGAATCTTCTGTACATGTCGCACCAGAAATTGAATTGGCGGTGGGTCCAAAGCATGCAGCCCTTAAATTGGGATTAGGACATTATTCAAGAACTCATTCTAGCGCACAAAGTACCAAAGCAATTGAGGTATCTCAAAGTTCTATGTGTAGAAATGGATTTCAAGTTTTTTCAAAACTCAGATATTGCAATCTTACTCACACCGAAAGTGAGTCATATGATATTTCTGATCCAAGTGATTCCATGCAAAGAACAAAAGGGTTGATTTTCGGCTGGGATTATTTACTCAATCCTCCGGATATAGCTAAAAGTGCATATAAAATGCATATCAAAGCTGAATTTGTATTCCCAACGAACTATCAATTTTCAAGCTTAAAATTCAATATTACTCTAGGGCATCGTACAACCTCCATGGAGGTTTGGAAGCGTGTACGCGGACATCGCTTTACCTCTCATGGTTTGTTTAAAAGACAATTGGAAATAGTTGTTGATCAAGCTTCCAGAAAAGCTACTTGTCATATCACAGAGGTAAAAGAGACTGATAAAGTTTCAGTAGTACATACTATTCATCGAAGTCGTGCACAAACCAATCTTTTTGCTGCACCAATGTTACATCTGACAGCAATAAATTAATTAAGGATCCAAATAAAGCAGATGAGGGATATCGTCTATAAATACAGAATCCAAAATCGCTGTGGAGTCGGCCTGACCACATTTTATAATAGGGTTTGTTCATAATGAAAAAATTTTTATTTGGAGTTATACTTTTCATTTCCATCACTTACTGTTATGCGAGTGTAAATCCAGTACCCGTTGAAAAATTACAAAAAATACTCGATGATTTTCGTATGAATAGCCATGTTCCTGCTGCCGTTTTAAGTATTAATTTTCCAGATAAAAAACTATCTAATTTTGTAAGTGGTACTGTCGAAAGAAGAACTTCAATAAACCCACATCCTAATCTTGTTACAATCGAGAATTTATTTCAAATCGGTAGTATTACTAAATCATTTACTGCAGTAATTATTCTTCAATTAGAAGCAGAAGGAAAAATTACAATTAACGATACTATTTCTGATATCACAAAAAAATATGGACAATGGCTACCAAAAAATGAATATGAGGCATGGAAAAATATTTCGATAAAACAATTGCTCAACATGACTAGCGGCATATTTAGTGTTACTGAAGATGCCGATTTTATGGATGAACTTGCAAAACACCCATTAAAAAATTGGACGCCAAAAGAAATAATTAAATACGCTTACAAACATAAACCTTACTTTTCTCCAGGAAAAGGATGGCATTATTCAGATACGAATTATAATATTTTAGAGATGTTGGTTGAGGTTGTAACTAAACATGAATTTAAAGATGAGATTGATCAACGAATTTTAAAAAAATATTCCCTGAATAATACATATTATTTACCCTATGAATATCCAAAAAATATTATGGCACGTATGGCGCATGGATATGTGTATGCTGGTGGTGGATTTTCTCCACCGATGGTATCGGGCGGTGACGCAACTCGTTTCAATATGTCTGCTGCAGGTGCAGGAGGAGCATTGATTTCAAATAGTATTGATATTACTCGTTGGGTGCTCTTGCTATTCACTGCCAATATTTTGTCTAGACCACAATTAAATGAAATGATGAGCGCAGTTTGTACGGGAGAAGATAATTCCTGTCGTGCTGGCGAAACTTTATCTTCAGATAGCCATTCTCAAGGCTTTTCATTGGGTCTTGCCAGAATATATGACCCAAAGATTGGAATTATATGGGTTTATATAGGCGGTACGCCAGGTTACTACAGTTCATTTATGTGGTTACCGAAAAAGAATGTTGCATTAGCATTAACAGTAAGCGCAACAACAAAAGAGAGTAAAAAATTGCTTAAGACATTAGGTGAATTAGCTGAACTAGTATTGTAAGGCCAGATTACATGTCAGGTAACTGCATTTATTCTCAAATTTATTTGTTGAGGTTTGTTTAGCCCAGCAGAAGTTTTTTTAAATAACATAATCTGTCTTGCTCTTTCTAATGGTCTAATACCTGAGACATATAATTGATTAGCTAATTTCAAGAAATTATCTTTAGAAAGAACGTTTCCTTTGTATTTAATACGTATTTTAGGATTTGTACTGTAAAGTTTTTCTATTTCTTTTATTATTAATATTAATGAATCATTTGGTTTAGCCTGTAAAATCTCTCCAGGATGTTTAGGGAAAGGATTAACTCTAAAACTGCGCGCCATAAATATCAAAAAACGGTTTAGATTATGGATTTCAAGTTCCATATTATTAACTGTTGCAATAGTCGCTTGTTCAGTACGCTTAGTCTCGTTAGCCGGAGTTTTTGCAAACATAACATCAGTATCAATCACTTTTATGGAAACATTATCTTTGATACTTTCCAAAGTTTTAAGAAAATTCAACCAAGGCCACCGATAAGAACCTATTGCAGCACTCGCCGAAACGTAACGGCCAGATTTATCTCCTCGCTCCTTGATTCGAGATGCAGCACCACAAGGATCTGCTGTGTTAACAAAAATGACATTTTTCCCTGAATTTATAGATTTAATCGTTGACGGATCACATGCCTCTTGTATCCAATTTGGAGCGTGCCCACTTTTTTCCATTTCAGCAAGCAGGTCCCAAATGATAACTTTAACAAACCAAGCTTCAGGTAAGGTTAACTTACCGCGTTGCATTACGAATCCTGCTTGATCGAGATGTAAATAATCACTAAGGATTTTATTCCATTCATCTGATCCAATAAAAGCCGTGCTCGTCTTGCCCAGCATTGCTCGAATCATTTTTTCACTAACTGATTTTCCACTGGCAACCGGTCCTGTTATTCCAAAACAGTTACGATCTGATAGAGCATATCGTTCTAGTGGTACATATTTATCTTCTTTAATTGCAATTTCTACTAATTTATTGACCTTTATCCTAATGTCTGACATCACCCAGTCATGAAATTTTTCATGTAACCGCACAGCTGTCGCTATTTGTAAATCAGATTCGCGCATGTGATAAATTGTTTTATGATTTTCACTTAATTCGGTTGATGAAATTGTTTTATGGAGTTCACTTATTCGGCTAGCATTTGCTGGATTTGTATGAACTTTTTGATTGAGTTCAAGTTGCATTTTCTTAAATTCATCTTCCCATTGAACTTTAGAGTTTGGACTAAGTTCGAAAAATTTCCTGAACAATTGGGTAGCCATTTTTTCTAATTCATCACTATTATTAATTTTAACATTCACTGTAAGATAGGCAATGACAACCAATAATACGAGTCTTTCTGGTTTCATTGAGGTAAACGCTAAATTTTCTTCATTCATTTTCGCTTTGGCAGCATAAGCATGCGCCTGAGCAGAAGATAGCCTGTTATTTTCTTCTGAAAATAGTGTAAATTGTACCGCGTTATCCATTCGCTGTTTAACCCATCTGATGGCTGTTTCAAATGGAGTTAAATTTCTTAACTGCCAAGGATCTTTATTTCCATCACTTTTTATTTCACGATCAGTTAAAACTTGCAAAGCACGTAAAAAACACCATGTTGTTGGTCGTATTGGTAATGGCTCATTTTTATAGGTTAAAATATAAGTTTGATTTCCTGATAAGACTTTATCTTCTTTTACCGTTGCTTTTAACTCCGACAACTTAAAAGCATGTGTCCACTGTCCAAAGCGAGAGACACTAGAAGTACAAGCATCAATTAACGCATCTAAATCGCGTTCACCTAAGTCTACATCAAAATATTCTGTGCAATAGTCAGTACTCATTTCAGGGAAACCCGCGGCTCGACGATCAATGAAATGAATATTACATATATCTTTTTCTGTGATTTTTATTCCAATTTCATTGATTCTTCGTATAGCAGCAGCTAATAAATATGTTAAAGGATCATCATGAGAAGACAATTTTTTATATAAATCCCATGCAGATGGGGTTTGCAATAATTCCTTTTCTTGAGAGTCAACTCGAACACCGTGAGCAGTCCATTGCACTTCTTGTACATTTGAAGATACTTTTAATCCTAAATTTTTCAGTAATAGGACGTATTGTTCTCCCTTAGAAGTAAAACGAATAATTGGTACTGCCGTATATTTTCTTCCTTGCAACATGAACTGCTTAGAGATATCGTTTCTATATTGATTAAAAAACTGCATGCACGGATGATCTTTATTTAATGTTTCATGAAAAAAAGCCCAATCGTCAGGAGAGATCTTTTCTGATTTAGCAATTTTTTCCAATGCTGATAGAAGCAATGCATCATTTCCTTGTTTTTTTTCTTTAACTTGATCGTAGAGTTGTTGAGCAAGTACAGGAACGTCGTTTGTAATTAACCGCTGCATAATTAGGCACCACTATTGTTGTTTTCAAAAATAATTAATCGTTTTATCAATTCGACTTTATTAGAACAATTCAATTTATTTTTTATATTCTCAATATGTCTTTCTACTGTTTTTCTTGATATAACGAGTTGATCTGCAATTCTTTGGGCAGTTTTTCCCATAAGTATATTTTGAGCCACTTCTTTTTCCCTACTTGAAAGTTTTATAGAAATTTTATCTTGACTGATTATGTCCATTGCATTGATCTCAGATAAAAATTCATTCCGCACATTGCGCTCATTTTTTAAGTTTGGAAAATGATCATGTGATTTTAAATTACTAGCATTGTGGATATGGAGGCGATTCTTTTCAGATTTTCTTAGAATTCGACCGCCTTCAGACTTAAAAAAAATAATAAACTTTTTCAAAAGATCAATATTATTCAAATAAAAATTGTTAAGCCAAGTGGCTTTAACAGGGCCAGAGAAAAAATAGAATTCGCAATAATTGATATTTTTTTCAATAATGGTGATTCCATTATCGCTGTTAAAATAATCGCGCGCATGCAAAAAAACCGGAGAATGGTCTTCTTTAGGCCAAATAAAATATCCAGAATTGTATGAATCAGGGCTATCTTCAAAAAGACTAGTTTTGTATAGCTCAAGTTTAAAATAGTCCTCAATCCACTGACCACTATTCGAAAGATATATTTGTGATCCATCTGTAAATTTTTTCAAATAAGTAAAATATGTAATTCCTAATCGTTGCAATGGTAAGCAAAGATTATAGATATCTTTTGCCATATCTAGTGGATAGCTGTTGGTTTGCAATGGATTCATGTGTATTGTCTTGCTCATTCAATAAAAATGGGTATTTTCCCCATAGTGTTATTTGCCACTAATAGCTATATTTGGCGCATATAATGCCATGCTGATTTAATTCAGATCAATTTAAATACAGAAAAGTGTATGATTTGTCAATACGGTATTTTATACGGGTATTAAAATGAACAGCTTTTGATATAATATGAGCATCAAGCGATTCATTGATTTATATATGCTCAGGTAAGGTGTATTAATTTAAATAAAATAGTCACCTTTAATTATATGCACAGTAGAGATAATTGGTATGTTAAGAAGAATTTTATTTTTACGTAAAGATTTGCATTCGACACCCCGAATGTTAGCGAGTATTGGTATTGCTCCCCGAATTAATCATTTTCAATTTAATTCTTTAAAAGCAAAAAGAGAATTGGCAAATTTCTCAACTCGTTTTAACAATGAATATTTATTAATTGAAAGAGGTCAAAGAAAAATGTTCTCAACTTCAACGAGTTTCAAGACTCATCTACAAAGCTTATCAAGTAAAGAATTATTATCCCATTATGGTGATTGGTCTCAAACAACCGAACAGCGTAGAATGCTATCCCTTACTGGGGTAGATGAGTATATGGCTATTCGACAATCATTATATGTCATGGCTATTTTTTTGAAATACGATTCATTAGAGGATATAGCTAAAGCGCTACAAGCAAGCTATAGCGAAGATGATTTCATTTTTACAGGCATTAAAGTTGAAAGTAAAGATGAGAAGGCTTTTTTAGAAAATATCGGAAATATTGTTAAGTTAAGAAATACCTTTAGGGATAAATATCCCAATAATACAAATGAATTATTGATAGAGACATTTATTTTGCATGATCTAGGAAAGCAAAAAAGCTTTGTGAGTGCCGATGCAAAATCAGCAGCGTCTAATGAGAAATATTTAAAAGATTGGTTAGAACAAAAAGCAAATGCTGCCAGAAAAGAACGGTACGAAAACGCTGGCAAATTAATTGATATATTTGATGGACTAGGCTACAACCCAACTAAATTATTATCAAGTGGTTACACTGGAGTTTTAACACCAGTTGAAAATAGCCTGGAGTATTTATCTCAGTTAAATAAAACCAGTGATAATACAGCCGAAAATAATACAGAAGCATTAAATAATTATCTCTTTCAAAAAGCAAAAGCATTGGGTTTAAACGCACAATTTAATTTTGAATTTTTAGTTGATTCTCTAAATAAACGTAAGTCCTGGTCTCAATTGACCAATGAAGAACAGAACAAAGTGGTTATGCTGCTTTTATGCTGTCCTTTCATTTTTGTTAAACCGCCTTTAAATACACAAAAGGTCACAGAAGAATTTGTTGCATCATGGAATAACACAAAAAATCAAAAAATTGTCGACGAACTGTGCCAATTTTTCATTAACAATATTTTTTCGAAAGATCCTATGTGGCTATACAATATTACAGGATTATTGCATCACACATCCGCACAAGGTGGAAGTCATTTTGCAAATGGTGGTACTGTCGAAGAACTATTTTCTGTATTCTTTCCATTTTTACTGAATTCAGCCAATGGAAAAATGAGCACCATTCCAGTCGAAGCAGCAACGGAAAGAACATTCAATAAATTTCAAATGTTACAAGGATTGGAAATGGTTTTGTTCATGCCACAATCATTATTAAAAAACAAAGGACTTGCTTTGCGTGCAATCAATTATACAGCGCCAGCTGTTAAATCAAGTTATTTGGAATGTTTACAAAAAGCCAAATCTGAAAATTTGCAGAAAAAATCTGTAGTTGATGAAGTGAAAATTGAACCAGCAAAACCTGTAAAACAACAACTTGATGCTACTGAACATAATGTTAAACAGGCAGTAAAATCTCAAATCTCCCATAATTGGAAACGAATTGCTATGGGTGCAGGAGTATTTGGACTATTTGCTTTAGGTTATGCAGTTGTTTCTGGCTCAAATTCAAATCTACCTCGACCAAAATTATAGATAATAGTATAGAGCGTACTTGTTAAGCTCTCATTTTCAGGTTAAATTTTTCTATGGAATTTTAATTATGTTTAGACAAACAAATGTAAAAGAACAAAACGCACAGCCGATAGATTATATTTTTGATACCGATATCGGTAATGATTTTGATGATACTGGCGCTCTTATTTTAGCAATGCATTCTCATTCAAAACCTCTTGCTGTCACTACTGTCCATACTGAACCAATGAAAAAGGCAAAAATTGCAAAATTAGTCATGAGTGAATGTGGATTTACAAGCATACCAGTTTATGCAGGTATCGGCTGTACAAGACAAGACCCAAAAGAGAAATTTCTTCAACAAAATCCTTTTTTCCCTGCTAGGTTTGGCTTTCCGAATCCTGATCAAGGAGAAAAAAAATGGCATGACAAACAAGCTCAAGCTTATGAAGGAGAATATGGTCAAGAATTTGATAAAATGAAAATTGAGAAAGAATCCGCTTCTGAATTTATTGCTAAAATTGCAAAAAAATATTCTTCTAGTAATAAATTGACCATTGTCGCAATAGGGCCATTACACAACATCAGTGCAGCACTCGAATTAGATCCTAGCATTGCAAACAATATTAAGCTCGTTTCTATGGGCGGATTGCATCCAAAGGGCTATAATTGGCTGATTTCACCTCAAGTATCTGAAAAAGTTCTTTCAAAAGTTGAAACAGTAGTCATAACGAGTGATTTAATTGCTAAAAATAATTTTTTTATTTCAGCCGAAGAATTGGCAAAAATTATTGAAAAAACGCATTCAAAATTTGGAAAAACTGTTATTAAAGATTGGAAAAATTGGCATCAGGCAGATTATTTTGGAAAGTCTAACACAAATTTGTATGATCCCGTTACGCTTTTTCTAGCGCTTCATCCTGAATATATCTCTGCGACCGAAAGCATGCGTGTACAATTCCCTTGTTTAATGAATGGGAAAGTACAGCCAAAATTTATGAATCGCCCCTATTTTGATCCCGAATTGAAAGGTACGATCATTTCAGCTACTGAAGACAAGCAGAGCCAAATCCGATTTGTTACAAAAGTTAATTCACCCGAGTATATTAGAACCAATGTTGTTTCAGCAATTACTGGGAGATTAACTCAAATGCCAAAACCACTTTTGCATCAGAGATTCTCGAACAGAAAAATAGGATTATGCATCGGAATTGCAGCTGTAGGCATTGGGTTGTTTGCAAGGAGAATGCTGAGTCAACCGGTTGGCAAATTATCAGCGACCCCGGTTGCTAAATTATAAATGTATGTGCGATAAAAGCGGCCGAAAATTTTCGCCGATTAGTCGGAAGAACTATATCAAGGGAAATCGTGATGCAAAGATATACTTTTGAGCCAAAACATGAGGACAGCGCTATATCCCAATATGACAGTTATAGTTGTACAGAGCTTTTAAATGAGTGTAAAAAAGGATTGGAAAAAACGATTGAAATTGTAAGGAATAGAAATCTACTTTTAACACTACGACAAAACCAATTTGCAATTCCTGGACTTATTTCTAGGTACGGTAATAATCCTGTATTTGTTAAAGCTATCTTGCAAAATAAGGATATTATATACAAGGCAGGGCAGGAGGAGTATGCCAAAAAAATTCATCCATTACTTTTAAAAACGGCATTTGATAATGATGATGAAAGATTATATACGCGGGGCGCACTTTTTGGATTTTTTCTTGAAAAAAAGTTACCGCAATGGCCAGGAAATCAAGTTGCCCTATGTTTAGATAGAATTTCGGGGGGAAGAGTTGCGGCCGTTTCAAAGAGATGTTATCAGAAAGCAAGAGAACCAGCTGACGCTATAGCGCCACCTGGTGGATTATACGTTGCTAATAATAGGTAAAATGGAACGCAACATAAGTATCGTTTGTCAAAGTAGCTTTGATCACAGGAGTTGTTATCAGTATGCGGCATTTTTTTCACTTTGAAGTGGTTTAGTTGGTTTTTATGTTGTAAATAGTTATGGTCCACCTGGACCAAGGGCATAATCAAAAAGCATAACTGTGAAATTATATTTATAAAAAAAGATAGATCGTGTTTAATTTTTTCCAAGTATTGCATCAAGACGGCGAAATGGCATACCAATTATGCCATTTGGAGAAATTTCAATTTTTTCAATAAAACGAGAGATAATATCACTTATAAACTTATCTCTTAAATGTGGGTGAATCTGATCTGCATGTGGTAACCATGATCTTAGAAAAGCTTCTGCGTCTTTTCTGGTTGGGAAATTTGCGATTGGAATTTGCTCTTCGAGAGATATAATCGTTAAACCGGATTGTTTTACAAGTGATCGATACAGCTCTAAGTTGTAACTAATATGTGGATTTGAGTATCCTTCAAAATAGCGTGACCAACTAGGGTGCAGAGTTGTTTCTTCGATTGATTCCCATATTGCAGGATGTTTGGGGTATAAGGTAATAATAATTTTTCCATTGGTTTTTAGAGCTCTTTTAGCACCTAAAAGAAATGCCAATTGATCTTCTACCCAATGTAAACATGCAAATGAAACTATTAAATCAAATGAATTTTCAAAACTAATATTTTCCGCTCTACAAACACTAAAAAATAAATTTTTATATTTATTTCCAAATTCTTCCCTAGCAAAATCGATCATTTGTTGTGAGCTATCGATTCCTATGACTTTACCATTGGGCACCAGAGTCGATATTATTGCAGTAATTTTTCCATCACCGCATCCTACATCCAAAACATGTTCATTGCCGGAAAAATGATATTTTGATAATGCAGCTTCAGCATGATCAAATTGGAATTGTGAATTTTGATAATAATCTTCTGCAACCCAAGTAAATTGCATACTACTAACCTTTTACAGTTTTGCTCTAAGAGGAAGATGAGATTGCTTTTCAGCACCAGAAGATCTTGCGCAAGGTTTTCTGGTTAAAAGCATAGAATGCTTATAATCTGAAAGATTATAGAGATTTCTATTTTGCAATTCAGGCCTGATAGCAAGAACCCGAAGCATTTTTAATGGCATCATGACTTTATTGTCTTTTAATCGAACGATTTTAAGAAACGCATCCCCAATGTCAGAGAGAAATTCATCATGTTTATCATTTGGCACATGCTTCATGTGCGGAAGCCATGCTTTTAGAAATAATTCCATATTGCGTTTTGTATCAAATTCATAGGTCATGATCTCGGTTTGCATAGATCGTTTTTCTAAGCCAGAATCATTGAGTAGTTTTGCATATTTTTCTTGCGTGAAAAAATTATGTGGATTTGTAAATCCTTCAAAATACTTTGACCATTTTGGATTTGCTACAGTTGACTCAATAGCAGTATAGAGTTCTTCGTGTCTGAGCGGTACCAATAGAATAGCTTTACCATTTTCTGTTAATGAATTTTTAATTCCAGTAAGTGCGTGAAGTTGTTCTGCTACCCAGTGTAAACAGCAAAATGATGTTACTACATCAAACTGATTCTGAAAAATATTTTTTTGCGCATCCATTACCATAAACCCAAGATTGGATTTTTTATATTCTCTAGATGCTGATTGGATCATTTCAGGGGAGAGATCTGTGCCAAGCACCATTCCTTTGTTCGCTATTCCTGCCATATTAGCTGTTACACGTCCATCACCGCAGCCGATATCAAGAATACGATCAGTAGGTTTAATACCAGCATCTTTTAATAATCGATGAGCGAAATCATATTGAAGGTTTGAATTATTTTTATATTCACCTGGGTTCGAAAATGAATGTGTCATATATTTACGGCCTGTTCGTTTGTTTCCTGAGTTAATTCTTGTAATTGTCTTTTAAAGATAGTAATTGCTAAATTGACCATGGTTAATTGATCTTTGTGGGAATCGCTGGTGAGAATGATGTCTTTGTATATTTCAATTGCATGATTAGAAACTAAATTCAAATCAATGTTCATATTACAATTTTTTAATACTTCAATTATTTCAATGATGATCTTGGAGAACAGAATTGGGTCTACATTCTGAAGTTTTTCACCGGCAACAATTTGCTGCTTAATTATTCTTTTATTACCTTTGTAATTGAGTAGTTTAAGGTATTCTTCTTCAGTCAGGTCAGATGTATCTTCTGATCCGGCTGAACCAAAATAGGGTGATCCAATACCCGTCATTAGCCAAGCAGGATTTAATTGAAGTAGTTCGGCGTATTTTTCAGCAATATCTGGCATTAATTTGCGTTTGCCTGTTTCATGCATGTTGTATGTGGAAATAGGAATTTGAAATTTCTCGCAGAATTCGGTCGCTGTTTTATACCCAGCGGCCATTCTCGCGGTTCGTAACCTTGCATGAATGTTTTCTACTTTGGACATTAATTAAACACCTGTTTCGCATTTTTATCTGCAATACGCAGAAGTTTTCTACATTAAATCAAGTTATTAGATTAAATTTTATAATTAAATCACCAAGTTAGTTAATGGTTATTGCGGCCATTCTACCCCAGACAAAAATAGAAGCAAACAAAATTTATATTTAATTCTACATAATGCAGAAATATATTTACATAACGCAGAAATACAGTGTATATTTCTGCAATAAGCAGAATAATTTTAATAAGGAAATATATGAAAGCTATTCTCAATAAATTAAGAAAAATCAATTTAACCGAAGAGGGATTCCGGGGGAACAGCTACTTGGCGAAATCCTATTATTCTTGTCGTTCCTTTGATTTCAAAATTTCAAATTTCCCTGATCAACAAGCAATAGCAGAAATTCAAGCAACTGATACAAAGCCGCATTCCAGTGTGATTAGCACTGAATTAAGAAAAGGAAATTCTGCTTATGTTGATAAATGAAAAAATTATTTCATATATCTCAATTTCTTTATTGATTGGATGCTTATCCAGTTGTTGTGCAACTCAAGCAGAGATAGAACAGGCTTGTTCTCTCCATTTAACTCATAAGCCACCAAACTGTTTTGTACAGAGACCTGCGGGCTTATTTCATCCGGCAGAATTTTATACGTGCGATAAGCTAGGTCATTTTCATAATCAGCAATCGGCACTAGTAAAAGCGAAAGTTGTAAAGCGAAACTCAAAAATTTCTAAATGTTATAAGAAACCTGCTGCTAAATCTATCCATTCAATTCAACGTCAAGGAGAGAAGAATGAAGTCTAAGTTAGTATTAGCCATTCAAGATTTTTTGTTAAGCATATCAATTCAATTGAATAACAAAATAATAAAAATTATCAGCGCACTTTGTTTTGTCATTTTATGTCCGACTGCCTTTGCCGATGGAAACGATATTTTGGCTGCTCCCACAAAAGACTTATTCGCAACCTTTGTTGGCACTGGAATCAATTTATTGTTGTTAACAGAGATTGTGACTGCGGGCTATGTGTTTAGTACCAAAGAAAGAAAATTATCAACTTGGGTTGGTTTGCCCATCATTATATTAGTGACAGCCTATGCAAAAACAAAATTTGGAGGATGATCATGAATAAATACTATATTCCTCAAAATTTAGATGCGCCATTTAAAATAGCCTTTTTTACGTTATTTGACCTGGTTGTTATTCTCGTCCCTTTTTTTGTGATTGCTTTTGGTTTTCAGAAACAGGTTTTAGCGCTGATTGTTAGCGCTGGATTATTCATAGCTTTAAAAAGAATTAAAGGAGAAGAGGACAATCATTTTTTTAAACACTTTTTATATTGGCATTTTCCGCCATTAGGTCTTTATCAAGCTACACCGCCATCGCATGTGAGAGAAATCATAGGATAGCCCATGAAGCACATACTCAAAAAATCACGTATTCAATATTTAGTCGATAATCGTAACGGCTACTTACTACTGGCGAGCGGCTCGATCATTTTAAATATTTTGTTGAGTTTGATTATTTATTACGTGATGGGTTATGAAAGAGTCGTGCTGGTTCCACCTAACATCACAAGACAATCATGGGTCAGTCAAAATAGTGTTTCTCCCGAGTATCTTGCATCTATGAGTCTTTTTTTCATGGAACTTCGATTTAATTTGACCCCGTCGAATGCCTTGATCCAACGACAACTCTTTTTAGGATATGTAGAACCTTCACAATATGAAAAATTAAAAGCAGAATTGATTGAACAAGAAGAACATTTAAAAAAAGAACATATTGCCATTTCATTTTATCCAACGGCGTCTCCTTTTGTGGACTCAGACAAGTTAATTGCAAAAGTTTCGGGTGACATTCAGTACGTCGTAGGGGATTCGTTACAACCCGCCCAACACATCGTTTATCAAATTGCATATCGATTAAGCGGTGGTAAGTTGATGATCCGTTCCATCGAAGAGGTCAAAGAGCATGAATAAATTTTTATTATTAATGGTGTTATTAATCATCCAGCCTGTGGCTTTCGCATTGCAGGTTAAATCAATTCAAGACAATAAAAGCGTATTAATAAAAATTTCTGCTAAAGAACAATCACGGATTTTTGTTTATCACGATAGAATTGCTGTTGTGCGAGGATTAGAGGGTGCCTATGACCTTAAAAAAGATGACAAATTGGGCGATATTTATATTCAACCCACACCGTATTATCAACAGAGATCATTTAATTTATTTATTACAACTGAGCAGGGGCATACCTATAATTTATTAGTAATGCCTTTAGATGTTCCGTCAGAAACTATTGAACTAAAACCATTATCGCCTTCGCATCTTATCGCTTCCCGGTGGGAAAAAAATTCTCCCTATGCAGAAACCATCATTCAGTTGATTAATGCGATGGTGAATGATGTGAACCCCGATGGTTATGCTGTTATGAATTTAGGCAAAGTTAAACCTAAAAAAATATCCAACTGTTTAACGATGCGTTTATTAACACTTTATAGAGGAGACAAATTACAAGGCGAAATTTGGCTCGTCAAAAATGAGGGGAAGACTTTCACTTATTTACGATCGAGTGATTTTTATCAAGGTAATGTCCTGGGTGTCTCAATTCAAAACGAAGGACTTTTACCTTTTGCCGAGACATATCTTTATCGAGTAGTTCGCTATGACGACTAAAACGATTCAAATAAAAACCAATCAAAAAAGAAATTTTGTCATTCTTTCAACGGTGGTTGGTGTATGTGTTTTTGGTTTAATTGTCATGTTATCTGACCATTCACCAAAAGTATCTACGAAGTTAGAAAAGGTGAATTTTGTCAATCCACTCGATCATATTGACGCAGAATCGATTGTTTTAGAAAAAACGCAAAAAGAAATAAGAGAAACCAAAAAACAAACTGATAACTTACAGGAAAAATACGCTTCTTTATCGTCTGCCAAAAAAACTCAAGATGAAATTACTCAAAAAACGAATGAAGAATTGATGACGAGAGTTGTTGCGCTTGAAAAAGAATTATCAGGCATAAAAGGTAATTCTAATTTTCAAAATCCAGCTTCACAAATGCAAGGCAGCAATTCATTTCAGGGAAATTTTTTAGCTTCTCCAGGCAGTATACCGCAAGGGCAGGTGAATGGTATCAGTCACACCATACGTGAGGATACGTTGACACTTTCTCCCAAAGTAACGGCAGAAGAACAAAGACCGTTAAAAAACCCTGATACGTATGTTCCCGCAGGTTCTTTTGTGAATGCCGTCATGTTAAGTGGTGCGGATGCTTCCGCTGCGGTGAATTCTCAAGCGAATCCCGAACCTATGGTATTTCGCATCATCGATAATGGCAGTTTACCAAACCATACCATTAGTCACTTAAAAGGATGCCGAGTGACAGCAGCTGTGATTGGGGACATTTCATCCGAACGTGGAAAAATTCGATTAGAGCGATTAAGTTGCACCTTTCCAAATGGTGAAACTGTTGAACAAGAGATCGAAGGCACGATTGAAGGTCCTGATGGAAAAAATGGCGTGAGGGGTACACCGCTCTGGCGTGATGGAGCTATGACTCAACGGGTTTTTGCAGCAGGGTTCTTGTCAGGTGTTGCCAATGGAGTTTCAAGTTCCTACACCACGAATTCTATTTCTCCACAAGGTGCAGTGCAAACCATCAATTCCGGCAAGATTTTTCAAAATGGTGTGGCAAGTGGCGGTGCAAAAGCCATGGATAAATTGTCTGATTACTACATTCAACGGGCGGAGCAATATCATCCGGTCATTCAATTAAGCGCAGGCACCGTCGTTGACGTGTTGTTCTTAAAAGGCTTTTTTCTGGATGGAAAAAAACATGAGAACACGGATCCCGCCGTTGGAAATTATGCGTCGCGTACGAATTCGCCTTCTTTGTTTCCTAGTCAACCATCGGATCCACAACCATTACCGTTGTCGGATGAAAACGTAAGAAAGATAGAAGAGAGAAGCAAAGAGTTGGGATTAAGGGTTACTCAATCTCCAAATGTATCTTGAGGAAAAAATGAAATGATGAAACAAATAAAAATAATTTTGATTCTCACATTATGCAGTTCTCTATTAAGTGCCTGTTGCAGTATGAATTCAGAATTCGAATGCCCGATGAAACCAGGTATTCGCTGTGAGAGTTTGGACCAAGTGAATGCGAGAGTCGACCGTGGTGAGATTGGAAAATCTTCTCTTTCATCTTCTTGCGTGAAATGCACCAATTCGATCTCACGATGCCCACTTTTTTATAAAGGTGGAATGGTAAGAGGAGGACGGGAACCTTTGCGTTATGGTGAAACCGTGATGCGAGTTTGGGTGGCACCCTATGAAGATACCTCAGGCAATTATCATCAAGAAAGTGACATTTTTACGGTTGTGAAACCTGCGCATTGGATTGGATATCCACCAAAAGAATCAAAAATGGATGAGGGTTAATTATGCTGGAAAGAATACGTGGTCTTGGCAACCAATTATCAAAATGGGTAGGCGATAAAACTCAGTTTGGCGTCATGACCCATGAGTCATCACTCCCTCATTTAGAAAACGCGATTCACTATACCGCGATGTGCAGCTTACTGCCTTATGAAGGTTATGATCCCGAAACAGGCCTTTTTCATAATAAAAAAAGCGATGGCTTTGTCATGGAAGCTTATCCTCTCTTGGGCAGCAATGAAGAAATTGAAAATATTTTATTTGGCATTTTAACTGACATCTTGCCGAATCACGCGGATTTACAAGTGTTGCTCTGGGCGTCCCCTAAAATAGGGCATATTCTAAATGCGTTTGAGAAAGAACGCTCTTCTCAGGGCGGCATTTTTGCGTGGCTCGCCAAAAAAAGAACGGACTTTTTAAAGAAAGGTGCTTATCAGAGCTTAAATCAATTTGATCATTATCTTTTACGAAATTTTCGACTCATTATTTCTGTTTCAATCAAACGCAAAAAGGAAGAAGACAATTCCCACGAATTAATCATGCTGCGGGAAGATGTCATCAATTCCTTAAAATCCATCCAAATGCCAGCAGAACCACTTCACGTCGACTCATTTATTAATCTTATAAGTGATATTTTGCATCCCTCCAACGATATTCATGGAAGTCAGCATCAGTGGGATCCCTATGATTCGTTAGCGATGCAAATGGTGGATCCAGAATATTTTGTAAGACATTTTGAAGATAAGATCACCTTTGAAAATGAAAACGAAAACATTGAAGCAAGATCATTTACGGTAAAAAAATTTCCAAAAGAAATGCGCCAGTGGAAAATGATGGATGCCATAGGCCAGTTATTTAATAATTCTTTACAAATTCCTTGTCCTTTTATTATTTCATTATCCGCAAGATTGATTCCTCATGAAACAGGACACATGTCCGAGTCGATCAAGTCCGCAAGTAAGAAGAAAGATGCTAGCACGCAAAGCGCAGATGGCAAGTTGACCGTTGCAAAAGAATACCAAGACACAATTTTTATCAATCAACGGATTGAAGAAGGAGACCGAAAAGTCAAAACCCATTTCCAAATTATTCTGTTTACTACGGAAAAACAATCAAGCCTTGCTGAAAGAAAATTACGTGATTTATATCGCGTGAATGGCTGGGAACTCAAAAAATCTCGTTATCTGCAACTGCAATCTTTTTTGGCAATGCTTCCCATGATGATGTCAGAAGGGATGTTCGAAGACCTGCAATTTAATGGTCGTTTAAGGACGATTTCGGCATTGAATGTGGCAACCATCTTGCCTTTTCAAGGGGAATGGAAAGGAACGAAAACACCGAGTTTAATATTGCCAGGTCGACGTGGGCAAATTGCAACTTTTAATCCCTTTGATAACACCGAAGGTAATTACAATCTTGCAATTGCAGCTGCATCCGGTAAGGGTAAATCGGTTTTTATCCAGGAATATATTGTTGCTCTATTAAGCGCAGGTGGCAGGGTTTGGGTGATCGATGTCGGACGCTCGTATGAAAAAACCTGCAAATTGTTAAATGGGACATTTATTGAGTTTACTCGAGAGAATATCATTTGTTTAAATCCGTTTACCTTTATTCATGATTTTAATAGCTCGCTCATGATGTTAAAGCCATTACTCGCCGCTATGGTCCACCCAACTAGCAATGCGACTGATGAAGAAATTGCATATTTAGAAAAAGCCGCGAAAGCTGCATGGGAAGAAAAGGGTAATGATGCGACGATTTCAACGGTTGCTCACTGGCTTTCAAACCAAGAACCCTCAGTCTGTCGTAATTTGGCGCATCTTCTCTACAGCTATACAAAGGAAGGGATGCACGCAGGATACTTTGAAGGACGATGCAATATTGATTTAAACAATGCCTTTGTTGTCCTTGAATTACAGGAATTAAAGTCCAAAAAAGATTTACAACAAATCGTTTTGTTACTGTTGATGTATCACATCAGTGAAGCAATGTATTTGGGAGACCGCGCGAAACCCAAATCTTGCATCATCGATGAAGCGCCTGACCTTTTTAATAGTGATATAAAAGGTGCAGAAAAATTTGTGAATACGGGTTACAGGCAAGCGAGAAAATATTACGCAAATTTTGTCACCAGCATGCAAGGCATTAATGATTATTTTAAAAATGAAGCGACGATTGCGATTTACGAAAATTCCGACATCAAAATTATTTTAGGACAAAACCCAGAAACCATTGATCAAATCAAAAAATCCGAACGTCTTACTATGGATGCGTATTCGGAACGATTGTTTAAAAGTTTACGAAAAACCGATGAATTTTCGGAATGCATAATAAAGACGCCATCAGGATTGTCTGTCCATCGCATCATCCTAGACCCTTACGTTCGAACATTATTTTCATCAAAGGGTGAGGAATTTGCCTTGGTGAATGCGTATCAAGCGCAAGGTTTAAAACTTGAAAGTGCTATCGAAAAAGTTGCGGAGAAATTTCATCATGAACGCCATTCTTCTTAAAATTAAAAATATTAAAAATCAAGCTGCTGCATTATTGAATACGGATAACCCTCATCTATTTTCATGTTTATTTGGGATGTTAGGTGCTTCAATCATTTTTATGATGATTCACATCATAGAAAAACCGTCTATTAAACTCGGTACCGTCAATATCACTGGCATGGTGGATCACTTTATTAAACAAGAATCCGAAAAAAATATTCAGGGAGAAGTTTTAAAAAAGGAAGTAAGACAATTTGGCTCCTCCCTTGATAAAGAATTGCAACGATTCTCCAAAGAGAATGGCATTGTTTTGATGCCGTCGGAAGCGATCATTGCAGGGACGGAAGATTATACATCCCTCATTTATCAAAAAATGCAAACTGCGGGTTTGAAATGACTATCAATAAATCGAAAAACATAAACAAAAACGTATGCAAAATAATGATGGTTATTTTGTTGTTTGGATTTTTAAGTTCAACGCATGCGGAAAATTTAGGCACTTTTGGAGATGTGTATCCTATTGCTGAAGAAAATTTCCTTGATTTTATCCAGCAAAAATTAAAAGCAATGCAAGCCAATGGCGAATGGAAAAAAATCGAAGATCAATTTCGTGAGAATGTTAAACAACATGCCGATAGGCCCATTGATGTGAGATTCTTGAGCGTTACAACAGAATATAGAACTTGGGATTTTGATCCATCAATTACCATTCCTTACGATCTTTACGATGCGGAAGGCCGTGTGATTGCAAAAGCGGGTACTACTATTAATCCATTGAAATACGTGCGTCTTCATCATGAACTGCTATTTTTAGATGGCGATGATCCTAAACAAAGAAATGCTGCCAAACATCTTGATCAATTATTGAAAGGCCAAGTGAAGTTGATTTTGGTCAAAGGTTCCATAAGCGAAAACGAAAAACGATTTCAAAAGCCAATTTACTTCGATCAAGGTGGACGGCTCATCACAAAATTCAATATTCAGCATGTTCCAGCGCTCGTTAGTCAAAATGATTTGGTTTTAAAAATTGAGGAGATCAAGCCATGATTGATAGAGAAAAAGAATTTTCAGTTCAAACCCAACATACATTTTTAGTGACAATAGCTCTCATGGTCTTTGCGATTTGCGCTATTGTGAATGCTAAAATCTTTTTCATCATTATTACAGGATTTCCCAATTATCTTTTCTTGTTAATGAAATACTTAACACTCAATCCGCCATTCTCCCATTCCATAAAACCTCTATTATATGTGTATTTTACTTTCATATTTATTGTTGTGATGCCACTCATTTTATTGGCTTCCCATTTCTTGAGTCTCTTTTACTTAGGTAAAGCAAATTTCAAAAAAGCTTTTTATACGCAATTTTTTCCCATTGTGGTTTTTATGGCATTCACATTCTTAAATGTTTTAGGACGATGTCTGGTATGAAACGAAAAATGTTTTTTTTAATGCTTATTTTTTCAATCACGCCATCCTTTGCGGGCACGACTTGCCATGGCAGTTTTGTGAATCCTATTACCGATATCTGCTGGAGTTGTTTATTTCCGATCACTATAGGTTCATCTACTATTATTGGAAGTGACCTAAGCGATACACCGAACCCGAGTTTGCCCGTCTGTGCCTGTGGTTCACCTGTGATCCACCCAGGATTGACGGTCGGATTTTGGGAACCGGTTGCCATGACAGACGTTACACGAACGCCTTATTGCATGGTGAACTTAGGTGGATTTCAGTTATCCATGGGAAGTTCGTTAGGGACTGGTAAAGCAGAATCCGCAAATTCTGACCAAAACCAAAGTTTCTATTATGTGCATTGGTACAAGTATCCTTTGCTTTATTGGTTAAAACTCATCACCGATGGCATGTGTCTTGAATCTGGCGATTTAGACATCGCTTATCTGACTGAGCTTGATTCATCGTGGGGAGATGATGAAGAGACATTTATATTAAATCCAGAAGCGCTTTTATTTGGTAACCCCATCGCGCAAGCCGCGTGTGCGGCAGATAGTTTAGCTGCATCCGTTAAACGACCATTAGATTCTTTATTTTGGTGTGCAGGCAGCCAAGGGTCGATGTATCCCTTGAATGGTCATGTGCAAGAACATGTGGGTGGTGTGCAAGCAAGCACGCTTTTGACCGAACGAATGGCTTATAAAATGCATCGAGAATTATTGATCACGGATAGCGTGGGTGAAAATAGCCCCGCGATTTGTATCAATCCTCGCTTACCCATCATGCCAAAATCACGTTACCGCTATCAAATGGTGAATCCTGTCCCAACCACAGGTTCAGGGGGTTGCCATCCGTTTGGAGCAACGACGGCTACCTGGGGAGCGGGACATGAAATTCCGTTTACAGGAGAGGATTTTGGGTTTTTGGTGTGGAGAAAAAGAAATTGTTGCGCTTTCTAAAAGGAGATTATCTATGAACTTTGAAAATTTTGTAAATCAACTGAACTGGAAGAAACTCGCTGTGGTTGCACTTTTGATAATGGTTTTCATATTTGGCATTCATGAAATTGTGTTTTGGACTTTTTTTCATGAAACCAATCAATTTGTCGCGGAAGTTAATTCAGAAATTCTGCAGCAACAAAAAGATATTCAGAAAAAAATTGCCGATGATGACAGAGAATTTGAAGCAAGATCAAAAAAAATGGATGCCATGGCAAGTAACGTTGAAAGGCAAGTGGATAAATTCCAGGCGGATGTAAATGAGTATTTAGTGAAAGCCGAAAAAGAACGTGAAGAGCGCGAAAAAATCTTCGATAAAGCTTTTGAAGAAGCTCCCGCCAAAATGTGGGCTGAACACCGAAAATTTGGCGCAGAAATGAAAAAAGAATTTTTTAGAGAATCAAGGGACATGCAAAAAGAATTCTCCAAAAAAATGGCGCAAAAAAATAAATAAAGGGTTGATTGAAGATGAAAAAAAGATTGCTGGTTTTCATAATGGTTTTATTTGGGAGCATAGGGAGTACTTATGCCGGAGAAGGAAACATTTATATTTTTGTTTCATTTTCGATGCCAAAGGAAAGCATTAAAGAATGGATGAATGCAGCCCAAGAAATTGGAGCGCCACTTATTATTCGTGGGTTAGTTCATAATTCCTTTAAAGAGACCATCCAACAAGTGAGCACGCTTACTCAGGATAATAGAGGCGGTGTGCAACTGAACCCAACCTTATTTCAACGCTTTCAGATTGATAAGGTGCCGGCAGTCGTTGTTGCTAATAATGAAAAGTGTTTGCCTACACAAACCTGTCGCGACGAATATGACGTTGTCTACGGCAATGTCACTTTATCTTATGCACTTAAAAAAATCGCTGACCGGAAAGATGCGCTTTCCTCCACGGTATTACTTGCGTTAACTAAATTGCGAGAGACCCATGCGTCGTAAAATAAAATACATCGTATTATTTTTATTTTTAGAGGTGATGAACCAGGGTCTCGCTTTCGCGGATGATAATTTCAATCATGGATTTAACGAAGGGGTTAATACGGCCGTTGCCCTTCAAGGAAAATCTTGCACTGCCTTACAAAATTTTAAACCAGAAAATTTTATTCAAAATTACACGCCCAATCCAAAGGAGAGCGAGTATGCCAACAATGATGCCCAATTAAGGAATGATGGGGTAAATGCAAAAGATCATTCAACGATGGGCAAAACTATTCAAGAGGGCATGGATGAGCGAAAGGCGCAATTTAATTATCCCATTGATCCTGCTTCTCCCACCATTCAACATATCGAAAAGCGGGCAGATGATGTTTATGATGTCATTACCGGTCAGTTTGGCGATTGCACCAAGCAGACGAGTTGCACAACGAATTATGATACTAAAATTTGTGAGGAATCACCCAAAACTGTTACCCAATATTGTCGCAAAACATTAAATATTGATCTTATTCCTCATCAAGTCGATACCCATTATTACTTAACAGCAAAATTAAATGTCTCGGACCATAATTACGCAGGAATTAATGTCAATGCCGTCACGGGCCATATCAATTTTCTAGGGCCGCATGATGCCAGTTTTAAATTAGAAGGTCTCCTGCCTAATAACATTGATTGCAAGAGTTTATCGGGGAAAATCGTTTCAAGGGAAGGCCGTGCAAACCTTGATTATCTTAATTTTCCCTCATGTGATAATGGCTTAAATCTCGATTTTCATATCTCGAGCGGACATAGCATTACCATTAAGATTGATATGGTGTCATCCAAGATTGTTTATGAACCACAAGATCGGTGGCAAGATGATTGCACGGCGTTTGAAAATACAAAAACCTGTACGCTCCAAGAAGAACACTGCATATCAAAAGACGCGACCAAAGAATTTCAGGGCATTCCTGTCACCCGATCGTGTTGGGAAAAAGAAGATTCTTTTATCTGTGGCGGAGGTGGTGATACCAATACCTGTCAAACCTATCGCGATCAAGGCTGTGAACAGGTAAGTTCCATATGCGAAAATCGTAATGACAGCGGTTGCACACTGTATCAGCAAACGTTTCGCTGTCCCATCAAACAATGCACCGATGTTGGTATGATTTGTAATGGCCAAACCTATTGTTTGTCGGGAGATTGTGTCAAACAACAAAAGCAGGCCGATCCTGATTTTCAAAAAGGTGTCACTGGTTTATCGGTAGTTAATGAAGCAGCGAAAAACTACAACATCAATAGTAGCTCGCAATTTCCTATTTTTAGCGGACAAGTCAAATCCTGTAATAAAGATTTCTTAAATTTTGCTAATTGTTGTTCCGATGACGGATGGGGAGTGGACTTACACCTTGCGCAATGCGATCAGGAAGCAAAAGACTTAGGTGAGGCAAAAGAAAAAGGATTAACAACTTATATTGATAGCGATGATGATTGCATCTTGGGACTTTGTTCTCATAAAAAACGGTATTGCGTATTTCCTTCAAAACTCGCGCGAATCATCCAGGAAAATGGCCGTCGTGATCAATTGCATATTTCGTTTGGAAATTATGACAATCCGGATTGTCGTGGCTTAACGCCTGATGAATTTGGGAAACTCGATCTTCAAAAAATCAATTTCAGTGAAGTATATGCTGACATCACCAAAAAAGCTCAAATTGAAGATCCGACGAAACTTGATGAGCGGGTTAAAGACAAATCGCAAGCATGGGCCAAGGAGAAAACTCCGCATGGCTAATATTCTCCCTAAGTTATTTTTGTGCCTTATTATTCTTACGCACATTACTGTCTCTTATGCGGATGAAAATGGTTATTTCAATGAACATGCCAAAGGCTGGCATTGGTATAACGATCCCAAAGAATCTGATGATGAGA
The DNA here is from genome assembly GCA_021324335.1 of Gammaproteobacteria bacterium. Taxonomy (GTDB): domain Bacteria; phylum Pseudomonadota; class Gammaproteobacteria; order DSM-16500; family DSM-16500; genus Aquicella. The sequence continues at coordinate 66,565 of JAJPJH010000004.1, forward strand.
ATAATAATGAAGAAGACCCCAATGCCCAAATGAATGCGGTGCGCGCAACAGTACAACGCGCCTTAAATAATGCGGTACTTCATCCGACACAGGAAAATGTTCGAAATTATATTGTTATTCAAAATGAACTTGCCAATCACGCCAATCAATTCAATCACAGCTGGCAGGCTGTCTTACTCCAAAATCCAGAATTAAATTATTCGCTCCTTCATCCAACGAATAATTTAGCCAAACAAGTGGAGTACGATCAACATCATGTAGCGGAAGAAAAAATCGTTCGCTCGCTGGCCAAAGATTATCAACTTTATTTTTTCTATCGAAGTACCTGTCCTTATTGCCAGCGATTTGCACCGATCGTAAAAGATTTTGGAACCACCTATGGATTTAATATTTTGCCGATCTCGACTGATGGCATACCGCTTCCTGAATTTCCGGATTCTTATACCGATCAGGGAGAAGCGCAAATTTACAACGTGACAGTTGAACCCACATTATTTTTAGTGAACCCATCAACTCACAAAGCAATCCGCATTGCTACGGGATTGACGAGCCAATCTGAAATCAAGAAAAACATCATGGCATTGATCACACATTTTGAGGGAGATGTGCCATGAAAAAAATATTGCTCATAAAAATCATCTCATTTGTCTCTCTTATTTTTTATGCGGCGATAAGTTATGCAAATGGTGTCAATGATGATTTAAATACTTATTTTAATAATTTAGGTTTTTCATCCAACATCACTGCCCCTCATGCTTATCAGGGACAGCAGGCAGGCCTTTACACTGGCGGTAGCATTTTTGCCCGAACCCCTGTTAGGAATGTCCAACTTGTCCAAATTGAATTGCCGAGTTATCGGGCAGGTTGCGGCGGGATTGATCTTTATACCGGTGGTTTTTCTTTTGTGAAATACGATGATTTAGTGAAATTAATGCAAAACATCATGAATAATTCGGCAGGCTATGCGTTTACACTCGCCATGGAAACTGCAACACCAGAACTTGCCAATGTCATGAAGTACATTAATGACAAAGCATCCGAAATTAATCGTGCCAATATTAATTCGTGTGAAACCGCAGAAGCGCTCGTCGGGGGAGCGTGGCCCCGGACGCGCGCAACACAACAACAAATTTGTCGTGATATCGGCGGCAGTAAAGGCGGCTTATTTGATGACTGGGCGCAAGCGCGACAAAAATGTGGTGTGGGTGATGAATTTAATTCCACTATGGATAAAGCGAGAAATGATCCACGTTATAAAAACATGGTATTTGATAGCGGGAACGTTGTCTGGAAAGTCATTAAACAAAATAATTTATTGAATGGCGATGATGAATTAGCGCAATTTTTTATGTCGCTATCAGGTACTGTCATTATTTCCAAACAAGGTTCCAGTGATGATGCACCTGTCAATTACACGCCCTTATCAGGTCTCATGGATAAAGACCAAAATAATTTGATTCACGCGCTTTTGGTCGGAGGTGATGTCACGATTTATAAATGCGACACCTTGGATGAAAACGGCTGCTTGATGCAGCAACCGAATAAAGAAATGAAAATAACGATTACAGCAGATAATGCCTTTGGCGCGCGCATTAAAAGTTTACTCGATGATATGGTCAATAAAGTCATTGATGATACACCACTTACTAAAGAAGAAATTGGCTTATTGCAAGCAACCAGTCTACCTGTTTATAAAATGCTGAATGTGCAAGTCGCTTACGCTAAAGATAAAGACGCGCTTGATATTTCAGGGTATGCCGATATTATTGCAACCGATATTATTTTCCAGTATTTACAAGAATCGCTTCGTATTATTCGAGCGAATATTGCCTCCTCCCATTATCCTGAATCGATATTGAAAGACATTCAACCCAATATCGACAAAGAATTGAATGAACTTCGCGAAGAACAAAAGAACGCTTATAGCCGCATGGCTATGTCGATTCAATTAATCGAAAAAACCCAAATGATTGAAAAAATGCTAGCAGGCGATTTATCGACGGAATTGGGTGATTCTTTAGCTTGGGCGAAGGGCTTGAAATAATTTTATTTAAATAGGAGTGAAAAATATGCAAAACAAAAAACTACTAGGATTTGGGCTTCTTTTAAGTTGGGTTATTTTTCAATTTTGTTACAGGCCTTGTCTGCAATTTTTAATCCATACTCCCACCTATGCTTTTATGAGAGGTTGGGACGATGGAACACATGCTTCCCTCACCACATCGAATTTGTATTTAGTATTTTCAGGATGGATTTTTAGTCTCGCAATAGGATTTTTTTTGATAACTACATTCTTTGACTGCATGGCATCAGAACGTTTTGCTGTTGTGAAAAATAAACTACTTAGTGTGGGATTTCTTAATCGCAAAATGAAATAAGAGTGAAATAAAAAATGGCTAACTTTACTGTTGTGGTTTATGGCGATGGAAAATTAATGTGGGAATATTTTAATGCGATTGTCGCCTTTTTTGGCACAAGCACATTTTCCTCATTGCTTAATATCTCATTATTGTTAGCGATTGTGACGGTTTGTTATAGCTTCATCACCCAACGCAGTTTAATGGTGTTAATCAAATGGTTTGGCCTTTTTTACGTGTCTTTTTATCTTCTTTTTACACCGAGGGTTAGCGTCACCGTCCTCGATCGTGTCAATGGCAATATGGGGTATCCAGTAGACAATGTGCCATTCGCTCTTGCAGTTCTTGCAAGTTACACGAGTGCGATCGATGATGCGCTGACTCAATCTTTAGAAACTAATTTCACCATGCCGGATTATATGCCCTATCACGAAACAGGGATGGTATTTGCATCGCGTCTTATGACCATGGCCAATCAATTTGAGATTAACGATGCGGTATTTGATGGGAATTTAAAAGAGTTTATTCATCAATGTGTTTTCTACGATATCTTGCTGAACAAATATTCTATTAATGATTTGCTGAATGCGAATGATCTCTGGGGTTTTGTCGCATCGAATGCTTCGCCTGCAAGGGCCTTTATCTATAACGGACAAGTCACGACCTGTAGAGACGGCGTAAAAAATTTGACGACCGATTGGCAAAAAGTGATTGATGAGTCCATTCAAGATTACAGTCAACGTCTTTATCCCAATTTATCGCAAGAAAAAGCCAAAGCACAAATCTTGATTGATCTCCCTATGAGTTATCGTTATCTCACGAATGTTTCAGAATCCGCGCAAGATCTCATGAAACAAAATTTAATGGCAAATGCGATTCAACGCGGAGTTGTTGGCATGGGTGCCAAATTAGACGCTTCCGCCGCATTAGAATCCTATACTTTTGCAAGGGCACAAGAACAAAAACGATTAACCAATAAAATCACAGGCGAGATGGCTGCGGAGTGGCTCGCCAAATTAAAAATCGCGGTGGAAGCGCTACTCTATGGCTCGTTTATTTTTGTGGTTTTACTGACGCCTTTTCCATTTGGCGGCATGATTCTACGAAATTACGCACTTTCCTTGCTGTGGGTGCATCTTTGGGCACCGATGTACGCCATCATTAATTTGATGGTTTCTTATGATGCGCAATCAAAAAGCCTTTCGGCTGCGAATGGCTTCACTTCTTTAAAAGCGATGTCGGGTTTATTACAAATTAATTCCGATATTGCGGGTCTTGCAGGAACATTATCGATGGCTGTTCCATTTTTGGTAAGCGGCATTGTCTTTGGCATGCATAAAGTCTTATCGCATGGGGTGCAAAATGATACGGGTGTTACTCAGGCGGCGGTTGGTAGTGCAGTCAATGAAGCAGTGACGGGCAATTTGAGTTTCGGTAATACGAGTTTAGGCAATCACAATGTGAATAATGTATCTGCTAATCATGTGGATACGAGTGGCCGAGTTTCTTCCGGCATGATGACCAGTCAATTAGCGGGAGGCTCTTTATTAAGTGTGGCAGCAGATGGGTCGCACGTGATGGACATGCGAAGCTCACTTTCGAATTTAGGCGCATCCATTAATTTAATGGATGGATTAAGAAGTTCTTATGCCCATCAAGTCGAAAAAGCAGAAAGCGCAACCGTGAGTGATAGTCTTTCCTATGGTCAGGCGGCACAAACCGCGATTAAAAATATGTATGATTTAAGCCATCACTTAGGAAAGACGGGTGCCAGTGGTGAAGGATGGAGTGTGAGCTCTAATGTGTCAGCCGGGAAAGCGATTTCCGAAAATGATCGCTTAACGCAAGATTTCGCGGACCGTCATCATCTTTCCTATCATGATGCAGCAAGTGTTCTTTCCAGTGCCTATGTCGATGGCAAGGTGTCAGGAAGTGTTGGAGTTGGAACAAAATCGAATTCTCTTTCTCCAGTCCAAGCTTATGTTGGCGGATCGGCAGGAGCAGGAATGTCACGGTCCGCAAGTCACACCGGTGGTACGGATAAAGGGGCTGTGTATTCCGATGCACAAAATTATATTCATGATACCAATTATTCTAAAAACATTGATATGGTGGCGCGTGCCAGTAAAGATCATTCATTACGATTTAATAATGAGGAAGCGAATCGCTTAGTCGATAACATGGGCGCTTCATTTGATAAGTCAGATGTCGCCCGTCGAGATATGCAAAGCCACTATCAAGAAGCGCAAAGCGCGCGAGAAAATGCCGCCCGAGTTGAAGAACATGCGGCGTCCATTCAGATCAATGGTACTCAGGAATTTAGCCGATGGTTTGAGAACCAGCCAGGAACGAATGGTCAGGGTAGGATGGGCGCTCGTTCTATTGAAGCCATTAATAAAGACCCTCATTTATTACAATATTATACGAATCAATTTACCGAACAGTATAAATCAAAGTTGGAATCCAATTGGAACCATGGCCTTGCGACTTCAAAAGAAGGAATTCATGGTGCATATGAAAGGAATAATCATCGTATTTATCAAGAAAATTCTATTCGAAAAACCTATGACGGCCATGTTTCGCATATTAAACAAGAATCCCAAAGTCATGGATTGCAAGAAAAAAATATCCTGGATACGAGTGCAAAGCGAGAAACCGAAACCATGTTATCCCAGAGCCAACAAAACATAGGAGAAAAATCAGCTAATGTGTTAACAGACGGTGAAAAAGAAAAATCGCTCGTGAAAACGCAAGAAGCAAAAAATCGACATGAGGGATTAGTGTCTGATATGTGGAATGGCATTGATACCAAAGCATGAGAGGAATTTTTTTATGACACAAAACGAATCGGACATCAAACATTTCACCCGTGGCGGACAAATTTTTTTGCATAACCTTCGGATGCTGAATCAAGTCTTAAGTAAAGTGGGTTCAGTGAGTTTGATTGTCTTTATTGGTACAAGTGTTTTTTTCACGTATTACTTTTCAAGTGAATATCAACGGTATTTATGTTGGCAATATTTGATTGCGCATTTTAATGTATTAGTGAGTGCGACTGCCAAGCAAAACTTCATTAATCCAAATGGCGAAATCACGAAAGTACTTTCTGAGCAAATCGTGAAAGCGCCTTTTATTCTCACCGCTTGGAATGACATGATCATCGTATTTTTAAAAGCTCTCTTAATTAGTTTTCTGATCAAAGTCATTGTGTTTTCAGTTCTTTTTTATTGGCTTAAAAAACGAGGAAAGAGCCAAAGCGAAGATTACCACTTAAAAGGTGATCATATCAAAATGTGCCATGAAACAGCCAAGTTAATTAAAAAAGACAAAGCCGCCTCGGATTTACTCTTAGCAGAGTTGCCCTTGATTAAAAATTCTGAAACAGCACATGTATTTTTTCATGGTACGACAGGGACGGGTAAATCGAATGCCATTAAAGAATTACTGGATCAAATTAGAATGAGGGGCGATAGGGCGATTATTTATGATAAAAGTTGTAGTTTTTTAGAAGACTTTTTTTATCCCAAAAAAGACATTTTATTAAATCCATTGGATGAGCGTGGAAAAGAATGGGACTTGTGGCTTGAGTGTCGTGATTCTGCGGATTTTGATAGTTTAGCCGCAGCGCAAATCCCAATGCCTTCATCAACACAAGATCCATTTTGGGTGAATGCGGCCCGAACTATTTTTTCAGCCGCGGCTTTTGAGATGCGAAACGATCCTGAACGAAGTATCGTTAAATTATTATGTTATTTACTGACAGCAGACCTTAATCAAATTCAGAAATATCTGAAAGGCACAGAAGCGGAGGTTTTAGTCTCCGATAAAGCGGAAAAAACAGCCATTTCAATTAAGTCTGTTTTAGCGACTTATCTTAAAAGCTTAAAGTATGTGCGAGATGGGAAAGATGCTTTTTCCATCCGACAGTGGATCCAAAATGAGAAAGGCAATAATTGGTTATTTATTACGTCATTGGGTGACAGACACGAAACGCTAAAACCCCTGATTACCTCGTGGATGGATATCGCGGTCAATGCGCTATTAAGCTTGACACCGAATCCAAAACGTCGCATTTGGTTAATTTTAGATGAATTAACAAGTCTGCAACCTCTGCCATATCTCACACAGACTTTATCGGAATCGCGAAAATTTGGTGGTTGTGTCGTCATAGGAATTCAAAACTATGCGCAATTAGCCAAACTCTATGGACAAGATGGTGCACGTGAGATTTCGTCGCTTTTAAATACGCGTTTTATGTTTCGGCAACCCGATCCTGATATGGCTAAATGGTCTGCCAATAATTTTGGTGAATCTGTTCTTGATGAAGTGCGGGAAGGGATTTCCTACGGCGCAAATACCATGCGCGATGGTATTTCGATTAATCGGATTGAATCTCGAAAACCTGTCATCAGTTTTTCTGAAATTCTGTCGCTTGGGAATTTGCATGCTTTTGTTCGTTTACCTGGAAAATATCCTATCACACAGGTTGATTTTATTTATCAAGAAAGAAAACGGCCAAATTTTGGATTTGTGAGTCGAACGATAGATGAAAATAAATTAAAAAAAGTCGATGAACTTATCAAAAAATTTGAACAGAAGAATGCAGTTGAAGCGTTTCCTAAAAAATCCCAGAAAAAAAAGAAAGTTTCCGTGAACGAAATAGAAGAAGAAAAAGTGATGGATGTAACTGATATTTAAGGAAATAAAAATATGTTATCGACAAGTGTTGTTAAAAATGTGACGGATGCAAGCCACTATTATGCGGCGACGGATAATTATTACACGATAGAAGAAGGGATTTTAAAGAGCGAATGGTTTGGAAGAGGTTCCTTCAAATTAAATTTACAAGGCGCAATTGATACAACGCAATTTACCCAATTGTTAAAAGGAATCATGCCAAATGGCGAAATCATTGGAAAAAAAGTGGATGATAAAATCATACACCGTGCGGGTTGGGATTTAACATTTAGCGCACCCAAATCCGTCTCTCTTATGGCGCTCATTGCGGGTGATAAGCGATTGGTTGAGGCGCATCGAAAAGCTGTCCATATCGCTTTATCTGAAATTGAAAGAGGGTGTAGTGAAGCGCGTATTAAAAGTCCAGGAGGTGACGTTTCTTATAATCGCACGCGAAATATGATCGCGGCTTTATTTCATCATGATCTTTCTCGTGCAGAAGACCCTCAATTGCATACCCATAGTGTTGTCATGAATTTGACTGAAAGAACGGACGGAAAATGGCGTTCGATGGCGTCCAAAATCGGGCGCTATGATAAAGACACGCAAGGTGAAATTCATGGATTTTTTGAACGAGCAAGACACCATAAACGCTATTTTGGGAAACTCTATGAAACGGAACTTGCCTTTCAGGTTCAACAATTAGGGTATGAAATTGTCATTGATGAAAAGACAGGGGTCTTTCAAATAAAAGGTGTCACGAATGAAGTCATTGAACACTTTTCCAAGCGGCGAAATGAAATTGAAAAATATTTAAAAGAAAAAGGTTTTTCAGGGCCCAACGCAGCAGAAGTCGCTACCTTGAATACCCGAGAGAATAAAGTACAGAGCGATCGCGTATCCCTTTTTGAAAAATGGCAGAATGAAAGTCAAAAGCTTAGGTTTAATGGAGAAGCTTTAGTCAAAGAGGCTGAAGAACGCTTATCGAAGAAAAATGAAACACCCACTCTAGAACCCTTACAAACGGCAACTCAAATCATTCAAGCGTCCATTGATGCAATCGCCCAATTTAAAACAACATTTCAACTTGAAGAATTGCTTTTGGATGCATCCGAGATAGCGATTCACAAAAAATGTGACGTCAAAGAATTGCTGCGCGCAGTGGATCAATTGGTCGAAAAAGGAGAATTACTGTCCCTAGAAAATGGGGAAGGAAAATCATATTTGATGTCCCATCAAACATTGAAGGATGAAAAAACAATAAAAAATTGTTTAACGCAGGATAACACTATTCAAATCAATACTGAAAAAAATCAAAACTATTTATCGAAATTTAATAATGAAAGCCAAGAGTTCAATGCCGTAAGTACACTACTGTCAAATGATAAGCATATTTTGGTTGGAGGGATAAGGGCAAAGGAATTAATTTCAAAAGAACTCATTGAGATTGGTAAAAAACAAAAATGGCAACTTGCCATCGTAAGTCCAAACTTAATTACCAGCAAACACTTTGCATCAGATTTAAAAAGTGAGCCAGTGACATTTTTGGAAAAATTCAAATCTCTTTTTGTGGATACTATTATTCCTCATTATTCAACATCACAATTTTTAAATCAAAATGAGGTTAAAAAACCAGATGCCTTGCTGATCGAAAATGCGCATTTACTTTCAGCAAAAGAACAGGCGCAATTACTACAATGGGGACAGCACAAAAATACCAAAATGGTATTTTACGCGGAAAAGAATGTATTGTCCTCGCAGAAAAAAGGAGTGGATGTAAATTATCTTATTGAGGCTGGCATCAAAATAATAGGATTAAAAGAAGAGCAAAATTCATTACGGTTAGATGTTACAAAAGCCGATGTGTCTGCCGCTTTCACCAAAATTTCAAATCATATTGTCGAGGTAAACAGCCAAGAAGACCGATTTCATGCCATGGTAAATCACTTCGGGCGCATTAAAGATCATCGCGGTGTGTATCTTGTCGCGAACAACAAAAAAGAAACCTCTCAATTAAATGTGTTAGCCCATAACGAATTAAAAAATACCGGAAAATTAAAACAAGGTATAACGATTGATGTTTTGATTCCGCAATTTGTACCCGTGCATCGGGCAATGCTGGCATCTTCTTATGAGGTGGGGGCTTTTGTCCGTATCAGTCAAAAACAACTCGCGACTTTACCGCAAAGCGAATATGTAAAAATAATTGGTGTGGATAAAAAGCAAAACGAAATTTTGTTAAAGCGTTCCAACAATAAAATTATTCACTGGAAACCTGAAAAAGGTTTAGAAGTTTTTAAATTAGAAAAACGAGAATGGGGAGTGGGAGAACGCTTGTTTTCTTTGCGGTCCATGAAATATGCGAATGTCACAAAAGGTGAAGAATTTACCATAGCAGCGATGAGAGGAAGTCGCGTTAAATTAGTGCGCGATAAAGGGACTCCTCTCGTAATTGATATTTCAAAACCCTATCAAACGCATTTTGAGTATGCTTACGCGGGAACGCCTCATCAATTAGCCCATGTGAAAGCCAAAGAATTTATTGCGGATATGCCTGCATCATCTTTCACCACTCACCAACGGCAATTTTTTCAAATTACGCAACAACCAGAACGAGTCAGCATTTATACCGAAAATCAACAGACATTATTGGAGTCCCTTCAAAAAAAATCCGGTGACAAATTAAATGCACATGAGATTTTGCAATTTTCAATCGATGTCAAAAAACACTTGGCTTCCTTTTATCAGATATTGGAAGGAGCCATTCAAAAGACAGGCGGTCATAAAAACACATTATCAAAAGCGGCTATCGATGCGGTCGATTATGCCATGAGGCATTTAGCCGAACGGAACGCTGGTTTTGATCATAAAGACTTGATGGAAGTTGCCATGTCGCATGCGATCGGAAAAGTAAATCGTGAAGGATTACTGCAAGCGCTCTCTGCTATGGAAAAAGCAGGTATTTTATTAAAAGGGATGGGAAATAATGGTGTTCTTTGGACAACGCAAGAGGCGCTCAAATTAGAAAAAGAGATTTTGGAACTCACTCAAAAAGATCAAGGAAGATTGTCATCGATAGCGTCTTTAGCACAGGTGGAGAATCATCTTCAAATAACCTCTTTGAATGCAGAACGAATTGCGGCCATTAAGACAATTATGCAAAGCAAAGATCGTGTATTGACGATTCAAGGAAGAGCGGGCACGGGTAAAACGACGATGATGGCAAAACTTTCAGAAGTGTTGGCAGCAAAAGATATTTTTCAAGAACAAGGCTATACCCTTCAAGGCATAGCGCCTACACATAAGGCAGTAAAGGAATTACGAGGACGGCGTATTCCTGCGCAAACGATTGATCGATTTTTATTGGATATGCATCATGCCAATTATGAAAAAACAAAATGGGATAAAACCATTTTGATTGTGGATGAAGCGTCTATGGTTTCAAACCGCAAAATGCGCGACATTCTTCTCTTGGCGCATCAGTATAATTTTCGGCAAGTCATTCCCACGGGTGATACCCCGCATCAATTGGGAGCGGTGGAAGCCGGAAAACCTCATCATCTCATCCAACAAATCTTAAATGAAAAAGTTATTCGTCTGGAAGAAATTCGTCGGCAAAAAAATGAAGTATTAAAAGAAGCCGTCAAAGCGGTGTACCAAATGGATGTCGCGAATACATTTTCGATCCTTGGAAAAGCCGTGATAGAAATCAAAGATGAAAAAGAGGATGTAAAAAATGTCAAGAAAACAACCCCCAAAATTCATGCTAGAAAAAGTGAGGAGAATTTATCGTATCAAAAAAGAGTCAAAGCCATAGCCAAAGATTATGTCGACTTACTTGCCCAAAACGAAAATGTGCAAATTATTACCCCGAGTCATGAAGACCGGAAAGCCGTTAACTTTGAGGTGAGAAACCAATTAGAAGAAAAAGGAAAACTGACAGGGCCGAGTGATACTTTTCAAGTTTTAGTCGCAAAAAATATGACGGCGGTGGAACGTTCGTCATCCAAAAATTTTAAAGCCGGATACATTGTGCGATTTACGGAAGGCGTGGGCAAAGAGATCAAGGCAGGAGACTATTTCACCATTAAGGCGGTGGATCCCAAACTTAACCTGCTCGTATTATCCAAAATGGAACAAGAAAAGGAAGATATCTTGTGGCCGATTCCAAAATCAATGCAAAAACGTAATCAAAAGATAGAAGTATTTTGGAAAGAAAAACGCAGTTTAAAAGTGGGCGATAAAATGGTTTGGATGAGAACTGACCGCAAAGAGCAGGTCTTTTCTTCTGAATTTGCCAATGTGACTGCTATTGACCATGACAAAATTACGGTGGTTCGAGAAGACGGTAGTACCCATACGTTTAATGGCAAGGATCAAAAATCGCAGCATTGGGACCATGGTTATGCGGTGACTGCCTATGGTGCGCAAGGTGGAACATATTCCACGGTACTTGCTTTATTTGAAAGTTATCGCAAAAACTTAATGAACCTCAAGACCTTTCTTGTAACATTAACCCGTCCTGAAAATGAATTACGTATCTACACGGATGATAAACATCAACTGCGGGAACGAATCTTTTCGAATAGAGGTGAAAAATTAAGTGCTCTTGAAGTAATAGATGATTATCCTCGATCTCATAAAAATAAACTATCACCCAAAAAAATAAACTCCAACAATATCCAGCAAGTCAAATATGAAAACAAACCTTCTTACGATTTGCAACGCATTAAAGAAGGTTTAAATGCCAATGCAGAACACCTGGCTATTGAAATATTGGGTCAACCCAAAATTCGCGGCGGTCATTATTTAAAATTTGGCAGTAAGCAAGGAAGCCTTTCGCTCACTATCAAGGGCGAGAAAGCAGGATGGTGGAATGACTTTTCAGAGAATAATTCCAAAGGACGATCTATGCTTTCTTTCATCGAAAAACAATGCAATATGAGCAAGCAAGAGGCTATTGAATTTGCTGCTAGATGGTTAGGGATTGTGCCATCTGTCCATGAAAAATTCACTACAAAATCGTCTGCTTCAATCGAAAAAGACATCCAGGAATCGAAAATCCAGGAAACCGATTATCAGAAAAAAATGCAAGCCAAGGCCAAGAAAATCGCGAAAGAAAGTATTTCTATTGCGGGTACCTTGGCTGAAATCTACCTTAAAAAACATCGCGGGATTGATCCTATTACCATGAAAATCACCGAGGACATTCGCTTTCATCCGGGAATTTATTCATCCATCAATAAAGAAAAATTGCCGGCGTTGGTAAGTCTGGTACGCAACAAAAACAATGAAATTATTTCAGCGGAAACTATTTTTTTGGATCGTGAATCTGGTAATAAAGTACCTTACCTCGCCGTCGGAAAACAAACCTTTGGTGCCAAAAAAGGCGGAAGCGTTGCCGTTAATTTAGGTGAAAAAAAGGATACTGTCATATTAGCGGAAGGAACAGTGACCGCGCTTTCAGTTGCTAAAGCTTTACCAGACATTCCTGTTAAAAGTTTGCTCGGCAAACAACTTTTAGGTGCCATTGACCTTGCCACGTTGCCGAAGAATATTGTTATTTGTCTTGATTACGATGGCAAAGATTTAACGCTCGATAAAACGATTCGTGAGGCAGCAGAGCGTCTTCAAAGCCACCAAAAAAATGTCAGTTTTATGGTGCCAGATCTTAAAAATCACGCGAAATATGATTACAACGATCTCTTAAAAATAAAAGGCGAATCACAGATACGAAACGATTTTAAAAATGCAATTCCTTTCCAACAATTTTACTCCCAACATCAAAAAGAGGACGTCTTGTTCAAAGCAGGGATGAGCCTGATTAAGCAGCAATCGATGGAAGAAAAACAAAAATTCCAGAACGCGGCTAAGTTAATTCACAACGAAAAATCGTATCAAGACAATATGAAAATCCAGCAAAAAACGAATCAAGTCGAACGAGAAATTTAAATTTAGGAGTCTTCTATGGAGCGCATTAATGTCCGATTTTATGATGAAGTCGTCAAAAAACTGAAAGTCAGAACTGAAGCCAAAATGACAGGCTCGGTTGCTCAATCTATCAGAGAATTGGTGGATTTGGGGTTTAGGATTGAGGAAGCTTCCAATCAAGAAAATTCAGAAAAAGGTGGCGTAAACGATCTCAATTTCATGATGGATATGTTGAAAAATAACATTCGCTGGACGCTGGAATCGCTTTTGATTGTAAGATCGTTTACCGAACTATTTTTAGAAAAAAATGATGATAAAGCTGAGCTCCTTTTAAAAAAATGTAAGGAGCAAGCTTTATCTCATATGAAAAAACTGTTTCCCGATGAGGGTGAAAAAGAATTCTAGCGCGGTGCCGCTTCGACACAAATAATAAAAAGTAAGTGCCGTTTCGGCACCAAAAGGATGGAACAATGCGGTTTTTACAGATAAACACACATGAAAAAGTGATTTTTAACGGCACCAAAGTGGCACCGAAAGCATTTTTAAAGTGGAAAATTTTATTTTGCAGTCACTTTAACCTAACTCAATGTTTCAAAAGATTTTTTTATTGCACCCAATTGGTGCGACATGTGTGCCCTTATTTTTCTAAGACTAACGGAATTAATTTAAAAAACGAAGATTTACAATCTATTTTTTATAAAAGAATTGCCTTAACTTTTAGGCAAAGAATCTAAATTTTTCGCCTGAAATTTTAGCCAATTGAAGACTAAACTCTTTGACAAACAATAAGGAGCATTTATGCCGATCATCAAAGCAAAAGAAAATACCAAGAAGGAACAACTACGTATTAGCATTGAAAAAAATATTATGGATGAAATCAAACAGTATTGCGAATGGGCGAATGTCAAAAAAACAGATGATTTTTTTGAGCAAGCTGCGCAATACATTTTGTCTAAAGACAAGGATTGGCAGACGCATAACAGTCAAAAACAGTCTGCTTAAAGGTAAACTCAGCATGATGCCAATAATGATAAATGGCGCACCCGTCGAATGCATCAATACAGCTGCAATTTATTTTCACGTTCCGGCCACCTTGATACTGTCTGTTATCAAAAAAGAAAACGGGCGCAATGGTGAGGCAGTTAAAAATAAAAGTAATGGCACTTATGATTACGGCATCATGCAAATAAATAGTATTTGGCTGCCTAAAATTTCAGACTACGGTTATACGAAAGATGATATCCAATTTAATGCCTGTAAAAATGTTTTTGTAGGCACATGGATACTCGCTCAAAGTATCGCCCAAGGTAAAGATATTTGGCAGGGAGTTGGGAATTACCATTCTCACACATGGGTACATAATACCGCCTATAAAAAAAGCATCTATGCTACATATAATAAATTGGCTGGTGTGCTTCAGGGTTATTAAAATTAGCTTGGCTAAGCAATACCGCCAGCTTTTCACTGGCGGTAAGCCTTCGTTTCTCAACTGATTTTTTCTACTCTAAGAATATACTCGTCTAATAAATCAGATTCTTTAAAATAGTCATATGCAATAGCGCCCTGACACGACAAGGCATCGGCTTTTTTCCTGGCTTCTTCAGCTGTTAAAGCGTCAAGGGTGATCGTTTCGTAAAATGCCTCAATACGTTTAAAAGTGACTTCAAATTTATTCATGCTGTAACTTCCTTATTGTAGGTAGCGCAAAATTTGCCAGCTTTAATTTTAAGATAGGCCTTCATCATTTTTTGTCTGTTATTTTTTCGGTGGTATGTTTTTAAAAATGTCTTAACAGGTCTGCAAATTTTAAATAGTATTGATTTAATCATGATTAATCCCCCTTTGGGCTGCTGTTTCAATTTCAGGAAATAAAATGTCGGCCACGATGTCTATGACTTCCCAGTTAATGCCAATATTTGCATCATGTTTTCGCTTAAGATGTTGTAAAACCGCGCTGGCTTGTTCGTCTGTCAAATCGGGTCTTCTGTCTTGTACATCTTCGATATGCCAAAAGAGGGCGATTTCTTTTACCAGCGGCAAATTTTCTTGTACCATTGATTGCATCATTTTAAATACTCCTTACTTGGTTGTTTAAAGTGATTGCTAGGCAGGTTTTAACGGGACCTACCTAGCGGGGGGTAGGTGGTGATAATGATTTCATTATCACCATTTCCTTTTAAGCTCCTTTTAGCGCCATCATTTTTTCAGCTACTGACCAGAGCGCACGATTTAAAGCCGTGTTTTGATCAATGCTGTTTATTGCGCGGGTGCGTACTCGTTTGTGGTAGCCGTTTGCATCCTTCGCATATCCACGAACACCGCCCTTGATCAAGTTTTCCTGCACCACATTAAATACAGTAAAAAGATCGTCTTTATTAATTTCTGAATAACGGCGGGGAGATAATAATTTTACTGGTTCAATAGCCTCATTCATGGAGCTATTTTCAAATCTCAAAGAATGTGCAGCTTCAGCAAAAATTTTCTTTTCAGGATTGCTAAGAGCTAGGGTGCTCATTTTTTCTGCGGACTCAATCATTTTTTTAGAGTCCTCTATAACGCGGTAAGTCCCTTCGATGACATTGCCCAGTATGTCACCTTGATGACGCACGCGAATTTCATCATAGGTATTACCAGCAATTAACCCGTTAGAACAAACAAGACGATAAACGCCAGCCATTAAACGGTAGGATGACAAGCCGTCATGCGAGTTAATGAGTACAATTTCAGGAAATAACCCGGATTGTGTGGGGCGTGCGTCGATATGGCGAAAGCGTATCATGTGTTTAGTAAAAGCGCGTTTATCAATTAATCGCGTTCTGCACTGCGTCGCCCATGTCGGTACTAATCCCTCATTCAGCAAACCGTTTACAATATTTGCGGTTGAGATGTGCTTGTACTTATCGCTGGTTTTGCTAGAGCCAGATTCTGTAAAAATCGAAGGAACTATTCTTTTCAAATTGTCTAAGCTGATTGAACTAAACATATTTAAAATACCTCAATAAGTTGTTAATACACAATTATAATAACACATAAACAATTTATGTCAACAAAAATTTGCAATTAAAATTGCTTTAATTTAATATAAATTGTTAATTAACAATTTTGAGAATTTATGTATGAGCAAGGATGATACTAAGCCAGCGTGGGCAAAAGTGGTCACTAAAATATTGAAAACTGAATTAGCAAAAAGAGGCGTTGATTATCCTATGCTTGTAAGCAAGCTTAAGGAAATTAATGTTGATATCAGTGTCGAGGATTTACGAGGTCGAATGTCTCGGGGCACATTCAGTGCAATTTTATTTGTGCAATGTTTGAGAGCTATTGGTGTTACAACTTTACCTATTGAAGAAAGTTACTTTGAGGGTTTAAGCGCAGTTAAGTAATTTTCATAATGAAAACGTTTGAGTAGCACTATGGTGCGACGTGAAAATTTATTGAAGAAAGATCAAATGACCAATCGCTCCAACTATTTTATATATATGTTGCTTTGTGATAATGGAAATTATTACACAGGTTATACAGCAGAATTAGCTCGACGCTACCGAGAGCATTTGGATGGCTCAATAAAATGCAAATATACGAGAAGTTTTCAACCTGTATGTATCGCGCAATGCTGGCAAGTTAAAAATTGCAAAAGTACAGCTCTCAAAATTGAAAAATACATAAAAGGATTGAAAAAAAGGGATAAAGAATTATTAATCTCATCTCCTGAAAAGTTAATACAGTTATTTGATTGTAAGGTTTATCATGAACAATAACGATGCTAGAAATAAATTAATACAAAATGCTAGAGAAAAATCATTTACTCAACCAATTAAGAGTAAGTTTATTTTTAAACGTATGAAAACTGATGAATTCTGGGATGTCTATGCGAAAGATTTTCAAAAACATTCACCATTAGAATTGTTTTTTGACGAAGAGAAATTGCGTAGCAAACATGAATTTGAAAATCTGAAAATATTAAATGAACCTTCAGTAGGAAATTTATTGGAAGACAATTATTTATTGTTGGATAAAAACGAAAATGCTATCGCAATGATGCGAGGTTGGCAGAAAACATATGATAGTTATTATATGCAATTTACTGCTGTGCATTCAGATTATAGAAAGAAGGGTATTTATTCAGAATTAATTGATAGAGTACTTAACTATACAATGATATTAGGCTTCTCAAGAGTACTCAGTTGTCACGCACCATTCAATAATGCTGTTCTTATCGCTAAGTTAAAAAAAGAATTCAAAATAATTGGGATCGATATTGACCCAGCATTAGGTAATAATATTTGGTTATGTTACTTTCACAATGAAGAGCTGAAACGTGCATTCGAATTCCGTTGCGGCAATCTTACGTTTAGTGAAACGCTTAGAGCGTCATCGCTTGGAACTGTTGAAAAACTAAATAGGGTAATTAATAACATATAATATTATTATAGTCATATGCTGACGATAATTATATTATGATTAAAAGGTTCCAACTTAAGGGTTGTATCCTTACCACCGGTATAGCAACAAGAAAAATTTTTAAAATTGATGAATGTGTTGAATAATTGGATCTTAATTAATTGTAGTCACAACCTGACTATATTGAAAAACGTGATTATTGTGATTTAAATATATGATAGGAAATAATAATCTAAATAAAAAAATTATCCAGTGGGGTTGCGAATATCTTTCATCTCACGGATATATACTTAAAAGTAGCCTGCCAGAAGAAGTGCAAATCACTCCTTGGTCTTATGTGATTCGTTATGTAACAACAGATGGTTTCATTTATTTGAAACACACACCAGATTTACTTGCATTAGAATTTACTATTATCCAGATTTTGCATGATCAATTTCACATTTCAGTACCAAAAGTAATCGGACATAACACTGAATTAAATTGTTTTTTAATGAAAGATGCAGGCGTATCATTAAGAAAAATTTTAAAACAACAATTCGATGTGGCCTTGTTTAGGAAGGCTATAAATCAATTTACATCAATGCAGTTAGCCGTTGCAGATGATATCAACATTTTTATTGGTATAGGCGTGCCAGATTGGCGATTAGAAAAATTGCCGGATTTATACAAGCAATTGCTTTCACAAAAAAATATATTGATAAAGGACGGTCTTTCAGAAAAAGAAATTAACGACCTAGAAAAACTGCATCCGACTGTGATTAATTTATGTAAAAAATTATCTGATTTCTTTATTAAACAAACTATAGTTCAACCCGATTTTAATGACAATAACACACTCATCGCGGATATATCCCGAGATATCACAATCATTGATTTGGGTGAAATAGTGATTTCACACCCATTTTTCTCATTGATAAACTGCTTGCAACAAGCAAAAAAACACCATGGATTAACAGAGGATGATGATACATACACGCAACTCATGGATGCCTGTCTTAA